>CAYZBB010000013.1:0-8288 GCA_964476495.1 uncultured Actinomycetes bacterium | reverse complement strand
AGCTTCGTGACGGTGTTCCAGTTCCGCATGGTGACCGCGGTGCCCAGGAGCCTGTCCCAGTTGACCTGCCACAGCGTCGACTTCGACAGGCCGTTGGGGCACCACAGGTACAGGTGGCCGTCGACGTACCGGGCCTCGTCCGGTGCGGTCTCGGCGTCCGGTCCGAGTTCGGGGACCTTGTCGACCACCGCCGTCGTCGGCTCGACGTCGAGGAACCCCAGAAAGTGCTTCGATCCCTCGGCCGCGCGGTCACCGAACGGGTCGGCCCGGATGGCCTTCGCCAGTTGGGCCGGGTTGCGGACCAGCACGCGCGCAGACACCTTCAGTCGCTCGGTCATCGCCTCCTCCACGGCCAGGGCCACCTCCGACGCCGACCCGCGTCCGGTGAACACGGCGTTCCCGCTCTGCAGCAGTGTGCGCACGTCGGCGTAACCGAGCGACTCCAGCATCGCCCGCAGGTCGGCCATCGCGATCCGTTTGTTGCGCCCGACGTTGATACCGCGGATCAGCGCGATGTACGTAGCCACCTCACGACACCGCCAACGCGGTCGGCACAACCTGGGCCGCCGGCGCGGCCGGCGTCACGATGGGGCGGCACTCCACCGGCCCATGTGCCACCCCGGCGGCGATCCTGCGGAGCGACTCGAGAGCGGGCGCGATGTGCGGCTGATCGGCCGTGCCGGCGCGGGTCTGCACGCTGATCCGACGCACCGGGCTGGTACCCGCCACCGGCCGCAACACGATCGGCTCGTGCACGAACTCCGGCTGGGCCAGCCGCGGGAGCAGGCTCACTCCATGCCCGGCGGCGACCAACCCGACCACGCCGACGAACTCGTCCGCGTAGTGCCGGGCGCGCGGCCGAAAGCCGGCCCGCTCGCACGCGTCGCGGCTCAGCTGCCAGCACGGCACCCCCGGGTTGGCCAGGATCCAGTCGGCGTCCGCGAGGTCGGCGAGCTCGATCTCGGGCCGATCGGCGAGCGGGTGGTCGAACGGCAGCGCCACGTCCATGACGTCGTCGAGCAGGTGTTCGGAGTGGACCCGCTTGTCGTCCCCGCCGGGGAGCAGCTCGCTGACGGCCAGATTCATGCACAGATCGACGCGCCGCCCCAGCAGCGCGTCCAGCGCGTCCTCCGGTTGTACCTCCCGCAGCTCCACCCGGATCCGGGTGCGGCTGGACAGGTCGGAGATGACGGGGACCGCGAGTGCCTTGACCGCGGAACTGAACGTTCCGATCCGCACGGTGCCCGCATCGCCGCGGCGAAAGGCGGCCAGGTCAGACTCGGCGTGCTCGAGGTGGGTGAAGATCTGGTGCGCGTGCCGCAGCAGTAACTGCGCGGCCTCGGTGAGCCGGACCCGGCGGCCGTCGGGCTCGAGCATGGCGGTGCCCGTTTCCTTGGACAGGGAGGCCAGCTGTTGGGATACCGCGGACGGGGTGAGGTGGACGGCCGCGGCAGTCGCGGCGATCGTGCCGCAGCGGTCCAGCTCGCGGAGGATCTCCAGCTTGCGGACATCAATCATGCAGCACATCTTACGCATCCACGAAAGAAGAAACAGATGGACGTGAGGTTTTCTGCGGAGCACGCTTCAAGGCATGACAACCGCCCTGATCGTCCTGGCCCTGTTCGTCCTGCTCGCCGTCATCGGCCCCAGATTCGGCGCCGACACCCGCCGGCCCAACGGTTGGTCCGAGGGGGAGCCCGATTCACCGCTGTGGTCCGATGCGGGAGTGGCGCACGTCCGTTGACCTCCGGTCGACCACCGCCCAGCACCAGCTGAGCAGGGACTGGCGTCGCGGCAGTCCCACGGTGCACAATGGCACCACGCACCACTGGCAGCACGCCCACATCTTCGGGCCTCGTCACGTCCACGTTGGGGAAGAACGGTGGAAGTGCGAGCGGAGGTGGACGGAAGTGACTCGTGGGGTGCTGTACGTGCACTCGGCGCCCGCGGCGATCTGCCCGCACGTCGAGTGGGCGATCGCCGGGGTGACCGGCGCGCGGGTGACGCTTTCCTGGACGGCGCAACCGGCGGCGCCGGGGTCGCTGCGCGCCGACGCCTCGTGGTCCGGCAAGACCGGCACGGCAGGCAAGCTGGCCAAGGCGCTGAAGGCCTGGCCGATGCTCCGCTTCGAGATCACCGAGGAAGCCAGTCCCGGCGTCGACGGCGAACGGATCTGCCACGTCCCCGGTCGAGGCATCTGGCGCGCGGCCATGTCCGCCAACGGGGACATCGTCCTCGGCGAGGACCAGGTCCGCTCCGTGCTCGCGTCCGCGACCAGCCTGGAGGCGGTCCACCACAAGCTCGCAGACCTGCTCGGCGCGCACATCGATGCCGAACTGGAATCGTTCCGTCGTGCGGGTGAGGGCACGGCCGTCACCTGGCTCCACCAGGTCGGCTGACCGCGCGTCGGCCAAGGTCCTCCGGCGTGTCGCCGGATCGTGCGATGGACCACGTCGCGATGCCACTCGGCAACCCTGCGTACCCTCGGACGTCGCTTCAACGGCGAACGAGACGAGAGGGAAGTCTGTATGCGGTTGCGCGGGCGGCGATTGACGATGGTGCTCACCGTCGTCCTGATCGTCATCGTCGGGGCGGGAGTCTGCGCGGCCTGGGCGCTGGGCAGGACGCGCGCCGTTGCGATGCCGGTCGGCTACTCGGCCGGGCCGTCCGCCGACCAGGTCGTCCGGCTGTCGGACGGGGTCGGGGAGCACCCGGAGGCGGCCCGAGTGCAGCAGTCCTTCCAGCAGTACTTCGACGCCATCAATCGGCGTGACTACGAATCCTGGCTGCGATCGGTGGCGGCCGGTCAGTCGTCCGCGCAGTCGGCCGACGACTGGCTGCGCGAATACAGCACGACGGTGGACTCCAACCTCGTCGTCGCCTCCATCCAGGACCAGCCGCTGCGCGCCCGGCTGATGTTCACCTCCGAACAGCAGGTCGAGTTCGCGCCGAGTCGGCTGCCGGTGACCTGCATCAACTGGGACCTGACCTACCTGCTGATCGAGCGAGACGGGGCCCTGGTGCTCAGCGGAATCGATCCGTCCGCCCAGTCCATGACGCAGTGCCGGTAACGTCGGCGACCATGCAGCGACGGTGGTACCGGCACACCGGACGGCGCCTTCTGGTCGTTGGCCTTGGCGCGGCACTGGTGACGGGCTGCTCGTCCGGGAACGGACCGAGCCCGACCCCAACTACCATCGCGCCGGTGGCATCGACCGATCAGGGATCCACGCCGGCCTCGGACACCGCGTCGTCGATGATTGCCGAAGAAGGAACGACCGGCGTCAGCACCGTCGAACCCGCGCCGGCGGCGCAATCCGTCGAGTCGGCCGGCTCCGCCGTGCCCGCCGGGCCTGACGTGGCCGTTCCACCCGGTGGCCCGGTGACCGCCGACGACCTGGCCGCGGCGGCCGCGGCGGTGGCCTCGATGAGCGTCGCGGACCGCGCCGGCACGGTCGTGATGGCCAGTTCAGCGGACGCCGTCGGCACCGACCTGGTGGAGAGGCTTCATCTGGGCGGCGTGATCCTGATGGGTTCGCGGGGCTCGATCGACGGCACCTCGACCGGGCGCCCCGACCAGGTCGCGGCGGTCACCGACGCACTGCAGGGTCAGGTTCCGCCGTCACAGGCCGGGGCGCCGCTGCTGATCGCGACCGACCAGGAATCCGGCCTGGTGACCCGATTGGTGAACGGATTCACCGACTTCCCCGGCAACGAGGAGCTATCCGGGATCAGCGACCTGGACACGGCCGCGGCCGCCACCGAGGCGGTCACCGCCGCGAGCGCCCGTGAGATGCGAGCCGTCGGTATCAACGTCGACTTCGCGCCCGATGCCGACGTCCTGCCCGAATCAGGCGCCTCCGGGGTGGCCGACCGCACGTTCGGATCCGACCCGCAGCGGTCCGCCCGCCTGGTCGCGGCGGCGGTCAAGGGCTATCAGCAGGGCGGTGTGGCGGCCACCGTCAAACACTTCCCCGGGATCGGCCGGCTCGCCACCGACACCCACAAGGCGTTGCCGTCGCTGGACGTGAGCTGCGAGGAGTGGAACGCCGTCGAGGCAGTGCCGATGCGGGCCGGCGTGGACGCCGGCACCGCGCTGGTGATGACAGGGCACATCGAGTTGCCGGCCGTCGGCGCCGTGGGGCAGTCGACGGCGCTGACCGGCGCCGTGGTCTCCGACCTGCTCAAGGGATCCGGGGTGGCCGGATGCAGTGGGCTGAACTTTCAGGGTGTCGCGGTGTCCGACTCCTTCGAGATGGCTCCGGTGGCGAGCAACTTCTCGTCGGCTGAGGCCGCCTGGCGGGGGATCGCGGCCGGTCAGGACCTGGTGCTGATGCCAGTCGATCCGGAGGCGGCAGTGGCCGGCATCGTCGCGGCGGAACAGAGCGGTCAGTTGCCGGCCGACCGGTTGGCCGACGCAGCCACCCGGGTCTACGCGTTGCGGCTTGCGCTGGGCCGGACGCCCGCTCCCGGCCTGGATGTGGTCGGATCCGCCGACCACGAGGCGATCGCCGCTCAGGCGCGGGCAGCAACCGGCTGATCCCGCCATTCCGGACCGTCCGAGGTCGGTCCAGCCCATCACTCGCCTCGCGGTTGACGAAGGCGACTCTTGCGCGCTGGCTGGCTGGAAAAGCCCGTTCAGCGGGCACTTCCAGCCACGCAGTCCGCGGAGGCGTGATCGGCAGGAGTCACCCGATCCGGGTCCCGGCGGAGACGGGGCTGACGTTCGCCTGATCGCGTCCACCGCCGCGGTGCACGAACCAGGCCCGCCCGGTTCCGGCGATCGCGATCCGGCCGTCCGCCTCGATCGAGACGACCGTGTTCTCGTCGATTCCCAATCCGGTCCCGGCCGCCTGCCGACCGACCACCGCCTCGATGAGCCGGGGGAGCGTGCCCCACTGGGCGCAGTGCACGTCCACGCTCCACCTGGTCAACCCGAGACCGGGCATGACGGTGAGTTGATCCAGATCCTCCGCGGCGTCTTCCGGGCACACCGGCATCTCGCCGGCCCGCCAGCCGCCGACGATCGCCCGCCGCGATGCGATGGCGGCGCCGGCGGAGAAGCCGCAGTAGGGCCGGTGGCCGTCGGCGAGCCACGCGATGATCTCGGCCGCCACCGGAACCAGGGCGTCCGCATAGCCGGGAGTCAGCCCGCCACAGACCAGCAGCCCGTCGGCGTCGCCCAAACGGTGGACGTCCAGCACCTCTCCGGGCCGGACCGGCACGAGCCGCGGCCGACAGGTCGGCGACTGCGCGCGCAACGCGGCGGACCACCGGTCGAACTGCCGCTCGCCGTCACCCTCGTCGAACACGACGCAGGCAATGGCCGGTCCTGCGCGATGACCGCGGGACGCGTCGGCCAGGAACGGCGCGTAGGTGACGGTGGTGTCCCAGCCGCCGCCGACCAGGTGAACCGGCCCGGGTGACACAGGTGACGAGAGTTCGCTCGCGAGCTCGCCCACAGCTGCTGATGGTTCGTTCGCGAGCTCGCTTACAGTGGCCGAGGGTTCGCTCGCGAGCTCGCTCACAGTGGCTGATGGTTCGCTCGCGAGCTCGCTCACAGTGGAATGTTGCCGTGGCTGCCGCGCCCGGCTGGTGCCTTGGCGAGCGCCTCGGCCAGCTTGCGTCGAGTCTCGGCGGGAGTGATCACCTCGTCGACCACGCCCAGTTCGATGGCACGGTGCACACCGCCGGCGATCCTTTCGTGCTCGGCGGCCAGCTGCGCGTGCAACGCCTCCCGCTGCTCCACCGGTGCCGCCGCGAGCTTGCGCCGATGCAGGATGCCGACCGCCGCCTTCGCGCCCATCACCGCGATCTCCGCGTTCGGCCACGCGAACACCGCGGTGGCGCCGAGCGCGCGGGAGTTCATCGCGATGTAGGCGCCGCCGTAGGCCTTTCGGGTGACCAGCGTGACGCGGGGGACCACCGCCTCGGAGAACGCGTGCAGCAGTTTGGCGCCCCGGCGAACCACACCGTCCCATTCCTGGCCGACACCGGGCAGGTACCCGGGCACGTCCACGACCACGAGCAGCGGGATGCCGAACGCATCGCACATCCGGACGAACCGGGAGGCCTTCTCCGCCGACTGGGAGTCCAGACAGCCGCCGAGACGCAGCGGGTTGTTGGCCACCACACCCAGCGAGCGACCAGCCAGCCGGCCCAGCCCCACGACGATGTTGGGCGACCACTTCGCCTGCAGTTCCTCGATCGGACCGTCCAGGATCCGGTCCAGCAGCGGTCGCACCGGGTAGGCACGATTGGCCTGCTCCGGCAGGGCGGATGCCAGGTCGGGATCGTCCTCGATGCCGGTGACGCCGGTGATGCCCGGTTGGGTGAAGATGCCGGTCATCCGGCGGGCCCGGGCGAGTGCGTCGGCCTCGGAATCGGCGACGATGTGTACGACGCCCGACTTGCGGTGGTGCGCGGCCGGCCCGCCGAGAGCCTCGGAGTCGACGTCCTCGCCGGTCACCGACCGGACCACGTCCGGGCCGGTGACGAACACCCGGCCGTCCGGGGCCATGATCACGATGTCGGTCAGGGCCGGGCCGTAGGCGGCCCCGCCGGCCGCCGCGCCCAGCACGACGGAGATCTGCGGCACCCGCCCGGACGCGCGCACGATCGCCGCGAACACCTGGCCGACGCCGTCAAGCGCCTCCACGCCCTCGGCGAGCCGGGCCCCGCCCGAGTGCCACAGGCCGACGACCGGGACGCGCTCGCGCAGGGCGACGTCGATGGCGTCCACGATGTGGGAGCAGCCCTCGTGACCCATCGCGCCGCCCATCCGGGTGCCGTCGGTGCAATAGGCGACGACCTTCGATCCGTCGATCCGCCCGCGCACGGCCACCACACCGGAGGTGTCGTTGCCATGCAGCGGGACGACGGTGCCCGGGTCCATCAGCGTGGACAGCCGGACGAGCGGCTCACGCGGGTCCAGCGCCCGCGGGGCCTGCCGGGGAACGGGGTCATCGGGACCCCGTGAGCCTTCTCGAGGTTGTTCCGGTAGGTCTGTCTGTGGCAGGACTGCGGTCATCGTCGACTCCTGTGGCGCCGCGCGGGCCTGGGTCAGGCCGCGGTGAAGATGAGGGCGACGTTGTGCCCGCCGAAGCCGAACGAGTCGTTCAGCGCGGCGGCCAGGGTCACTTCACGGTTCTCCGTGGCCACGTCGACCTTGATCTCCGGGTCGATCGTGGTGATGTTGCGGGTGCCGGGCACGATGCCGTCCCGGACGGACAGCAGCGTGGCAATCGCCTCCAGTGACCCGGCCGCGCCGAGCATGTGGCCGGTCATCGACTTGGTGGCGGTGACCACCGGGTGCCCGCCGACGGAGCGCAGAATCGTGTTCGACTCCGCGAGGTCGCCGACCGGCGTCGATGTGGCGTGGGCGTTGACGTGGCCGATGTCCAGCGGGGACAGGTCGGCGCTGCGCAGCGCTTTCGAGATCGCCCGGCTCGAGCCCTCGCCGTCCGGTTCGGGAGCGGTGATGTGATAAGCGTCGTTGGACATGCCGATGCCGGCGAGCCGGCCGTAGATCTTCGCGCCGCGCGCCTTGGCATGCGCCTCGCGCTCCAGCACCATGATCCCGGCGCCCTCGCCGAGCACGAAGCCGTCCCGGTCCACGTCGAACGGGCGGGAGGCGGTCTGCGGGTCGTCGTTGCGGGTGCTCATGGCCCGCATCTGGGAGAAGCCGGCCATCGGCAGCGGGTGCACGCAGGCCTCGGCGCCGCCGGCGATGGCGACGTCAAGCTCGCCGGACTTGATCATCCGGTAGGCCCACGCCAGGCCCTCGGCGCCGGATGCGCAGGCCGACACCGGTGCGTGCACTCCGCCGCGGGCCTTGGCCCAGAGACCGACCGCGGCGGCGGGGCCGTTGGGCATGAGCATCGGCACGGTCAGCACGGCGACCTTGCGGACTCCGTCCTGCTCAAGGATGTCGTCCTGGCCCAGCAGGGTGAGCGCGCCGCCGATGCCGGTGCCGATCACCACCCCGAGCCGTTCCAGGTCCATCTCCGGCGCGCCGGCGTCGGCCCAGGCCTCGCGTGCCGCGACGAGCGCGACCTGCTGGCACCGGTCGAGCCGGCGGGCCTCCACCCGCGGCAGGACATCTCCGGGGTCGACCACCAGCGGTGCGTAGATCCGCACCGGCAGGTCGTACTTCTCGACCCAGGGCTCGGTCAGCGGCTTGACGCCGATCGTGCCGTCCAGCAAGGCCTGCCAGGTTTCCGGCGCGGTGCCACCGATCGGCGTGGTCGCGCCGATACCGGTGACGACGACGTCGTGATCGGAGCTCA
>CAYZBB010000012.1:0-71314 GCA_964476495.1 uncultured Actinomycetes bacterium | reverse complement strand
ATCCACCTCACCGGCCTAAGAAGCCCGGCCACGTGGATCTCGACCCAGCCGACCCCGACCCAGCCGACCCCGGGGTGCGCCGCGTGCGCGACGAGGCGGTCCATCGAGCGATTGTCAGCAGTCCCGCCCTGGACGTCAGGCCGGTAGTCGGGTCTTGGTCGCCGGTAGCATCCCGGCTCCGACCAACTCGATCGTCACGGCCACCGCAACCGCCTGCACCAGCAGCAGGGAGATCAACACGAGCACCTGGGCGGCGCCCGCCTGCAAGGGACTCGCACCCGCCAACAGGACACCGATGAACGCTCCCGGCAGCGTCACCAGGCCCACGGTGCGAGCCTGATCCAGGCCCGGGATCAGCGCCAACGCGGCCGCGTCGCGGGCGATCAGAATTGCGCTGCTGCGCCGGGTCAGGCCCAAGGACAGGCCCGCTTCGTAGGCACCACGCTGGGACGTCAACTCCTCGCCCATCCGCCGGGCGGCCAACGTCGTCGCCGTCATCGCCCCTCCGATCAAGATTCCCGCTGTCGGCAGGATCGCGGTCGGCTCGGGTGGTACCGCGGTACTCAACAAGATCAAAGCCATGGTCGGAGTCACCCCGAGAGCGATCGGCACGAGGCACCACCACCCGGCAACGCGGAACGATCCGGTGACCCGCCGGGCGCTGGTCCCGCCGGCCACCACCACCATGCCGAGCAGGAACATCAGGGTCCAGCCCAGCGAGTGCAGCACGGCTCCGATCACCGCGGACACGGCCGCGAGCTGCACGACCGCGCGGACCGCGGCGGACACCGGCTGACGCGCTCGACCGACATTCGACAGTCGCGTGACGATTGCCGCCAGCACGGTCAATGCGGCGAGGAGGACCGCGAACGACCAACTCAGACTCACGGTGCTCATGACGAGTCAGTGTGGACGACGGATCGTGCGTCGCGGCCCGAGCGGGCTCCGAGTGATCGTCGGGCTCTCACGCATCGGGAAGGGCCGGCGCGGCCAGAGGGTGGACCGGTCCCGGACGGTCGGGCGTAGCCTTGGGCGGACACCCCTCGTCGACTCGGCGAGGGGCTTTTGGCGTGACCAGGGAGCAAGTGACGTGAGTTCGGGTGCCTTGCGAGGTTTGTTGACGGCGGTCGCCGGCGACCCGTTGTTCGCCGGATTGAAGGACGCCACCGGAGCGATCACCCATCGCGTGACGGGCCCTCCGTCGATCCGGCCGTTCGTGGTCGGCACCCTGGCGGCCGGGTTCCCCGACGGCGGTGTGCCGGTGCTGCTGGTGACGGCGACCGGCCGCGAGGCGGAGGCGGCGGTCGCGTCGATCGGCGACCTGATCGGCGATCAGCACGTCGCGCTGTTCCCGTCGTGGGAAACCCTGCCGCACGAACGACTCTCACCCCGCGCGGACACCGTCGGGCGGCGATTGGCGACCTTGCGACGGATCGCGCACCCGGAGGAGCACCCGGCCGGATACCCAGCGGTTGTCGTGGCCACGATCCGGTCGATGATCCAGCCCATTGCGCCGCATCTGGGGGAGATGGCGCCGATCACGCTGCGCCTCGGCCAGCAGGAGGACCTGACCGACCTGGTGGAGCGGCTGGTCGCGCTGGCCTACAGCCGGGTGGACATGGTCGAAAAGCGCGGCGAGATCGCCGTCCGCGGCGGCATTCTCGACGTGTTCCCGCCGACTGCCGACCATCCGGTGCGGGTCGAATTCTGGGGGGACGAGATCACCGACCTTCGTTCGTTCGGTGTCACCGACCAGCGCTCGCTCGCCGCCGTCGAGGAGCTGGTGGCGCCGCCCTGCCGAGAGATCCTGCTGACCGATGAGGTGCGAGAGCGGGCCGCGCACCTGTCCGCGCAGCAGACCGGCGACCCCACCTTGGCGCAGATGCTGGACAACCTGGCCAACGGCATCGCCGTGGAAGGCATGGAGTCGCTCATCCCGGTGCTGGTCGGGGGCGACCTGGAACTCCTGCCCAACCTGGTCCGGAGGGGCACGCACGTGGTGCTGGCCGACCCGGAACGTATCCGCACCCGGGCCGCCGACCTCGTCCGCACGGGCGAGGAGTTCCTGGCCGCGTCCTGGATGGCCGCCGCGACGGGTGGCCGGGCGCCGATCGACCTCGGGTCGTCTGCCTACCGATCCCTGGGCGATGTGCTGGATCTGGTGCGCGACGCCGAACTGCCGATCTGGCGGATCGCCTCGTTCGGCACCGGTGAGGATGCGGGGGACGAGGAGGCGCCGGCGGTACTGGCCGCACCCGCCTACCGGGGCGAGCTGGCCGCCGCCATCGCCGACGCGCGGCAGCGGCAGGCCGCCGGCGGGTCGACGGTGCTGGTGGTGGCCGGCGCCGGGACCGCCGCCCGGGCGGGGGAGCGGCTTGCCGAGGCGGACATGGGCGTGGTCGTCGCCGACCACCTGACCGAACCGCCCAGGACCGACGTCGTCACCGTCACCTGCGGCCGGCTGGAGCACGGCTTCCTGCTGAGGGGGTCCGGGCTGGCGGTATTGACCGAGGCCGACCTGACCGGATCGGCCGGGGTCAACCCGGAGGCGGCGGCCCGGCTGCCGGCCCGGCGGCGCAACGCGGTCGACCCGCTCGCGCTCAAGCCGGGTGACTACGTCGTGCACTCGCAGCACGGCATCGGCAAGTACGTGGACATGGTGCAGCGCACCTCCGGCGGCGCGACCCGCGAGTACCTGGTGGTCGAATACGCACCGAGCAAGCGCAACCACCCGGGCGACCGGCTGTTCGTGCCCACCGACGCGCTCGACCAGCTGTCCAGGTACGTCGGCGGCGAGGTGCCCACGCTGAACAAGCTCGGCGGTGCCGACTGGGCCAAGACCAAGGGGCGGGCCCGCAAGGCGGTGCGGCAGATCGCGGCGAAGCTGGTGCAGCTGTACGCGGCACGGGCCTCCGCGCCCGGTCACGCGTTCGCGCCGGACACCCCGTGGCAGCGCGAACTCGAGGACGCGTTCCCCTACACCGAGACCCATGATCAGCTCGCGGCGATCGACGAGGTCAAGGCCGACATGGAGCGGCCGGTGCCGATGGATCGGGTGATCTCCGGCGACGTGGGCTATGGCAAGACCGAGATCGCGGTGCGGGCCGCGTTCAAGGCGGTGCAGGACGGCAAGCAGGTGGTCATCCTGGTGCCCACCACGCTGCTGGCCCAGCAGCACCTTTCCACCTTCTCCGAACGGATGTCGGCGTTCCCGGTGACCGTCCGCGGTCTGTCCCGGTTCACCCACGACATGGAGGCGAAGGAGACTGTCAAGGGCCTGGCCGACGGCAGCGTGGACATCGTGATCGGCACGCACCGGCTGCTGCAGCCCACCATCCGCTACAAGGACCTGGGCCTGATCGTCGTCGACGAGGAGCAGCGGTTCGGCGTCGAGCACAAGGAGCACATCACCGCGCTGCGCGCGCACGTTGACATGCTGACCATGTCCGCCACGCCGATCCCGCGGACGCTGGAGATGAGCCTGGCCGGGATCCGGGAGATGTCCACCATCGCGACGCCGCCGGAGGAGCGGCATCCGATCCTGACCTACGTCGGCGCCTACGACGAAAAGCTGGTCGCCGCGGCGATCCGTCGCGAGCTGCTGCGCGAGGGTCAGGTCTTCTATGTGCACAACCGGGTCGCCGACATCGAGGCGGTGGCCCGCCGGTTGCGGGATTCGGTGCCGGAGGCGCGGATCGCGGTGGCACACGGGCAGATGAACGAGGATCGGCTGGAGAAGATCATCGACGGGTTCTGGGCCCGCGAGTGGGACGTGCTGCTGTGCACGACCATCGTGGAGACCGGGCTGGACATCTCGAACGCGAACACGCTGATCGTGGACCACGCGGAGGTTCTCGGCCTATCCCAGATGCACCAGCTCCGCGGCCGGGTGGGCCGGGGCCGGGAGCGTGGGTACGCGTACTTCCTGTATCCGGGCGAGAAGCCGCTGACCGAGACCGCGCACGACCGGTTGGCCACGATCGCGCAGAACTCGGACCTGGGGGCGGGAATGGCGGTGGCCATGAAGGACCTGGAGATCCGGGGGGCCGGGTCGATCCTCGGTGCCGAGCAGAGCGGGCACATCGCCGGGGTCGGTTTCGACCTGTACGTGCGGCTGGTCGGGGAGGCCGTCACGGCGTTCAAGAAGGCCGCGGTGTCGGCGGGCGGTGACGAGGCCGATGAGGAGCCGGCCGAGGTGCGGGTCGACCTGCCGATCGACGCCAATGTGCCGCACGCTTACGTTCCGGCCGAGCGGCTGCGGCTGGACGCCTACCGGCGGATCGCCGCGGTCTCGTCGGCCGAGGATGTGGCGGCGGTCCGGGACGAGCTGACCGACCGGTACGGGCCGATCCCCGAGCAGGTGGAGAACCTGTTGGCGGTGGCCGAATTCCGGCAGTTGTGTCGGACGGTCGGGGTGAGCGAGGTGGCCCTGGGACCGCAGGGGTTGCGGATCGCTCCGGTGGTGTTGCCGGAGTCCGGGCAGCTGCGGGTGGCGCGGCTGTACCCGGGTTCCAAGTACCGGGCCACGGCGTCGGTGCTCATTCTGAAGCCGCCCACCGAGGGTGGGCGGTTGGGAGCGGCCGCACTGCGGGATCGGGATCTGCTCGGGTACCTGGGCAAGGTTCTCGAGGACGTCCACCCTGTGCCGACGGGGGCGGCCACTCGTTGAGCGGACCATCGCGGCATAAGTGACAGCCGTTCTCTGACGTTCCGCTGCACGGGCACCGCCGCGATCTTGGCTGGTAAAGCAGTCTGCTACATGTGGCACCGTGACCAGTCCGCCTACCGGCGCGGTGGCCGTCGCGTAATGTCGCACTTCGCGCTACGTTTTACGCATGGTGAAGACGATCCCGCAGCGCGAGCTGCGCAATGAGAACGCGAGAGTGATCGATGCCGTGACAGCTGGGGAGACCTTCATCGTCACGCGCAACGGCGAGCCTGTCGCCGAGCTTCGTCCGGTCCGGTCCGGCCGTCGCACCTTCATCTCCCGCGAGGAGGTCGCGGCGCTGGCCGTAGCCGGCGTCCGAATCGACAGACATCGGTTTCGAAACGACCTCGATCGCGTGATCGACCAGGGGTTGTAACGTGACGTCCGGGCTCCTTGACACGTCGGTGGTCATCGACTGGCACGACCCGATGGTCGTTGCGGCGTTGCCGGACGAGATGGCGATCTCTGCGATCACTGCCGCTGAACTCGCGGCCGGACCGCATCTTGCTGCCACCGCGGCCGAGACGGCGAAACGGCAGGCTCGGATCCAGGAGGTCGAGGCGAAACTGGAGCCGATCCGGTTCGACGGCGCAGCCGCGCGCAGCTACGGGCTCGTTGTCGCTGCCGTGGTCCGTGAAGGACGCAAGCCGCGCAGCCGATTCGCGGACTTGCTGATCGCCGCGACAGCACACGCCAACGGCCTCGACCTGTACACGCGCAACGGCGACGACTTCGCAGGGTTGGAAGAACTCGTCCACGTCGTCGCCATCTGATCAGGCGACGTTGCCGCACGTCGCTCAGGTGCTTGCCGATCGGCGGCTCTCGGTGCGACCGACGTGTGACTTACCGTGATGACATCCCGCCCAACACTGGGCGGTTCTAGCGTCGACTTCCCATTTGGGGGATGTCGCGTGCTTGCACGGAGTGATTTACTCAGCCGGCACATGATTCTGTGGCGAGTCTGTGGACCCGTCGGGACTGCGTGTGTCGTGGCGGGGTCCTCCTCCGGATGGCCCGTGCGTGGAACGGTCAGGGGAGGCGTCATGAACGGTGGCCGGATCCGATTCCGCAAGAGGTGGGCCGATCGGGACGGTCTCGCACTCGGACTGACCCTGGCGCTGGTCGCCGCCCTGCTGGTGGGCCTGCCCGCGACCCAGGCCAACGCCGCGCCGTGTGATGCACCGATCGTCAACGAGATCGCCTGCGAGAATAGCAAGCCGGGCAATCCGAGCAGCGAGTGGGCGATCAGCGGCGCGGGCAGCACCTCCATCCAGGGCTTCGCCACCGACATCAGCGTCAACCGTGGGTCAACGGTCGGATTCAAGGTCAAGACCACCTCGACGTCGTACCGGCTCGACATCTATCGCATGGGCTACTACGGCGGGTTGGGTGCCCGCAAGGTCGCGACAGTGAACCCGACCGCATTCCCATCCCAGCCCGCGTGCACCAACCAGGCGTCAACCGGTCTGATCGACTGTGGCAACTGGGCGCAGACGGCCTCGTGGACGGTTCCTGCCACCGCCGTCTCCGGCATCTACTTCGCCCGGCTGGTGTCGGGATCCAACGCCAGCCACATCATGTTCATCGTCCGGGACGACGCCAGCACATCCGACCTGCTCTTCCAGACCTCCGACACCACCTGGCAGGCCTACAACGACTACGGCGGGAACAGTCTGTATGTCGGATCGCCGGCCGGGCGGGCGTACAAGGTCAGCTACAACCGCCCGTTCAACGACGCCTCGACCTCGGATCACGATTTCGTCTGGAACGCCGAGTACCCGATGGTTCGCTTCCTGGAGGCGAACGGGTACAACGTCAGCTACACCACCGGGATCGACTCCGACCGTCGGGGGAACCTGATCAGGAACCACAAGACGTTCCTGTCCGTCGGGCACGACGAGTATTGGTCGGGGAATCAGCGCGCAAACGTCGAGGCCGCCCGCGACGCCGGCGTGAACCTGGCGTTCTTCAGCGGCAATGAGGTGTTCTGGAAGACGCGCTGGGAGAACAGCATCTCCACCGGCAGTGCGCCCTATCGAACGCTGGTCACCTACAAGGAGACGCACGCCAACGCCAAGATCGACCCGCTCGGATCCGCCATGTGGACCGGGACGTGGCGCGATCCTCGCTTCAGCCCGCCGGCCGACGGTGGCCGGCCGGAGAACGCGCTGACCGGCACCATCTTCTACGCCAACTGCTGCACCACCGACATGGTCGCCGACGGTTCGTACAGCTCGCTTCGGTTCTGGCGGAACACCCGGGTGGCGAACCTGGCTGTCAACGGCAGCACGACGCTCGGCTCGGGACTCCTGGGTTATGAGTGGGATGAGAGTCCGGACAACGGGTATCGACCTGCCGGGATGGTCTTCCTGTCCACCACCACCCAATACGCACCGAGCTACCTGCAGGACTACGGCACCAACTACGCGCCCGGCACGGGCACGCACCACCTGACCCTGTACCGGGCGCCGAGCGGAGCGCTCGTCTTCGGTGCCGGGTCGATCCAGTGGTCGTGGGGGCTGGACGACAACCACACACCCTCCCAGGGCGCCTCCTCCGATGTCGCCGTCAAGCAGGCCACGGTGAACCTGCTGGCGGACATGGGTGCGCAACCGGCGACCCTGCAGTCCGGGCTCGTCGCGGTCGCTGCCAGCACGGACACGGTCGCGCCCAGCTCCGTCATCACCGCGCCCGCGGACGGCTCGACCGCGTCGGTCGGCGAACCACTGACCATCAGCGGGACGGCCGCCGACACGGGGGGCAGGGTCGCCGGGGTCGAGGTGTCGGTCGACAACGGGGCCAGCTGGCATCCGGCCGACGGCACGATGTCCTGGTCGTACACCACCGTGCCGACGTCCAACGGAACCTTGACGATCAAGACCCGCGCGACCGACGACAGCGCCCGCACCGAGACGCCCGCCGCGGGACGCACCATCACGGTCGGGACCGGGCCGCAACCGCCCGGGACCTGCCCGTGCACCATCTGGCCGGCCACCGCCACGCCGTCGGTGCTGGCCGATCCGGACAGCGGCCAGATCGAGGTCGGCGTCAAGTTCCGGCCGACGCAGAACGGCACGATCAGCGGGATCCGCTTCTACAAGGGCAACGGCAATACCGGCACCCACACCGGCTCGCTGTGGACGACGTCGGGAACGAAGCTGGCGACCGTGACTTTCGTGGCCGAGTCGGGAAGCGGCTGGCAACAGGCAAACTTCGCCACCCCGGTGCCGGTCACCGCCAACACCACTTACGTCGCGTCCTACTTCGCGCCGAACGGCCACTACTCCGTCAGCGACAACTACTTCTCCACCGCCGTGACCAACGGTCCCTTGACTGCCCTGGCGGACGGCACCTCGGGTACCAACGGCGTCTACAAGTACGGCGCAACGGGGTTCCCGACGACCGGTTACCAGGCCTCCAACTACTGGGTCGACGTGGTGTTCAGCACGGACAGCGCACCCCCGACGACGAATCCCTCGCCGACCACGACACCGAGCCCACAGCCCACCACGACGACGAGTGCATCCACGACGATCACCACGCCACCAACCACCGCGCCGCCGACCACGACGACCAGCGTGGCGCCGACCACAACTGCACCGACCTCGACGACGACTGCGACGCCGACAACCACCACGACGTCGGTCACGCCAACGGTCACGACGACAACTGCACTGCCGACGGGCTGTCCCTGCTCGATCTGGCCGATCACTGCAACACCTGGGATCGCGGCCGATCCCGAGACCGCCAGCGTCGAACTTGGAGTCAAGTTCCGGGTCAGCCAGAACGGGTTCATCAGCGGCATCCGGTTCTACAAGAGCAGCGCCAACACCGGAACTCATTCGGCTTCCCTGTGGAGCCGCACCGGCACCAGGCTCGCCCAGGCCACGTTCACCGGCGAGACCGCGTCCGGATGGCAGCAGGTCACCTTCGCGACGCCGATTCCCGTCACCGCAGGCACCACCTATGTGGCGTCCTACTTCGCGCCGAACGGGAAGTACTCGATCAACGAGCAGTACTTCGCGTCTTCGGCGACCGCCAACGGTCCGCTGACCGCCCTGCGGAACGGCACCGACGGCAGCAACGGTGTCTACCGCTACGGCTCGGCCTCCGCGTTCCCGAACAGCTCGTATCGATCCAGCAACTACTGGGTCGACGTCGTTTTCACGACATCCTGACCGCCATCTGCACACGATCGATCACGATCTGTTATGGGGATGATCGATATGTCTGGTTCAAGCTCGACAGATTCGACGTCGTGTGTTCAAGTCTCATCCGAATGGCCTATAGTCTCAGGGAGCGACCACGGGGAGTAGCGTCTCTGCGGAAGATCGGCGCGCAGCTTGTGCTGCGGCCTGGGTGAGCGCCCGTCTCGGTTCGATCGGGGTGGGGCGCGTGCTGACGAGTTGGTGTTGTGCATTCGGGTGGGGAACGGGTCGGGGACCGTTCGCTGGTCGACCGTGATCGGGAGTGCGAATGAGCTTGTTCAAGGCTGGGATGGTCCGAACCGATCGCGGTACGGTGTCCCGCCCGGGGGTGGATCGCAAGCACCGGACTCCTCGCATGCTGACGGCCGCGGTGAGCGTCCTGCTGCTGACGCTCGGCCTGACCGTTGCCGTCCCGGTCCAGGAGGCCGCCGCCGCGCCCTGCACCGGCAACGAGATCGCCTGTGAAAACCAACTACCGGGCACGGACCCGTCGGTCTGGGATGCGGTGGACGGGGCGGGCGATGACTCGATTCAGGGCTTCACCACCCAGATCAGCGTCAACCGAGGCCAGCCGATCGATTTCAAGATCAAGACGGATGCCACCGCCTACACCATTCAGATCTTCCGGCTCGGGTACTACCAGGGTCTCGGTGCCCGGAAGGTCGCCGATGTGACTCCGTCGGCAACCCTGCCGCAGTCCCAACCCGCCTGCGCCACCGATCCGGACACGGAGATCTACGACTGCGGTACCTGGGGGGTCTCCGCATCGTGGGCAGTGCCGTCGACCGCGGTGTCCGGCGTGTACATCGCCCTTCTGCACCGAGCCGACCGGAACGACAGCAGCCAGGTGCCCTTCATCGTCCGTAACGATGCCAGCCACTCCGATGTGGTCTTCCAGACGTCGGACCCGACCTGGCAGGCGTACAACACCTACGGCGGGTCGAACTTCTATCAGGGTCTGGAAAACGGGCGTGCGTACAAGGTCAGCTACAACCGGCCGTTCGCGACACGGGGTCTCGTCAACGGCCGCGACTACCTGTTCTCCAACGAGTACCCGATGATCCGGTTCCTGGAACGCAACGGGTACGACACCTCGTACATCTCCGGTCTGGATACGGACATCAGGGGCAACCTGCTGACCAACCACAAGGCGTTCGTCTCCGTCGGTCACGACGAGTACTGGTCGGCCGGTCAGCGCTCGAACGTCGAATCCGCCCGGGATGCCGGTGTCAATCTCGCGTTCTTCTCGGGCAACGAGGTGTACTGGAAGACGCGCTGGGAGGCCAGCGAGGACGGTTCCGGCACCCCCAACCGCACGCTGGTCTGCTACAAGGACACGTGGGCCGACACGCAACTCGACCCGGTGGAAAGCACCGCGACCTGGCGGGATCCGCGGTTCGGCGACAACGGGCACGGCCCGGAGAACGCGTTGACCGGCACCGCCTACATGTCCAACGACACCGACCTGCCCATCACCGTCAACGCCGAGGAAGGAAAGCTCCGGCTCTGGCGGAACACTCCGCTGGCCGGCCAGGCGCCGGGGAGCAGCACCGCGTTGGCGCCGCACACCGTTGGCTACGAGTCGGACGAGGACTTGGACAACGGGTACCGACCTGCCGGTTTGGTCCGGCTCTCGACGACCACCGGTGCCGTTCCGCAGTATCTCCAGGATTTCGGGCGCATTGTCGCGCCGGGAACAACGACGCACCATCTCACGATGTACAAAGCACCGAGCGGCGCCCTCGTCTTCGGTGCGGGGACTGTGCAGTGGGCCTGGGGTCTGGACACCAATCACGATGGCGTCGTGGCGCCGGTCAGCGTGCCCATGCAACAGGCCACCGTCAACCTTCTCGCGGACATGAGCGCTGCGGCGACCACTCTGTCCACGCCCGGCGTCGTTGCGGCGTCGAAGACGACGGACACATCGGCCCCGACCGCGGTGATCACATCACCTACGACCGGTGACACGATCGCTCAGGGCAACATCGTGACGGTGACCGGGACCGCCACAGACGCCGGCGGCGGTGTGGTGGCCGGTGTGGAGGTGTCGTTGGACGGCGGCACGACATGGCACCCGGCCGATGGCCGTGCCTCGTTCAGCTACACAGGTGTCGTCGGCGGAACCGGAGCCTCGGTCGTCCAGGCTCGTGCCATCGACGATTCGGGCAACATCCAATCGCCGGCGTCCGTGGTCAACGTTCCCGTGGACTGCCCCTGCAGCATCTTCGGTGACGTGGTCCCCACCAACCCGGCTGCGGCGGACGCGACGCCCGTCACCCTCGGTGTCAGGTTCTCGACGGCAGAAGACGGATTCATCACCGGCCTGCGCTTCTACAAGGGTGATGGAAACACCGGCACACACACCGGCACGCTTTACAAGGATGACGGAACCGTACTGTCCACCGTCACATACACCAATGAATCGACTGCGGGATGGCAGACCGCGACGTTCCCCTCCGCCGTCCCCATCTCTGCCGGCGAAACCTATGTGGCGTCGTACGTCGCGCCGAACGGCCACTATTCGGCCGACACGAATTACTTTGCGTACTCCGGCAAGACCACCGGCCCGCTGACGGCACTGGGCGGCCCCACCAATGCCAATGGTGTCTACACGACCGGTTCGGGGATGCCCTCGTCGAGCTACCAGCAGACCAACTATTACGTGGACGTGGTCTATTCGCCGACCGACACGACACCCTTGGCGGTCACGAGTGCGAGCCCGGTGGATGGCGCCTCCAGCGTCCCCACCAGCACGACGGTGAGCGCGACCTTCTCCCGTGCGCCCTCGGTCGACTCGATCTCGTTCGGCCTGCAGGACGCCGGCGGAAGCGCCGTTTCCGGGACCACCTCGTACGACGCTGCCCAACGCACGGCGACGTTCACCCCGAATGCTCCGCTGCAGGCGGGCACCGAGTACCGAGCGACCGTCATGGCCAGCGCACAGGACGTCGGCCCGATGGCGGCGCCGTCCACGTGGACCTTCACCACCGCGCAGGCCGCGGCACCGCCGGGAGTGTGTCCCTGCGGCCTGTACAACGACGGCGATCTACCGACGGTGATCACCGCCAACGATCCGAACAGCGTCGAACTGGGCGTGGCATTCACGGCGGACACCGACGGAGTCGTCACCGGGGTCAGGTTCTACAAGGGTCCGTCCAACACCGGCGTGCACACGATCGCGCTGTGGACCTCGGATGGAACGCAGCTGGCCACCTCAACGGTGAGCCAGGAATCGACCACAGGTTGGCAGACGGCCAGCTTCTCCGCCGGCGTCCCTGTCACCTCGGGAACCACCTACATCGCCTCCTATCGGGCGCCCGTCGGCCGGTACTCCTACAACGTCAGCGGCCTTGCCGCGCCGATCGACCGACCACCGCTGCACACTCCGGCCAACGCCGGTCGCTACAGCTATGGGTCGGGTGCGCCGCTCACGTCCTCCTCGGCCAGCTACTTCGTCGACCCGGTCTTCACGGTCGAAGCCGGTGCCGCACCCACGGTGAACGCGGTGGAGCCGGCGGACCAGGAAACGTCGGTGTCGGTCGGCTCGGCCGTCACTGTCACGTTCAGCACGACCGTCCAACCGGGTTCGGCTTCCATTGTGGTGACAGGGCCGGACGGCCCGGTCGCCGGCACCGTTGCCAACCAGTCGCTCGGCACAACCGCAAGCTTCACCCCGACCGGTTCGCTTGCGGAGAGCACGAGCTACACGGTCACCGTGAGCGGGGCGCGGAACCTCGGCGGTGTGGAAATGGTGAGCCCCTTCACCTCCACATTCATCACCTCGGGCGCGACCGCCTGCCCCTGCTCGTTGCTGTCCAGCACCTCGAAGCCACCGATCGTCGATGCCGGTGATGCCAGTGCGATCAGCGTCGGCCTGCGCTTCAGCGCCAACGCCGACGGATTCATCACCGCCCTGCGTTACTACCGTGCCGAATCCAACACAGGCACGCACACCGGGAGTCTGTTCACATCCAACGGCACCAAGCTCGCCGGACTGACGTTCACCGATTCGGGTACCGGTTGGCAGACGGCAACATTCACCACGCCGGTCGCGGTCACGGCTGGAACCACCTACGTCGCCCAGGTTTTCATGCCGAACGGGCATTACTCGGCGGCATCCGCCTTCTTCGCCAACCCGGTGGTCAACGGCCCACTGACCGGCACCCTGGGCACATATGCATACGGGAGCGATACCTTCCCGACCGGAAGTTGGAACAACAGCCACTACTACGTCGATGTCGTCTACACCGCACAGGACACGTTTGCGCCCACGGTGACCGCGAAGTCACCCGACGGGATCTACCTGGTGCAGCCGAACGCTGTTGCGACCGCGACCTTTGCCCGGCCGATCGATCCACAGTCCGCGCAGATGTCGGTCACCTCGGCGGGCGGTGCCGCAGTGCCCGGTTCGACCACCTACGACTCGGCAAGCCTGACAGCAACATTCACCCCGTCGTCGGCTCTGGCGGCCGGGACCAGCTATACGGCAACGGTCCAGGCATCGTCGACCGCCGGCGTCGCCATGCCGCAGCCGGAGTCCTGGCAGTTCTCAACGGTGACGTCCACGGGGGCCGGTGACGCGGCGAGCATCTACACACCGTCGGATACTCCGCAGACCCAGGCCTGGCCGGACAACGGACCCATTACGGTCGGCGTCAAGTTCACGCCCAGTCGTCCAGGAACGGTTCAGGCAGTGAAGTTCTATGCCGGTGCGGGCAACAACGGACCTTACGACGTCGCCATCTGGTCTCCCGACGGCACGAAGTTGGGATCGGCCCGCGCCACCGGGAATGCCAGTGGGTGGACGACGGTCCTGCTTGACGCTCCTGTCGCGGTGACCGGGGGCACCACCTATGTCGCCTCCTACCGAGGATCCTCCGGGCACTATTCGCTGACACCCGGCGGCCTTTCGGGCGCGAGGACCGTAGGCCCGCTCTCGATCCCCGCCAACGGCGGCGTCTACAGCTACCCCGACGCAGCCCCATCCGTGAGCACGTCCTCCGAGTTCTTCGTGGACGTCGTGGCGAACCTGGATCCAGCTCCGCCGGCCGGCTCCGTCGCGCCCGCCGTGGTCGCCACGGCACCCGACGGAGCGAACCGTGCGCAGCCGGACGCCACGGTCACCGCAACCTTCGATTCCGACATTGCCGCCGGGAGCCTGAGCTTCTCGGTGACGGCGGCCGGTGGTGCCGCTGTGGGCGGAACAACCACCTACGACAGTGCATCTCGGACTGCGACGTTCACTCCGTCGGCCGCCTTGGCCCTTGGAACGAGCCACTCCGCATCGGTGACCGCGAGCTCGACACTCGGAACCCCGATGCCCACGCCGGCCAGCTGGTCATTCGACACCGTCGCCCAGCCGGCCACGGGCACCGAGTACAGCCTCTATGCCGCGGCGGATGTCCCGGCGAATCAGTCCTGGAACGACCCGGGGCCGGTCACCGTAGGGATGCGCTTCACCACGGCGCAGGACGGCTTCGTCACGGCGGTCAGGATGTATGTCGGACCGGGCAATACCGGGCCTTGGGCCGTCGACCTGTGGGACAGCTCGGGCGCACGGATCGGCAGTGGAACCGCCTTCGGGACGGCCAGTGGATGGAAGACGGTGCTGCTGGATTCGTCCGTTGCGGTGCACCCAGGTGTGGAATATCGAGCGTCCTACCGCGGTGCATCGGGTCACTACGCCGTGACGTCCGGTGGTTTGGCGAATGGTCGATCGGCCGGACCCTTGACGATTCCTGGTGTGGGTGGCGTGTACTCCTACCCCCAAGCAGCGCCCGGCGCAACAACGGCCATCGACTTTGGTGTCGATGTCGTGCTCGTCGTTCCCTGATCGGGTGAACCCTGGCGCAGATTCGGGCTTGGCGTTCGTCCAATGACTACGGAGCGGATACACTAGGCCCTGACAATCTTGGTCAAATGGGTGTGCTGCCAGTAATGCAGTCCCTGTCGACTCCGAAGGGTGCCGTTGTGGATCAACTGCGAGTGGCCGTGATCGGTGCGGGCTACTGGGGGCCAAATCTGGTCCGCAACTTCCGCGGATCCTCGAGCTGGGACCTGGTCGGGGTCTGCGACCTCGATCCGGAACGGGCGCGCAAGGTCATCGGCAATCGGTCCACGGTCGAGGTGATGACCGGCATCGACCAGGTGCTCGGGCGCGATGACATCGATGCGGTCGCCATCGCCACCCCGGCCGCGACCCACGCGCCGATCGCGCGCGCGGCACTGGCTGCCGGAAAGCACGTGGTGGTCGAGAAGCCCCTCGCGGATACTCCGGAGGCTGCCGCATCGATGGTCCGTGCCGCCGAGGACGCGGACCGGGTGTTGATGATCGATCACACCTACTGCTACACCCCGGCCGTTCAGTACATCCGCAAGGCGGTGGCCGAAGGCGTGCTCGGCGACATCCTGTACGTCGATTCGGTCCGCATCAATCTGGGCTTGGTGCAGCCGGACGTCGATGTGTTCTGGGACCTGGCTCCGCACGACCTGTCGATTCTCGACTTCGTGCTGCCCACCGGTCTTCGACCCACCTCTGTGTCCGCGACCGGGTCAGATCCTCTCGGGGCCGGCAAGACCTGTGTCGGATACCTGAGCATGCCGCTTCCGGGCGGGGCGATGGCGCACGTCAACGTGAACTGGTTGTCGCCGACCAAGATTCGGCAGATGGTCATCGGCGGGAGCCGCCGCACTCTGGTCTGGGACGACCTGAACCCACAGCAACGAGTGGCCATCTTCGACCGCGGGGTTGATCTGACGATCCAGGCCAAGGACGCTCAGCAACGCGAGGCGGCGACCGTGTCGTACCGCCTCGGCGACATCACCGTGCCCGCGCTGAAAGAGCGGGAGGCACTGTCGACCATGGTCGACGAGTTCGCGTCGGCGATACATCAGCGACGGGCACCCCTGACGGACGGCGCAGCCGGCATGCGTGTGCTGTCCGTGCTCGACGCCGTGTCGGAAAGCCTGCTCGTCGGGGGAGCGCCGGCAGTCCCGACGAGTGCGGTCGACATCGAGGAGACCGGCCGTCAGCCAGTAGCCTCGGGCGTGTCGGTCGCCTGATCCACCATTTCTCCTGTTCACCTCAATCTGCTGGAGTGTGCATGACTGCCTTGCGGGGGGCCACAGCGTTGGTGACCGGCGGTGCGGGAACCATCGGTTCCACCATCGTCGATCAGCTTCTGGAGGCCGACGTCAGCCGGGTTCGGATTCTCGACAACCTGGTGCGGGGGCGCCGGGCCAACCTCACCAATGCCCTGGCCGACCCTCGGGTCGAACTGGTCGTGGGCGACATTCG
Source organism: uncultured Actinomycetes bacterium (assembly GCA_964476495.1). Classification (GTDB taxonomy): domain Bacteria; phylum Actinomycetota; class Actinomycetes; order Mycobacteriales; family Nakamurellaceae; genus Nakamurella. Next base: position 55,101 of record CAYZBB010000012.1, on the reverse strand, counting down.
CGACCGGGACCTGGTCCATGACCTGACGGGCGGGTGCGACCTGGTGTTCCACGAGGCCGCCATCCGGATCACCCAATGCGCCGAGGACCCGCGGCTGGCCCTTGAGGTCCTGGTCGACGGCTCGTTCAACGTCTTCGAGGCCGCCGTGCAGGCCGGGGTCGGGAAGATCGTCGCTGCCTCATCCGCCTCGGTGTACGGCCTGGCCGAGGAGTTCCCGACCGCCGAACGGCACCACCACCACAACAACGACACGTTCTACGGTGCGGCGAAATCGTTCAACGAGGGCATGCTGCGCAGCTTCCGCGCCATGCACGGGCTCAACTACATCGCCCTACGACCGTTCAATGTCTACGGCCCACGGATGGACATCCACGGTGTCTACACCGAGGTGCTGATCCGGTGGATGGAGCGCATCAACAGCGGGCAGCCGCCGCTGATCTTCGGCGACGGCTCCCAGACGATGGACTTCGTCAACACCGTGGACATCGCGCGCGCGCACCTGCTGGCTGCCTCGTCCGACATCACGGAGGGCGTCTACAACGTCGCCAGCGGCGTCGAGACCAGCCTCGCCGAACTCGCCCACGCTCTGCTCCGGGCGATGGATTCGGACCTGCCGCTCGAGCACGGCCCGGAACGAAAGGTCAACGGCGTGACCCGCAGGCTGGCCTCCACGGAGTCGGCCGCGAACGACCTCGGGTTCCGCGCGCAGATCGACCTGGAGACCGGCCTTCGGGACCTGGTCGCCTGGTGGCGGGCCGAGCAGGCCGCCGCCGAACCGGTCGCCGCGGGGGCACCGGCGTGAGCCGCATCAACGTGATGCTCCCGTTCCTGGGAGCGGAGGAAGTCGCGGCGGTCACCGAGGTGATCGGGTCCGGATGGGTCGCCCAGGGTCCGCGGGTGGCCGCGTTCGAGAAGGCGTTCGCCGAGCACCAGCAGGCCGATCACGCGGTCGCCGTGTCGAGCTGCACCACGGCCCTGCACCTTGCGCTCGTCGTCGCCGGAGTGCGGAGCGGTGACGACGTCGTCGTGCCGTCGTTCTCGTTCATCGCTACGGCCAACGCGCCGACCTACGTCGGGGCGCGGCCGGTGTTCGCCGACGTCGACCGGACCACCGGCAACCTGACCGCGGAGACCGTCGCCGCGGCCATCACCCCGCAGACGACCGCGGTGATCGTCGTCGACCAGGGTGGCGTACCCGTCGACCTGGACCCGATCCGCGCGCTCTGCGACCCGCGGGGTATCACCGTCATCCAGGACTCTGCCTGCGGCGCCGGATCGACCTACCGGGGACGACCGGTCGCCGCCGGCGCGGAGATCGCGGCCTGGTCGTTCCACCCGCGCAAGATCATCACCACCGGCGAGGGCGGGATGATCACCACCTCCCGTGCCGACTGGGCGGATCGGGCCCGCAAGCTTCGGGAACATGCGATGAGCGTGTCGGCGGCGGCCCGGCATGCCAGCGTGCTGGCCCCGCCGGAGCAGTACGACGAGGTCGGCTTCAACTTCCGGATGACCGATCTGCAGGCCGCCGTCGGGCTGGTGCAATTGGACAAGCTCGACGCGGTCGTGGCGCGACGTCGGGAGCTGGCCGCCGGTTATGCCAAGGCGGTCGCCGAGTTGCCGGGACTACGGCTGGTGGCCGATCCCGAATGGGGAACCACCAACTTCCAGTCGTGTTGGCTCGAGGTCGGTCCCGAATACCCCGTGGACCGCGAGAGTCTGCTGGTCGCCCTGGCCGAGGCGGAAATCTCGGCCCGGCGGGGGATCATGGCTTCGCACCGTCAACCGGCATACGCAGACTTGGGGTTACGGCCGGTCCCACTGCCGAACACCGAGCACTTGACGGACTCGACATTGATCCTGCCGCTGTTCTATCAGATGTCGGAGTCGGAGCAGGCTCGGGTCGTCGACGTGCTGCGCGCCCAGGCCCGGTCGTGAGCGGCGGGCGCCAGCCGCTGATACTGCTGGCCGCCAGCGGACTAGCCCGGGAGGTGATGGCCAGCGCAGCGATCCTGGAGCGATTCGACCTGCTCGGGGTGCTCGACGACGACCCCTCCAAGAGAGGCTCGGTGTTCGGCTCGACCAGAATCATCGGATCGATCCGCGATGTCGTCGAGCATTCCGACGCCCAGTTCGTGGTCTGTGCGGGGCGGGGGGCGGTCCGCGAGCGGATCGTGTCCCGGCTGTGCGATCTCGGCGTCGGTCGCGAGCGGTATGCAACCGTCGTCGATCCGGCCGCGGTCGTCCCCGTGGGATGCTCCGTCGGCGCGGGATCGATCCTGCTGTCGCATGTCTCGCTGACCGCGGACGTGGCGGTCGGCCGGCACGCGGTGATCATGCCGCAGGCTGTGCTCACCCACGACAACCGAGTGGACGACTACGCCACCATCTGCGCCGGGGTGGCGCTCGGTGGCAACGTGCGCGTCGGCACGGCGGCCTACGTGGGCATGAACGCGTCGGTCCGTCAGGACCTGCGTATCGGCGACCACGCCACCCTCGGCATGGGATCGGTGCTGTTGCAGGACCTGCCTGCCGGACGGATCTGGGCGGGTGTCCCCGCACGGGACCTGGACCCCGGCGACCGGTCGACCGAACCGAAAGACGATGACAGTGAGCCGGTTCGGCCGGCAGGGGGATTGGAAGGGGTGTTGCTGCCATGACCGTTCCCTTGGTGGATCTGCGCGCGCAGCAGGAGGAGATCGACGACGAGGTCCGCGCCGGCCTGGCCGAGGTGTTCGCGAAGACCGCTTTCATCGGCGGTCCGGCGGTGGCCGAGTTCGAGAAGGCCTACGCCGATGCGATGGGCATCGCGCACTGCGTCGGCGTCGCGAATGGAACCGATGCGTTGGAGCTGGCGCTGCGGGGGGTAGGGGTGGGGCGGGACGACGAGGTCATCCTGCCCGCCAACACCTTCATCGCCACGGCGGAGGCCGTCAGCAGGATCGGCGCACGTCCGGTGCTGGTCGACGTGGATCCGGAATTCCTGCTCATCGACCCGGCCAAGGTCGAAGAGGTGATCAGTGAAAAGACCAAGGCTGTCGTGCCTGTGCACTTGTTTGGCCAGACCGCTCCGGTGGAGCAGATCGCCCCGATCGCCGAGGCCCGTGGCGCGGTGATCATCGAGGACGCGGCCCAGTCCCAGGGCGCGACCAGATTCGGCAAACCGGCCGGCGGACTCGGGGCGGCGGCCGGAACCAGCTTCTACCCGGGAAAGAACCTCGGCGCGGCCGGTGACGCCGGCGCCGTGCTGACCAACGACCCACAGATCGCGGCCCGAGTGCGGACGCTGTCGGCGCACGGCAGCGATCGCAAGTACGTTCACGACCTGATCGGCGTCAACTCCCGTCTCGACACGATCCAGGCGGTTGTCCTGCTGGCAAAGCTACGACGCCTGGCCAGGTGGAACGATCTGCGCCGGCAGGCTGCCAACCGATATGCCGAGCTGCTTCGCGACATTCCGGGCGTGCAGGCACCGGCCAGCGCTCCGGGCAACGACGACGTGTGGCATCTGTACGTGATCCGGGTCGACGAGCGGGACCGAGTCCTGGAGGAGCTGCACGCGGCCGGCATCGGGGCGGGGATCCACTACCCCTACCCCGTGCACATGACCAAGGCGTACGCCGATCTGGGCTTGCCGCGGGGTTCGTTCCCGATCGCCGAAGAGGCCGCCGACCGGATTCTGTCGCTGCCGCTGTATCCGCACATCACGGCCGACCAGCAGGCTCGTGTCGTCGACGCGCTGGCCGCCGCGCTTCGGCGTTCATGAGCTCATGGTGCACCGACTGACCACGAAGTCGGCCGACCGCGACCGGGCACTGGGCACTGTCGCGGCAAAGGCGCTGAGCTGGAGTTTCGTCAACACCGCGGTATCCAGGTTCGGAACCCTGGCTATCGGGATCGTGCTGGCCCGGCTACTCGGTCCCGCAGAGTTCGGCACCTTCGCCGTTGCGACCGTGGCGCTGATCGCCGTCCTGAGCTTCAACGAACTCGGCGTGAGTCTTGCCATCGTCAGGTGGACGGGTGATCCGAAGATCATCGCTCCCACCGTGACGACGATCTCGGTCGTCAGCAGCACGCTGCTCACCATCGGTGCGATGCTCGCTGCTCCCGTGTTCTCTGCGGCGATGGGCGATCCCGGTGCCACCGACGTCGTGCGCCTGATGATGCTGTGCATCCTCATCAACGGCGTCGTCGCGACGCCGGCAGCATTGCTGCAGCGCGAATTCATGCAGGGCAAGCGGATGGTGATCGACCAAATCAACGTGTGGGTCGGCGCACTGCTCTCGGTAACGCTCGCGCTCACCGGCATGGGCGCGATGAGCCTCGCCGTCGGCCGCCTCGCTGGTGCCGTGCTATCGGGTGTGCTGTTCCTGAAGTTCTCTCCGCTGCCTCTCCGCTTCGGTTTCGACCGGGGTCAGGCCCGACGTCTGGTTCGCTTCGGCCTACCCCTTGCCGGATCGAGCATCATCGTGTTTGCGGTGGGATACGCCGACCAACTGGTCGTCGGCGGCGTTTTGGGGGCAACTGCACTCGGCTATTACGTCCTGGCCTTCAACCTCGCGAGTTGGCCGGTCAGCATGTTCTCCCAGCCACTGCGCAGCGTGGCGCCTGCCGCGTTCGCCCGCCTGCAAGGCGACAGGTCCGCGATGACCCGGACGCTGCGTTCCGTTATCGGACTGCTGGCCGCAGTCACCATCCCGATCTGCCTGGTGTTGGCCGGCGCCGCCGAGCCGATCATCGGGTTCGTCTACGGGGAGGTCTGGGCACCGGCAGCACCGGTGCTGACGTGGCTGGCCGTGCTCGCGGCGTTCCGGATCCTGTTCGAACTCGCGTACGACTACTTGGTGGTGCTCGGGCGGACGTCGGTGATCTTCACGGTGCAGCTGGTCTGGCTGGTGACGCTCATTCCGTCGTTGATCTTCGGTGCGATGCAATGGGGGCTGCCAGGAGTGGCGGCCGTGCAGGTCGTCCTGGCGGCGGTGCTGATCCTGCCGCTGTACCTGTGGGAGTTCCACCGTTCGGGACTGCATGTGCTCGCAGCCCTCCGGCGCCTCGTCCTGCCAGCAGCCGGTGGGATCGTGACCGCGGGCATCGCCATCCTGCTGACCCGAACCTTGACCAACGACTTCATGGTCTGCCTGCTAGCCGGAGCAGCCTGCCTAGTGATCATCACCCTGCTCCTGGCGATCGACCGGCGAGAGTTAGCAACGATTCGAGGACTACAGCGCACATGAATGAGGCGACATCCATCTCGACGGTCGGCAGGCCTCTTCGAGTGTTGGTCTATCCCCATGACCTGCACATCGGGGGCAGCCAGATCAACGCGATCGAGATCGCGGCTCGGTTGAATCGGCTTGGTCACGAGTGCATCCTGTTCGGGCGACCCGGACCCTTGGTCGACATGGCGACGGATCTTGGGCTCGAGTTCATACCCTCGCCCGACCCTGGTCGCCGACCCAGCCTTCGGGTTGCGAAGGTGATCGCATCGCTCATTCGTGAACGCCGGATCGATGTCGTCCACGGCTACGAATGGCCGCCGATCCTCGAATCATGGCTGGCTACGCAGACCGCATCGCAGGCCATCCCTGTGGGCACGGTCATGTCCATGGCCGTCGCCCCCTTCATTCCACGCACCGTGCCCCTGGTGGTCGGCACCGAACAGATCGCCGCCGTCGAACGAGACCGCGGCCGCCGGTTGACGGCGGTCATAGAGCCGCCGGTGGATCTGGACTTGAACTCGCCCACCGCAGACGTGGATGTTGATGCCTTTCGAGCAACCTGGGGGCTGACGAACGGACAGCTCGCGGTGGTGACCGTCACCCGGTTGGCTCACGAATTGAAGCTGGAGGGTCTGTTGGCGGCCATCGATGTCATACCAACGATGGGCGACGCAGCCAAACCAGTACAGATGGTGATTGTGGGTGACGGCCCAGCCCGAGACCTCGTACGAGCACGAGCCGAGGCTACAAATCGACGCACGGGACGTCGCGCAATAGCCTTGACGGGAGAGGTCGCTGACCCGCGCGCAGCCTACAGCGCCGCCGACGTGGTCCTTGGAATGGGTGGATCGGCGCTTCGCGGACTTGCCTTTGCGAAACCCTTGGTTGTCCAAGGTGAGCGGGGGTTTTGGCGGACCTTGACACCGACGACCGCCGACGACTTCCTGTGGACGGGGTGGTACGGAGTGGGTCAAGGTTCGACAGAAGGCGCGACCCGATTGCGCAGGGAGATCGAGCCGCTATTGACCGGCGCCGAGCTTCGGGCACAGCTCGGGACCTACGGACGAACAGTGGTCGAAGAACGATTCGGGCTGGACCATGCGGCAGCGCGTCAACTCGCGGTGTACCGCGCCGCGGATCGGCTCAAGCCAACAGCCGACACGCGAGCACTCGCTGCACTCGGTGCCGGGGCGCACTTCAGCAAGTACGTGATCGCCAGACGGTTCAACAAGCTGACCGGCTCGCGCACGACCGATGACTTCAACAGCAATCCGGTCGCGGCATCAGGAAGGCGCAATGACTGAATTGCGAGACGGGGCGAAGCACGCACTCGTCTATTTTGCCGGTAGTTCCTGGGAAGGAATCGTCGGTACCGACAGAAGGATGGCGGAGGCGATCTCCGCGCACATGTCGGTCCTGTGGGTGGACCCGCCGGTTCCAATGTTGAAGATTCTGCGCGAGCGAATCGGCGACCGAATCCGAAGCAAAGTCCTCGGGCTCGATCAGGTAGCACCGAATATATGCCGCCTTCGCGCACTCGGAACCGTGGGTCTGACGCGTCCGGTCCTCCGAAGTATCTCCGGGCTGATGTTGCGAATCCGTCTCCATCTGACTTTGAGGGCGATCGGAGTTAAGGTCAAGGCGACCGTATTGGCTACTCCCGAAGGAAAGTTTCCGCGCAAGGACTGCGGTGTGAAGATATACTACGTCACCGACGACTGGCCCTCCGGCGCTGACATGATGGGGATAAGCAGGAGACGGATCGTGCGGCTGGGAAATCGGAACGTCAAGGACTCCGACCTTGTGGCAGGCGTTACTCCGTTCCTGGTGGAGAAGTTGAAACTGAGTCAACCATCCGGACCGACGATCCTGCTGGCGAATGGATGCACACCTGCACCCGACACGCACGATAGCGGTAGCGGAAATCTGAGCGAGCTGCCGGATCAGCCTTTCGCTATTCTGATCGGGCAAATAAACGAGCGCATCGATATCGAACTCCTGCAGGCCCTCGCTGATCGCGAATTGAATCTCGTAATGGTTGGACCGCGAACAGAGCGCGACCCGGTCGTGGCCAAGGCGCTCGACGAGCTCCTGGCTGCTCCTTCTGTTCGCTGGCTCGGTCGCAAGGAAGTGTCTGAACTCGCTAGGTACATGGAGGCTGCCAGTGTCGGGCTGACGCCCTACCGCATGAACGAATTCAATCAGTCCAGCTTTCCACTGAAGACTCTCGAATATATAGCTCACGGGTTGCCCGTGGTCTCCACTGACCTCCCCGCGGCTCGTTGGCTCAACACCGATCTGGTTCGAATCGCGGGCACCGTGTCAGATTTCGTGAGTTCCGTCGAACAGGAGCTGTCGAAGGTCACCGTCCAAGCCGACCGGGAGGAGCGACGGAAATTCGCTCAGAAACACAGCTGGGAGCAGCGCGCCAGGGAACTACTGGCCAGATTGTAGTGCTACGTCCGGGAACTCTCGTCACGCTTCCACGTGGAGTAGTCTCCACGCCTGATCGCATATCTCGAGCCCATCTTCGCCAACAACCACACAGACCCGAAGACGACGATCTTCGGGAGGCTCCTTGGATCTTCACGAGCAATGTCGACAAGACTCCTCATCGACGTCTTGGATTCACTGCTACGTAACCCGGCAATCTCTGCCTCGTGATTCCCGGTGTTCACTCGAATGCGGCGGCGAAGCAGGTCGCCGAACTTCTTCGGCGGGTAGATGGTGACGTGTGATGCGTCCACTATTGCACGCTCTTCGACGCCGAACGCCTCCGATATTACCAAGTCATCAGACATCATTGGCGGAAGCTGCCGTATGCGAGCCATGCCGGCCGCTGACACAGCGACTACTCCACGGCCGAACAGGCCGGCCTGGACTGCGGGCAAACGCTCCCAGATATCGTAATACCAGCGAACTGCGCGACCGACACCGGACCGTGATATTCGGCGTTCCGGTGCACAGGCAAGGACTTGACCGCTTCCAAGCACAGTCACCAAGCGACCCACGTCTGCAATAGAAATTACTACGTCAGCATCGACAAAGACTCGCGGATAGCGACTCGCCTGGTCGTCACCCAGTTTCATCGCAACTCTCTTCGACGGTGTCGCGATCTCGAAGGTCGTTGTCAGCGGAGCGAAGGAGCGCGCAACTCCCGCAGTATCGTCCGTGCAACCGTTACAGACGACGAGAATCTCGGCTTCAAGGTCTGAGTCACCGCATAGCGCTTCAAGAAGGCGAGTGAGCGTGCGCTCCTCATTGTGAGCTGGGACGATTATTCCCACGCCTGATTCCGACGCAGCTGGCACTGAGATCATCCTTAAAGTTGATGAACAAGGGCAGGGGAATGCACGGTCGCGATCCTATGGTGGCGGGATGATCGAGCCGTCGTGATCCCAGGTGTTCCCGGCCCACTCGTTACCCGCCGATGGGGCGTAGGCATTCGCGGGGCCGAAGTCACCCCCGCGAGGAAAGTACCTTGTCGATACCCGGTTGTTTAGGACACGAATGTTGGTTGCGGTGGCTTCCTTGCCCTCGTTTGCACCTGCATAGATGGTGTAGCTGCCGCCGGCAACCAGATTGTCTATGATCGTCCGATTGGACTGCGGACCAAAATCTTGAAACAGGCTGATTGCATCGGTTTGAGAACGCTGATTGAATACCGTATTGTGCTGAATCACAAGCAGAGAGGTGCCCGCATTGCTTGTTGTGCCATTGACGTGGTCACCGCTGTTGAACCCAAGATCGTGGATGTAATTGTCCTGAATCAGGCCTGAATCGATCTGAATCCCGGTCGCCGTGTGGGAGATGTCATTGCCGATGATCCGTAGGCCGGATGAACCGCCCTCGATGTCCTTGATCCCGACAAGCAGCCGGTTCGGCCCGTCCGAACTCGGCGCAGAAATAGTGTTGTTGGCGATGGTTACATTGTTGGTCATGCGGGTGACAATCGCCCACGTATCACCGCCAACGACTATCTCAGAGTTCCGTAGAACGACATCGTCAGCCGATACATCGATACTGAGGTTGGTGCGGATGCCATCGATGATGGCACCATCTTCGGACACGCTGATCCAACCGCGGGGATCGACTTCCCAACCAGGACCGGATGTTGCTTGAGCCGGTACGTCAACGAGTGTTGTGTCGGGTGGCACCCCCGTACTGGATTCATCCGGGTACCCACAACTGGATGGCCGAGATCCGCATTCAACCCAGGGCGGTGCCGATTGATTTGACCCAGAACCAGTTGGGACGACGTCCTCTTCAGATTGACTTGAGCATGAGGAGACAAGGATAAGGATGGCTGCGCCGAGGGCCAGGAGCGGGGTCGCCGAGGTCATTCTTGAACCGACACCTGGTATCATGCGGGCTGACTTCCTGATGGCCGGTTGAAATCCGAGCATGCATGAAGGGTCGCCACCGACCAGCCGAGACCTTGGGGCGTTCGCATACATTAAGTATGCATCGCGCGGAGCCTGGTTTCTACACCCGATCGGGCGCAACGGTCATCCTCGATCGGATGGCAGCATGTTGTCGGAGAGCCCGAGTTCTTGTGGCCTATCCTTCTTGAGGAGAAGCGCGCGGAGCACTTGCGTCGAATGAGGACGGCGCCTGACCGTTCGTGAAAGTTCGGCGAGAATGGTGACAATGTAGAATACCCACGCGGCAATGACCGAATGTCGTCGTCGATAAAGTCTGACTTGGTTCAACGCCTGCATTGCCTGCGTCCGACCACTCCGGCCTGATGCTCCGGCGATGTGGGTGGCGGTTGCCGCCGGTTGGAAGCGGACTATCCAACCCTGATCGCGGGCTCGGAGGCAGAAGTCAGTTTCTTCAGAGTACAAGAAGAAGGTCGAGTCCCAGCCTCCGAGGCCGTCGTAACAGGAGCGCCTGACGAGCAGAACGGCGCCGGTCGCCCAGTCAATGTTGGTAGCAGTGGCGTAGGCTTCCTGGTCCACGACGATTTCTGAAAACAGCCGAATACCGGTGAACCCGAGCCCGATGGATCGCAGGATGCTCGGTGCTCGACGCTGGGACTTCGACAGGTGACCGGTGCTGTCGATGAGGCGCGGCGCCACGACGCCGACGGATTGATCCGAAAACGTATCGAAGAGGGCGCGGACACTTCCCGGCGCAAGCACGACATCTGGATTCAGAATGAGGAGCGAGTCTGACCGTGGCGCCTTCGATACTCCCAGATTAATCCCGGCGGCGTACCCGGTGTTTGTCGACCTGATCACTTGAATTGGGTGGCTCGACTTCGCCAAGGCGTGCATTGTGTCGTCTTGCGACCCATTGTCCACGATCACCACGCTGGAGGTCAAACCCGCCAACGCCGGCGTCAGACTGTCTAGGAGTCCTTGGATCACCTGCTCGCTATTAAACGTTACGACAATGACAGCCACATCGACGTACATAACTGTGGATCATAGCCGGTTGAGTGCGGACCCGGCTCGCGGACCTTCGAAGACAGACACGTTCCCGTCCGAACACGTTCTTGTTCGTATGATGTACCGGAGCAAGTGTCCGATGCGCGTGCAGCCTATGCTGGCTTCGTGGCCGTCCTCCAGAGATGGGAAGCGTGATCGCACTATGGGGTTATCCACCCAGATACGGCAGCTCTTGGTCGAATCACCGTCGTCGCTCGGCGCTCGAGCGCGGGCACGACGCTGGGCACTAACACGGCAGCTGTTCCCCGATCTGGAGGACATGCGTGTCGTTGACCTGGGCGGGACCGTCGACTCGTGGAAGCGTGCGCCTGTACGACCGGCGCACGTAACCGTATTGAATCTTTTCGAACCTGGGTCCTCCGACGTCGACTGGATCGAACCGGTTGTCGGCGATGCGCGGAACGCCAAGGATGTCTTGGACAGATCGCTGGGACACTCCACGTTCGACCTGGTGTTCTCGAACGCCGTGATCGAACATGTCGGAGGTCATTCGAGTTGTATCGAGTTTGCGAAGTCGGTTCACGACTTGGCACCCCGTCATTGGATTCAGACGCCCTACCGATATTTCCCGATCGAACCGCACTGGCTCTTTCCTGGAATGCAGTTCCTTCCCGTGGTCGCTCGTGCAAAGATCGCCGAGAAGTGGCGACTGGCGCACACGCCGGCCACTTCATTCGAAGAAGCTCGTACTTCGGTTCTGTGGACGCAATTGGTGGGAATTACTGAAATGCGTGCGTACTTCCCAGAATCGCAACTGTATTACGAGCGGGTAGCGGGGTTGATCAAGTCGATCATCGCGGTAAAGGTGTAGCGGGCCGATCCATTTGGGATTCGGCCGAGTGGTCGTACCAGCTTGGGTCCGGTGCGACGGGACGAAGGCGCTCGTACGAACGCAGGTCCGAAAGGCCGGTCGCTCGACGGCGGTCGGTGACGTCGGATAGATCCGTCAAGGCCGGATGGGTGGCGCGCCGCAAAGGGGTACATCACGACCCGACCCGATCGACGTAGTCCATGTGCGTGACGACCATGTCGGGCACCGAACCGCTGGAGTCAGGGCGGCGGGCGTTTCGAACGCGCTAGGCGGAGGGATGGCTCCGAACCGCACCGGAGCAGTCGCCTACACAACCAGGTAGCTCTCCACTATCTCGACTCGGAATCGACGAAATGGTCGAGCGCACAGACGAAAGGCCGTCCTCCGACAGCTATCTGGTCGAGCCGACGCGGCCGGCTGCCCGTGGGTGCCGCGAGGACGGTCGCTCCCCAAGACGAGGTCCGGCGCGCGCCCAATGCGAAATGCAACGGTCCCGAGCCATCCGGTTTCGAATGGCTCGGGACCGTCCCTGCAACCATCGCCCATTACGCGATGGAGACCGCCAAGTCCTTACTTACGCTTAGCGTACAAGCTGTTAGCCGGCAAAGTCCGCGGTGGATTTCGACCCGTTGGGCAGCCAGAACTTGCCATCGTCGCTCGTCGGAGTGTAGTAGCTCCCAGGTACCACGTGCCACTTGTTGTTCTTCCAGACGTTTCCTGAAGTACCCCATTTTGTCGACGAGTACAGAGGACCGTAAACCGGCTTGAAGTCGGTCCCGAACACGTTTCCGGTGAAGGTTACGTTCGTGCTCGGAATCGTCTCACCGATTGCCACCGTGTAGGCGAAGCCGGAGAAGTAGTTGTTCGTGATCGTGACGTGGTCGTATGCGCGGGAGACCGTCTGAAGCGCGAGTCCCTGCGTATTGCCGACGGATGCGATGGTGTTGTGGTCGAAGACCATATACGACGGGCCACCCTCGTTGGAAAGGATCGCGTCGGTGTGGTCGACGCCACCGCCGTCACTCCTCGCGTCATGGAACCAGGAGTTCATCACCACGAGTGGCTTGGCCTGACTGGACTGGCCGAACTGGATGCCATTGCCCCAGCCCCAGAAGTCCGAGTGATTGACGGTCACTGTCCCAGCTCTACGAATATCGATTCCGTACTGATAGCCCTGGTTGTAGGACACCGGTGTCTTGGACACCGCACTTGGCTCGAAGGAGGAGTAGTCGAAGCTGATGTTGTCTCCGTAGATTGCAACGTTTGCATCCTGAAGTGCGTTGGACGCGAATCGCGTGCCGATGAAGGTCACATTGGAGACAGGGTTGCTGGCAGTCCCGATACTGGCGCCACCGGAGAAGTTGCAGAACTTGTAGGTGGTGTTGCTCTTGATCGGACCGCTGCATGTCGTGAGCTGGCCCGGGTAGCCGGGAGCGTTCTTGTAACCGGTGTTCTTGGAGTTCGGGAACCCAGCGGCGGAGCCCGAGGAGGACGTGCTCGTGGTGGTCGATGTGGTGGCCGCACTCGAAGGGGTGGTCGATCGGCTCGTACTTGTGGTCGTCGTCCCGCCATTGCTGGTGCTAGTGCTGGCACGGGTGGTCCCCGTCACCGACTGGGTCGCAGTTGTTCCCGTGTTCGGATTGGTCGTGGTGAACTGGACGTCGGCGAAGTAGTTTGAACTCGCCCAACTGTCCCTGGGGAATCCGAGGCCGTAGTTGTAGACGCCCGCGGTCGCCGTGAGGTCTCGTGTGACGACGGTTCTACCGCGACCAAGGGTGCTGGTGTCGGCGGAGTAGCGACCTGCTGGGGCAGTGTAGGAAGCAACGTAGCTGCTGCCAGCCTGAAGCCTGACGGGCGCCGCAAGGTTGGCTGTCTTCCAGCCGCTACCTTCCCGGGAACTGAACGCGGCCTTGGCGAGAATCTGCCCGGACTCACTCCAGAGAGTGCCGTAGGCGGCGCCCTGCGCGGCGGCTTGCTTGTAGTAACGGATGCCGGTGATCCATCCCTCACGCGACGTGCTGAACTTGACGCCGAGTTCGACGGCACGAGATTCGGACGCTGCGGGTGAGGTTGGCCTGGTCGATTCAGACCAGATGCTGTAGGTGTCCGCGGGCGCGGCCTCAGCCGTGAACTGGCCCGGGACGACGAGTGCCGTGGTCACGGCGAGAACGACCCCGAGTAGGGCCATCGGGGCCGACCAATGCCTTGACCCGACTAAGCTGACCGGTCTTCGACGCATGATTCACTTCCAATCCCAGGCGAACGTCTGGCTTTGACTTCCCCCCAAGGCATCACTTTTTGCAATCGGATGATTGCGCTCTGTGACCGCAAGTACGCTACCTCAGTCGGGGGACCGGACCAAGTCGACGCCACTCCAGTTGGGCGGTCCATGGCTCGAGACCGAAGACTCGGGCGGCATAACGAACGGATAACGGCCAACGACTAGGCCAAATGAAGTAATGAGATCTGGCGCTCCGTAGTCATTCGCCGCGATTCATGACTGAAACGCCGGCAAATGAGCGAATCTATCTCGTGTGGAAAGTCCCTGCTCTCTTCGATTGATACCTAGTTTGGAGCGCCGCTAATTTCCGACGTGTCTGGATGGGCGACGTCCGAATGACTGACAGGGGCAGTTGTCGGGTTTGGGTGATTCCGCCATCCACGAAGCGACTATGTCCATCGTGCAGGCGGAACGATTGATTCGTACGCCTGTCCGGATCCTGTGACGCGGAGAGCGGCAACGTCAAAGGTGCGAAGGGCTTGCGCACGGCAGAAGAGCGCAGCGTCACTGATCGATCGGTGCCAGATGGCGCACATCAAACGATGGGGACTCGGGAAGAGCATCGTGATCGCGGCGTGCTTCCGGCGCCGGACAACAATGAGGGCCTCGGGCAGGGTGTCTTTCGACTGCGGGAGGGTATCGGAAACCGCCGGAACAGTGGAAATACCGCTGGCCGGAAGCCGGGCCACGCTCCTGCAGCGGGGGTCAGTCACATCCGGCCACCCCACCGAGCCGTTGACGATGGCGGAATCACTGAATATCTGACCAGTGTGTGGGCGGGTCTCGGCGAAGTCGTTGGGCTGCGGATGTGGCCCAGCGTTCCATCAGGAACCGCGTGGTTGCGCGCTTGAAACCACCGCGAGGCGAGTGCCCAGAGCTATCAGTTGCTGGCGGTGCGGTCAGGGCCGGAGCGGACTCGCGCCTTGGTGGGGTCAGGCCCGTGAGGTGACGCCCTGGCTGGGCGTGGTCGGACTTCCGTGCTTCCAGGCCGGCGTCAAACCAGGGCTCGTGATTCAGACCAAACCGGGGACAAGCTGGGATTCAATCTGATCCAGGAGACGCGTGTCGACCTCTGTAAACGCCCCTGGGCGCGGCCAGATAGTCCTGGGCTCCACCGGTACCAGGACCAGCTGGCAGCAACTCGTTGGACCGTCCAGTGAGCCGATAGACCGAACCGGCCAGTCCGAGGCAGAGGAACAAGATGCCGGCTGACATAGGGAAGGCGAGCAGATCGTAGAAGGCGTTGCAGACTGCTGTCGACGCGATGGCCGCGGCGATGGCATGCGCGACCTGTTTTTGGTTGGGGTTGCCAGCCGTGCGGCCAGCTTTGAGCGAAACCCAGAAACCCGTCGTCAGCAGGAGGATCCAGGTTGTGACACCGATGAGGCCCGTTTCGATTACGAGCCCCAGGAATTGGTTATCAAGGATCCAATAGGATGGAAGGAAGGTGGAGAACCCGCGACCGACCAGGGGAGATCGTTCGATGAACTCCAATGCAATCGCGTAGCTTCCCGTTCGCGACGCTGCGCTGGTATCGGACCCGATACCTGTGAAGAGGCCGGTCAGCGTACCAAGGAGTCCCGGAACCGTGGTGAAAAAGACGATGACAATCGAAATGAGCGCGACGTATGCCCAGCGCCGCGCGGTCTTCGACCAAGAAGGCAAAAGGACAGCAAGGCAGACGACCGTGCCGATGATTGCGCTTCGTGAAATCGATAGAGGTATCGCGATCGCTATCGCGGCAACCGGGTACCAGCGACGAAGCCAGAATCGATCGCGCATCGTCATTGCGCATGTGATCGCTATCGGGAGAATCGCGCACAATACTACGCCGAACTCAATGGGGTGGACTGCAGTCCCAGCCGGTCGGGTGAATCCTTCTCTGGCAGCAACACCTGAATACGCGATGTTTGCAGTCAGCCCCGGGATATCGATGAGATCGGTCAGCGGGTTGCCAGTTATGAATTGAACGACTCCGAGGGTGGCGAGCGCGCCACCCATCGCAGCTATTCGACGTAGGAGAAGTAGTAGTCTGCCGAAGTTCGGGATCCCGTCATTGGCGAGCAGGAGCACGCCCATCCAACCTACGAGACTGATAAGACCGATGTCCGCCGTGTTGATCTCGCCGTCACTGATCGGGCGGACCATGGCCGCAACGTAGCTTGCGAGGACGGCGGCCGAAAACAAGAATGCTGCTGTCCGGACGGGCTGGCGGCCGGCATCGATGCCCACTGGCCGCTGAAGCCGATGCCAAAAGTACCAGATTGCTCCGATAACGCCGACGATCTGAGCAGGCGTGCCTGCCCCGCCCAGAGGCGCGAACACCAGTTTCGAAGGAATAGCGATGAGCAGTAGGACGTAGACCGAAAGAACAGTGGTGGCGTCCGAGCCAAACGATGTGTTTCGTTGTTCAAGATGATTCGGGAATTCCGATCTCACTTGGCGCGCCTTGGTGGGTAGGATTCCGCGTCACCCACCACGTTCTCGTGCTTGCTGGTCGCGCGACTCGTGGGTCCAAGTCGTCTCGGTCTGAGTTGTGTGCCAGCAGCTTCCGTGGATCGGGTGGCCGCGATGCTTCGGACCTGACGACTGATGTCCGGAATCGCGTCGGCTTGAGTCGCGGGCTCCCGGCGTGCGGCTCGCCGTAGCAAAGCCGAGTCGACAACGGCGAGCAGGAAGGATGAAAGAATCAGACCAGCCGCCAGGGCAAGGATCAATCCACGTATTTGCGCCTTTCGAACAGTCGTCGGTTCCTGGTCGGAGGTCAGCACCTTGGGCGTGATCTGGGACTCGGGTGCGATACCTAGACTGTTCTGAAGGTTGGCAAGAGTCGGAGCCACCATGTCCTTGACAACATCCAGGGTCGCCAGGGTTGAGGCCTGGGTACTGTCGTCGGCAGTGATGATGAAGATTGGACCATTGGTCGTGTAGTCGGGCAGCACTTCGTACGACCCGTCCGGAGCAGCTGCTTTGACCTGATCGGTCGCTGACTGAGAGCTGAGCGCTGCGATGGTTACGTCGACCGCCTGCCTCAGGTCGGAGAGCTGCAAGTAGGGATTGCCGCCCTCTTCGACGGTTGTGGCAGGGGGAAGCAGCACGATGCTCGACTTGGCCTGGTAGGTGGGCGGGAACGCCAGGTAGGCCGCCGCACACAGTCCCGCAGTGGCCAGGATCCCGGTGACGGTCAAGTACCACCTCCGGCGGAGGGCGGCAGGGAAGTCCCGCATCTGCATGTCGCTAACTCGCTTCTGTTTCGGTGCCCATCGGCTCTGTCCATCGTCGGGAGGGCGCTCGCTCGGACACGACTGACAGTTAGGCCAAGCTTCCCCCTGACTAGGGTATCCATAATGACTGTAGGTGCGATAGTATGGAGCCGTTCGAGACTAGATTCACCCAAATAGGTGATCGTGACGATGACGAACTGTACTTTCCGTTTGATCGATGGCAAGATTGCGGGCAGGGGAGGGACGCACGAGTGACGGTCTGGGACTTGCTGCATGCCTGCCGCCGCATGTGGATCGTGGTGATAGTCGGCATGCTTGCAACCGGGGGCGTCGCGCTCTGGGTGAGCGATCAGCGTGGTGTCTATTTCGCCCAGACTGATCTCGTCTTCCTTGCGCCGACCAGTTCGCGGTTTCCGAACTCGCTCAACACTGCATCCGAAAGCTTGATCAACACGGCTTCAATCGTCAAGAACCGCGTGGACCTCGGGGACGACCTACGAGCGACATCATCGGCGAGCGTCACTCTGGTGGACGATGGCATCCGAGATGGCACGCTGGTCAGACTCCCGAATCTTGGTGGGCAATGGGCGAACAACTTTTCGCAAGCTGTCCTTGACATTCAGGCGGTCGGCGAGACCGCAGAGATCGTCGAGAATCGAATGCGTTGGATGCAATCAACCATCGAGGACACCTTGAGACAGATGCAGAATGATGCCGGCGTGGCTGAAGTCAACCGGATCCACATTCAAGCTTCGCCTGAAACGGTGCAACTTGAGTATGTTCAGGGACGGGAGTCGCGGGCTCTGGTCATTACGCTGATTCTCGGAGTGGGCCTGACCCTTGGTCTTGTCGTCTTTCTGGATACGCGTCTCACGGGCGACCGGTCGTGGCGGCGGCCGTTTGGCCGCCGTCGACCAGAAACAAGTCTCGCCAAGAATCCTGAGAGCCACGATCGGAGTGCACTTCGTCTGGGCGGCCGATGAGGTTCCGTCCGATGCGAATGTCCGCGCCAACGACTTCGGAGGAATAGGTTGCAAAAGATACTGGTCGTCTACGGGACCCGCCCAGAAGCGATTAAGATGGCACCCGTTGTCGCTGCTCTCGCCGCCTCTGACTACCTTGAGCCAGTGGTCGCCGTTACGGGTCAACACCGCGCGATGCTGGATCAGGTCAACGGCCTGTTCGGAATCGAGCCGACCCACGACCTGGATATCATCCGACCACGGCAGCAACTTGAGGGCATCACGACACGTTCCCTCGAGGGCGTCGCGGCGGTGATTCGGCAAGAACAGCCGGCCGCGGTCCTCGTCCAGGGTGACACCACGACGTGTTTCGCCGCCGCATTGGCGGCCTTCTACCAGAAGGTGCCGGTCATTCACCTTGAGGCCGGGTTGCGCACTGGCAATGTGTACAACCCCTTCCCCGAAGAGATGAACCGCCGCTTGACCACGAACCTGGCCGCCGTGCACCTGGCGCCGACGGACACGTCGCGGGCGAATCTCATCGCAGATGGCATAAGCCCCAGCGACATCTTCGTCACGGGCAACACAGTGATCGACGCGTTGCTGGACGTGGTCGGGCGCGACCTCCCTCAGCGGAACCCGGACGCTCGCCGACTTCGCGGCCGCCGCACGATTCTGATCACCGCGCATCGACGTGAGTCATGGGGCGAACCGATGGCCAGAACCGCTCGGGCGATCGCTCGGGTGGCGCGGATGTTCCCGGATGTCGGCATGCTGCTGCCGGCGCACCTGAACCCGATAGTCCGGGAAGTGCTGTTGCCGCCGCTGGCCGGTTTGGAGAATGTCGTCATCACGGAGCCGCTGGACTACGCCGACTTCGCGACCGCGATGGCTGCCTCGACGATCGTGCTGACCGACAGCGGTGGAGTGCAGGAGGAAGCTCCTAGCCTTGGAAAGCCGGTGTTGGTGCTGCGAGAGACGACGGAGCGCCCGGAAGCGGTAACTGCGGGAACCGTTCGCCTGGTCGGAACCGATGAAGACACCATTGTCCGTTCCCTGGCGAGCCTGCTGACCGACGATGCGGCGTATGGGTTCATGGCGAAGGCGGTCAATCCCTATGGCGATGGTCACGCGGCCCCACGGGCGGTCCAGGCGATCGAACACTTCTTTGGGCTAGCCGATCGGCCTGCAGACTTCGAACCGAAGGCTGATGCGGTTGGATCTCGGCAAGTTGCCGCGGCTTCGGCATCATTCGGATGAATCAGTCGCTCAACCTGTCAACGTCGCGTAGCGCTCCAAGCTCCTGTCACTCGATCTGATGGACGCACACATTGCGTTCCCCGCCGGGTTGGGACATCATTGGTCACGCGCCGATAACGGTCGGCGACACATGGTCACCGCCGAATCCCGCCACTGATCGTGTGACACCGCTATACCGATCCGTCGGGTGGGAACGGGGGAACCAACTCGGCCGGTCTCGGTCGGCCTATGGGGTGAAGCCGACGATATGTCGGCCGGGCGACTCTCCAGCCCGAACCCGACAGCTCACCTCGTAGGCGTCGGAGAATGGCCCTCGGTGTCCCTTCACGTCCATTCGGCGGCTACGCGCGTCCGGCGCCGATCACGTCCCAGGTTGCGACTCGGCGTCGCGATCGGGTCCTTACTCAGCGTTGCCGCGGTCTCGGCGGTCATCGTCGCAGCTCCCGCGGCTGCGGCCCCGACTCCGGTTGGCATCTTCGCTTCGAATGCCACTCCCGCGGTCGCAGCAGCCCCCGACTCCGGCGCAGTCGAACTCGGTCTGAAGTTCAGGTCGAGCACGGCCGGCAAGGTGACCGGTGTCCGCTTCTACAAGGGAGCGGGCAATTCGGGCACCCATACCGGCACCTTGTGGTCATCCACCGGCTCGAGGTTGGCCACTGGCACCTTCACGAACGAGTCGGCGTCGGGATGGCAGACCTTGACGTTCGCGGCGGAGGTCCCGGTCTCTGCCAACACGACCTATGTGGTGTCCTACTACGCGCCCCGCGGGCGGTATTCATACACATATGACCAGTTCAGGTCCGCGCTGACCAATCCACCGCTGACGGCGTTGTCGGGATCGAACGGCGTCTATCGGTATGGATCGAGCGGATTCCCCTCGTCGTCGTATCGATCCACCAACTACTGGGTGGAACCGATGTTCGTCTCGGGCGCACCTGCAACGTCGACTCCCGTCACGACCTCGCCGACACCGACCGCACCCACTCCGACGACCACATCCCGGCCGTCCAGTCCCTCGCCGACAAGCTCGTCGGCAAGCTCGTCTTCGCCGCGTCCGACCACCACGACAACCTCGACGGCGACAGCGTCGCCGGCGTTGTGCTCGACCACGCAGGTCTGGGACAACCTCGACGACTGTGGGTGGCCGGGACCGGATTCGACCGGGTACCCGGACGGTCAGGTCTTCCGCAAGACGGTCACGGGTGGGTTGATCGTCAACGTCGATAACACCGTGATCGATGGCTACAAGATCTCTGGAGGCGTTCAGGTCCGCGCGCAGAACGTCACGATCAAGAACAGCTGGATCACCAACAATGCCGGAGGTGCCAACGGCAGCGGTGTCATCAACATCAATCCTGGCTACAGCGCGACGATCGACCGCAACTTGCTGGACGGGATGAACGCTACCCACACTTGCATCTGGCATGAGGGCAAGTCGATGGTCGCCACCGCGAACGAGTGCATCGGATCGAACGACGGCATCTTCTCCTGGGCAACCAAGCCGGGTGTCGACGGTACGGGAGACAACTTCCGCATCGAGAACAACTGGTTGCATGCCTTCACCACTGCGGCCGCCAACGGGCACGTCGACGGCTACCAGACCGAGGGCGCCAAGAATGGCGTGATCAGGCACAACACGATCGACGTCACCCAGTCGCAGACGTCGGCGATCTCGATCTGGAACAGCCGTAAGAACGCGGACAACATCGTGGTGGACAACAACCTGCTCACCGGTGGCGGCTTCACGGTGTACGCCGAGGACTACTCGCCCTCCGAGGCCAGTCCGGCCGGCGGCTACTCGGTCACCAACATCTCGTTCACGAACAACAGGTTCTCGACCGTGCACTACAAGTGCATCGGGTATTGGGGCGTCTGGTTCCCGCGTGGCGCGCCGACGGACGGGTGGAAGCGATCCGGCAACCAGGTCCTGGAAAGCAAGCTGGCCGTGGACTCGGGCAACCCGTCGGGCTGCAACTAAGCCGACGGCGCGGGTGTCTGGTCTGGACGATCGGCCAGGCCAGACACCCGGTCAGCGCCAGGCCCCGCGGGTGTCGTAGACCACCTTCCCGCTCAGCAGGCTCCTGGACATCGTCTTGAATTGGTCGTGGTCGACCAGTAGTGCGACGATGTCTGCCTTGTCGATCGCCGGCACTGCCTTTTCCATTCGGAGGTTGGAGTACTTCGCCAGCCTCGGTGGCAGTTCTTCGACGTAGGGGTCCGCGACCAGGACCTCGACATCGGGCAGGGATTCGGCCAGCAGCTCCACGACATCGACGGCGGGGCTCTCCCGCGTGTCGTCGACGTTGGCCTTGAATGTCAGGCCCAGACAGACGACCGTAGGGGAGCGGAAGCGATCACACTTGGCGATGATTTGGTCCGCGACGTGCCGAGGCTTGGAATCGTTGACCTCGCGCGCGGTCCGGATCAGCCGGGACAGCCCGGGCGCAGCACCGACGATGAACCAAGGGTCGACGGCGATGCAGTGTCCACCCACCCCTGGACCCGGCGTCAGGATGTTCACCCGCGGGTGATGATTGGCGAGTCGAATGACCTCCCAGACGTCCAGTCGCAATGACTCGCTGATCAGCGAGAGTTCGTTGGCAAATGCAATGTTGACGTCGCGGTAGGCGTTCTCCACCAGCTTGGCCATTTCGGCGCTGGCGGCATCGGTGAGCAGGATCTCGCCCTGGGCGAAGACCCGGTAGATCGCGGCGGCCTTGGCTGCGCATTGGAGGGTGACTCCGCCGACAACGCGGTCGTTGGTCACCATTTCGATCATGATGCGACCGGGCAACACCCGTTCCGGACAATGAGCGATATGGATGTCGGCGAGACCCTCACCCGCGTGCGGCAGCTTGAGATCGGGTCGGAGGTCACCGATCCATCGGCTCAGGTCCTCGGTCGTCCCGGGTGGGGAGGTGGATTCGAGGACGACGATCTCCCCGCCCTGTAGCTGCGGCGCGATCTGCTCGGCGGCGGCACGGACGTAGCTCAGGTCCGCGGAATGGTCGTCGTTGAACGGTGTCGGGACGGCAATGATGTATGCGTCTGCATGCGGGGTCTCGGTGGTCGCGGTGAGGCGGCCCATCGCGACGGCGCCACTGACCGCGACGGCGAGGTCCGGTTCCACGAAGGGAACCTGACCGTGCGAGACCGCCTTGACGGTATCGGGATTGACGTCGACACCGACCACTTCGACGCCACGGGTGGCCAAGGCGACGGCGGTCGGCAGCCCGATGTAGCCAAGGCCGATGACCGCCACGCGGCCGGTGAAGACGTCTCCCATGTGGAGCTCCGTTTCGCTGGTATGGGGATTGAGTTTGGTTGGGATTGACCTGTAGAGGATCTCAGCGCCCGGACTCGGCCGGTGCGTGTGACGACCAGATCGCTGGTTTCGACGTCGCCGATGTGCTCAACGACAATCGAGGGGACGGCCTGAAGACCTCACGGCCGGTCAGAATGATGAATCGAGTGTTTGTCGTCAGGTATCGTTTCCACATTCGGCGTGGTTCCTGGAGCGTGCGATATCCCCATTCGAGGCCGAGCTTCTGCCACCGCACCGGAGCTCGTTTGGTCACACCGGCCAACACATCGAACGAGCCACCGACCCCATGCAGGATCGGCACCCCGAGCTCGTCGGCGTACTTCCCGAGGAAGATCTCCTTCTTCGGGGAGGTAATGCCCAGGAAGAGCATGTCGGCGCCGGATTCCCGGATCTGCCGTGCCACCTCCTCGTGTTCGTCCTCCTTGAAATACCCGTCCCGAGCGCCCGCGATGCGCAGCTTCGGGAATCGGACGGCGAGCATCTCCTGCAGACGGCGCAGGACCACCGGCTTGGCCCCCAGGAGGAAGACCGACCGGTCGTCCTCCTCGGCGACACCGAGGAGGGCCTCGAACAGGTCGCAACCGGCGACGCGCTCGGGCAGGGGGCGGCCGAGCAGTCGGCTCGCCCACACCACCGATTGGCCGTCGGCAACGATGACGTCGCACTCGAGCAGGGAATCGCGCAGGAGCGGATCCCGGTGGAGATTGACGACCTTGGCCGCGTTGACCACGCCGATCAGTAGCCGGCGACGCGCCCGCAGCGCGTCCCGGCAGGCTTCGATCATTTGGTTCTGGGTCACCGGCTCGATGTCGAGCCCGAACAGCAGGCGGGTGTGCGAGTCCCCGGGATCAGACTTCTTGATCATTCCGAACCTCGGCCTTCCGCCTGCTCCGACGGGTCCAGCCAGGCGTACAGCAGCCAGCCGAGCTCGTAGGGGCGGCACTCGTAGTCGATCTTGGTCGCAGGGAAGACCTTGTCCAGCCCGGGTGCATGCAGACCAGGGCGTATCGACGTGGTCACGGCCGACATCGACCGGACGGCCTTGGGAGGCTCCCGTCGGCCCACCTTCCTCCAGATCACGCCGTGCGAGGGGAATACCAGCTCGTCCATGACCTCCGGATGCGTGCGGAGCCAGTCCAAACCGAGTGCGATCTCGACGCCGTGGTCGTCACCACCGGCGTCGCGCAGGTCGAACAGGACCATCGGCGCCATCGCATGCTGATGCACGCTGTACACGGGGAACCGCTCCACGATCCCACCGGTGCGGGAGTCGTAGTGCCACCACCACTGACCTGCAGAGCCCTGCAGCTGGCAAAGAGTCTGCGCAGTGCGATTCGCCGAGTCGAGGGCATCCTTGTCGCCCGTTGCCCCGGCCAGCCGGGCGAAGGCCTGCAGCGGATACACCTGATCGGCGAAACTGCCGATGTGGCCGCGGAACCGGCCCGCGGACGGCCCCGGCAACATGTGCGGGTAAAGGCCGCCGTCACCGTGGTGCTCGGCCAACAGGCCGGCGGAGCGTTGGCGCAGGTCGGAAGTGTCCCCCAGGTGTCGAGCGGCAACCGCGGCTGTGAGCATCCATGCGGTATCGACCGTCGGCAGTGGGCGACCTGTCCTGATCAGTGTCGTGAGCTGGTCGAACAAGCCACCTTCGAAGGTGCCGGAAAGCTCGGCCGAGGCCCAGCAGGCAAGCGCAACGGCTCCAGGATCCTGGTGGCCGTTGGCGCGTTTCGCGGTCGCGGCGACGAGGTCGGCGACCGTGCTGCCGGCCAGAATCGTCTTCTGGACGGACACGTCGAGCCGGCCCAGGCCGAGTGCTGCCATTCCGGCGTATCGCAGGTTCTCGCCTTCAGGTCGGAGAACACTGCCGGTCGGGGTGAGCACGCCACGGGCCGTCTGCGCGAATGCACGGCCATTGTCGTGGTGCATTTGAGCCAGACCGCGCCGAGCGAGTTCGCCGAGCTCGCGGACTCGATCGGGGAGCCACGGGGCGTGGGTCGCGAGCGATTGGGCGCGCATCGAATCGAGCGACGTTGCGACTGTCAAGGGCTTCTCCATATTCAGCTCCGGACCACCGCGGGCGATGCCGCCTGCGGCACGAGAACAGCGGGCTCCCCGGTGCCATCGGCGGGCACCTGCCAGACGTCGTAGGTGGTGGCTTCCGAACCGGTCCGGGGGAGCGCGTACAACACGGTCGAATCGTCGAGCCACTCGACTTGGTCGTCGACGCTGCGGGTCTCGGCGAGCACGGTCTCCTGGCCGCTGGCCAGGTCGTAGACCGCGATGTGCCACTGACCGGGCGCCGGGTTGCCTTGCCGGGTCTTGTAGGCGACCCGGGTCCGGTCGGGGGAGACCGACGGGCATTCGGCGTCCGTGCGGATGGAGGTCAGCGTCCGGTTGGCGATGCTGCCCTTCATCAACCACGTCTTGCCGAGGGTGTTCGATGCGCCGGTGACGTAGAAGCTGTCGTCGTCGACGAACGTGACGCCCCAGAAGTTGCGGTCCACGATGTCGAAGGGCCGGCCATCGACGGTCGCCGCGAACTCCTCCAGGTTGCCGATCACCTGGCCGGTGTCCCGGCGGATGATCGTCTCGGTGGAGAACGACGACTCGGCGTACGAGTGGCCGGTGACGAACGTGGTCGTCGACATCAGGGACCCGTTCGGCGAGATACGGGCCCGGCTCGGCAGGCCGTTGAGGTCCTCGGTGTTCTGCGGCGCGAGCCTGGCGTTGAGCTCGGTGATCCCGTACCTGGACACGATGCCGCGCTCGGCGGTGATGCAGACCCCGTCGACCGCTGTCGCGTAGACGCGTTCGCAGGAGGAGTCGAGCACCACCCGCGCGCCGGAGGGGTCGGCGAGCGCCACCACGGCGAGCTTGCCGTAGGTGGGGCCGAGCGCGGTGGACCGGAAGACCACGCGGTCGGTCGCCAGCATCGAGTCGAGGTCGGTGGCCTGCTCGACCGCGGGCGCGTTGGACACCTGGGCGTCGGCGGTCGACCGCTGGTAGCTGAAGTAGGCGATGGCCGCGCCGATGGCCAGGACGACCACGACGACCAGCGCGATGAGTCGGCTCCGGGTGACGGTCACGCCGCGTCACCGGCCGGGACGGTCGACCGCTCGGTCCGGACGTGCAGCAGGGCGCCGGCCACCGGGATGGCAACGGCCAGCCCGATACCCATCACCAGCATGGCGATCTGCAGGCTTCCGAACTGCCACAGCAACCCGAAGCCGATGGAGGCGACGAACCGGAACACCGCGACCACTGTCTGGGCCGCGCTGATCCCGCTGGCCCGGCTCGCCGCCGGCACCAGTCGGGTGGCCAGCGCGGACATCACCCCGTCGGTGGCCGCGTAGAACGTGCCGAGGAGCAGCAGGACGAGCACGGCGCCGGCAAGACCACCGAGTTCCAGCCCGGCGATCGCATAGCAGAGCAGCAGCAGCACGTATCCGCCGACGAACACCTTGCCGCGGCCGATCCGGTCGGCCAGCTTGCCCATCGGCACGGCCAGGAGCAGATAGGCGAAGTTGGTGCCGACGAACAGCAGCGGGAAGTACGTCGCAGAGATGTCGCCGGCGTTCTCCAACGCCAGGTACAGGAAGCCGTCGCCGATCGTCACCAGGGACAACACCGCGGCCGCGACGAGCAGTCGCCGCAGGCCCGGGTTGGCCAGGTCTCGCCAGCGGGGTCGGGCCGGTGGAGCGGGCGTTTCGACCTCGGGCTCGACATCGGCCTCGCCGACGCCGCCCGGGGTCGAGGAGGAGGACCGGGTCCGCAGGTCGGGCACCACGAGCGCGAGCACGGCCACCCCGACGATCGCAAACGCGAACGACCAGACGAAGACTGTCTCGTATCCGCCGAGGCCGATCGGGAACATCGCCAGGATCGTGAATGCCATCAGCGGGCCGATCAGTGCGCCGGCGGTGTCCATCGCGCGGTGCACGCCGAAGTTTCGGCCCAGATGCGCCGGATCGGACGCAGTGGCGATGAGCGCGTCGCGGGGGCCGGTGCGCAATCCCTTGCCCAACCGGTCGGCTGCCACCACCGACGTGATCGCCCAGAACCCGCTGACGAACAGCAGACCCAGCCGAGTCAGCGCGGAAAGCCCGTAACCGACGAACGCGACCCACTTGGGCCGGTCGGATCGGTCCGCCCAGCGGCCGCCGGCGATCCGGACGAAGGCGCTGATGCCCTGGTAGATGCCGTCGATGAAGCCGAACGCCAACGGACCGAGCCCGACGACCACGGTGATGTAGATCGGCAGGATCGCGGCCACCGATTCCGACGAGATGTCGGTGAGCAGGCTGACGACGCCGAGCCCGATGACGGTGCCCGGAACCTTCGACCGTATTGAGCCCTTCGCCGGCGACCCGGTGGACGACGTCGTGTCGCCCTTGGGTGTGCCGCGCAGCGTGATGTACATCGGCCGGCCTACGACAGGGACGCCGGAGCGTCGGCGATCAGCTCGACGAACCGGTCGGACACGTCGGCGCGGAACTGCCGGGCACACTCGGGGCACACCAGGTCCGCGGGGAGCCGCTCGCCGCACACGCAGGCCCAACCGATCCGCCTGGCGGGGTTGCCGACCATGAACGAGTGTGGCGCGACGTCACGGGTCACCACGGACCCGGCACCGACGAAGGCGTGCTCGCCGATCGTGCTGCCGCAGACGACGACGGCGCCGGCGCCGAGCGTCGCGCCCTTGCGGATCCGCGTGGTGAGCAGGGCGTCGCCGCTGCGCTTGATGTGGGCGCGAGGCTTCATGTCGTTGGTGAAGATGACGCCTGGACCGAGGAACACGTCGTCCTCGATCCGGACACCCTCGAAGATCATCACCTGGTTCTTGACGGTGACCCGGTCACCGACGACGGCGCCGCCCTCGACGTAGGCGCCGTCGCAGATGTTGCAGCCTGCACCGACCACCGCGCCGGGCAGGACGTGGGCGAATGCCCAGATCCGGGTGCCGGCGCCCACGGACTCGCTCTCGCACAGTCCGTGTGGATGCACGAAGACGCCTGGTGGTGTCTCGCGACTCGACTCCATCCCCCAGGTCCTCTCGTCCCCCGCACAGCAGACGTTCGATCTGCGCCTACATCGGGTGGCGCGACGGTCGATGACCCCCGCCACCAACTCCCCTCAGACTATAGCTACCCGTAGTCGCAATGGGAAATCGACGCACCCAATTGGGTGTATCTGTCGTACGAGTGCTCCAGTAGGTGTACGTAGCGCGAACGAGCGGGCGACCGTTGTTTCCGGTCGGCGTAGTCACCGGCCGCGGAAGGGGTGGGGCGCCAGACGCCAGGTCGCGGCGGCTGCCGCCGCGACGAGGATGCCCAGGTACCAGCGATGGTCGATGCGCACCGCGGTGCTGCTCAGCGGCCAGAACAATGCGACCCCGGGCCCGGTGGCGATGTCGCGAACGAAGTGCAGGCAGGCGCCGATGGCCAAGCCGCCCGCGATCCAGGGGCGCCACGGCACGACCACCGCCAAGCCCAGCAACACGGCTGGTGTGACGAGCGAGTGAGTCGGCGGCCGGCCACCGACGACGAAGTCGGGGGCAAAGGTGTAGAGCGGAACATGGTCCAGATCGATGAGCACGGACCCGAGCAGCGCCCACGGCAGCAACCGCCCGATCCGACCCACGCCGACGGCGGCCAGGATCAGCGCCGCGGTCAGCAGATGCGCGGTGTCGTCCAGCGCCCCGAGTACAGGAATCGGCCATCGACGCCAGCTTGTCAGGGCGTCCAGGCCGAGCGCGGCGACCAGCACGGCGGCGGGCAGTGCGGCGCGGATCCCCGCCCGGTCAGGTCCGCCGAACCAGCGGCGCTCGTGCCTGTTCGGGATCAGTCGGGCGACCTGGCGCTGGCGTTGCTTGAACACGTTGTCCTCCAGGTCGGTCGGGTTGGAGGCTACGCCCGGACGCCGGGAATGCACGCGTGATGATCGGATCGTCCCTCGCGTCGACCGGCGCTACGCGGTCGCCTCGAGCCGGTCCGGATCCTCCTCGAATGGGTGGGTTCTTCCGGACGTTCGAGCGGACGGGAAGAGTTGCCGGTTCCGCAGCCGGCTCCGATGGCGACGACGCTCGGCGACGATCGTCCGCAGGACCCGGCCGCCGTCGACGAATGTCCGCAGCTTGCTGGTCCCGTGCACCCGGCGCCGCTCGACGCTGGGAACCTCAGTGATGCGGACACCCGCGCCGGCCATCCGGCAGCTGATCACGGTCTCTATCTCGAAACCGTCGCCCCAGATCATCGAGTTCGGCGGGGCCGGCGCGTGGATGTCCGGCAGGCCGAGCAGCGGGAGCATGTCGCGCCAGAACGCGTTGTATCCGTAGCACAGGTCGGAGAACCGGGTCCTGAATGCCGCATTTGCCGCAAGATACAGCCCGGCGTTGCCCAGCCTGCGCAGCGCGGTGATGTCTTCACTCCCACCGCCTCGCACAAAGCGGGTGCCTTTGGCGAAGTCGGCGCCGGCGATCAATGCGTCGATGAAGCGAGGAATCTCGGCCGGATCGGCGGAACCGTCGCCGTCGAACATCACCAGGACGTCGCCGGTAGCGGCGGCGAATCCGCACGCGAGCGCATTTCCCTTGCCCGTTCGGGTCTGATGCACGACACGAACGGATGGCATGACCTCGCGGGCGACCTCGACCGTGCCGTCGACCGACCCCCCGTCCACCAGCACGATCTCGTGGACGGGTGGGAGCTCGGGCAGCACGAGTCGAAGGTTTGCCGCCTCGTTCCGCACCGGCATGACGATCGTCACCGTCGGCTTCTCGTAGGTGTGGCCGACGATCCGGGATCTTCTGAACTGGTCCGTGCGCACCATTCCCCCTTGCTCGTGACCTCTGGACAGCCGACCCAAGGTCGCCGGCAACGCGCCGGACCGGATCAACGCTGATTCCGGAGGAGAAGGCTGCCCGTTATGACCCAATGTGACCCAAACTCCTCGAATGAATGGGCCATGTGGGTGACAACGCGTCCCCGCTTGCCTCAGCGTAAACCCACAGTTAGCATGCTTGTCAACCGGATGGCCATTGTGTGAACCGTTGGTGTGGTCCACTCCGGTCCGCCCGTCGATGGGGGTGGGCGGGCGCTGCGGGGGTCGGGTCGGGCGAAGAGGGGCCGACGCCCCGGCGGCGTGGGAATTCGCGCACCGCGCGCCTCGTGCCGCCGACGGCGCGCATGGAGCGGTGAACCGAACGGCGAGGAGGGGCCAAATGAGCGCCGCCTGGGCAGGTGGAACCGCCCATACCGAACCGACCGGGGGCGGGATGGCGACGATGGGCCCGCAGGAATGACGCCAGGTATCCGGCGCATTCTGGACGTCGCCATGCTGATCGTCGCGGCCGCGGCTCTCGCATTCGCCGCGCTCGATGCCCCGGGGGTGATCCGGTGGCCCGTCATCTTCGCGGCAGTGATCTTCCTGCCGGGTTCGGCGATCATGTCCCGGATTCCCGTCGACGATGTCGGGGCATACGTGGGACTGGCCGTCGCGCTCAGTCTTGCCGTCGGCGTGTCCGGTGCCACGGTCATGACATGGTTCGGTTGGTGGCATCCGATGCTGCTCGGTGCGCTGATCGCGGCAGCCAGTTGCGCTGCTCTCGTTCTGGACCTCCGCGCGATCTCCCGTGAGCGGTCGGCGAGCAGCGCATGACGGCCGATATTCAGGATGTCGAAGGGCCGTCCGTCGAACAGCAGCGCCGGCAAACCCTGCCTGTGGGTGCGGTTTCCTACCTTCTGCTCGGCGTTTCCCTGCTGGCGTGGGTGATCAGCCTTCGGCTGACGGACCTGTCGTCGCTGGGTCCGTGGGGTCTGATCGAGGTCCTGCCGATCCTGTGGTTCGGAGCGCTGGCGTTGTGCGCCGCGGTGTGCATCTTCGCCCTCGTGCGACCGGGCCCGCCGAACGGCAGGCTGCTCACGGCGAGCGTCGGCCTGCTGATCCTGATCGTCTACGCCACGACCGCCGTCGTCGAGGACGCGCCCAGGTACGCCTGGACCTACAAGCACATCGCGGTGACGCGATACATCCTCGAGCACGGCGCCGTCGACCCGTCGATCGACATCTTCCATCGGTGGCCCGGCGCATTCGCCTTCGGCGCCTATCTGAGCGAGCTTCTCGGGGTCGACGATCCGGCGGCGTTCGCGGCCTGGGCGCAGCCGTTCTTCGCCCTGGTGATCGCGGTCCTGATCTTTGCCCTCGCGCGGAGCCTGTCGGCGAACGTGCGCGCGGCCTGGATCGCGGTCGTCCTGTTCAGCGTTGCCAACTACGCCGGCCAGCTGTATTACGCCCCGCAGCCACTCGCGCTCGTCATGAGCCTGGCGATCCTGCTGCTGATCATCCGGTTCCTGCGTGGCCCGGCCAATCGTCTCGGACGATGGATCGAGGACAGGTTCGGCCGATCCGCCGTCGACCCGGACATGCCGGCCACGGCGCCCGTGTCAGGCGCGGTGAGGGCAACTGTCCTGGCGTGCGTGCTGGTGCTGCAGTTCGCGTCGACCATCAGCCATCAGCTGACGCCGTACATCACCATTGCCAGCGTCATGACCGTCGCGGTGCTCGGGTATCTGCGACCCTGGTGGGCGCTGATCGGTCTGATCGTCATTGCCGGCGCCTTCCTTGCGCCCAACCTCCAGTACATCGACGACAACTACGCCCTGGTCAACGCACTCAACCCGTTCGCCAACTTCCGGCCGCGCAACGAGGGCGTTGGCGCCCAGCTGGGAACCAAGGCGTTCATCGGCGCCCTACCGCTGGCCATCGGTCTCGTCCTGGCGGTCCTGGCGATAGCCGGTGTCATCTACCGCTGGCGGCGCGGCGGAGGGCGCCCCGCGGTGATGTGTGTCGCCCTGATCGGCAGCCCGCTGCTGATCGGATTCGTTCAGAACTACGGCGGTGAGGCACACCTACGGGCCTTCCTCTTCGCCGCTCCGTGGTGCGCGATCGCCGCGGGCTGGCTGCTGGCAGGGCTCATCGACAACGCCCGGTCGTGGCGGCCCGCGGTTGTCACGGCAGGAATCGTCGCCCTGGTGCTGAGCCTGTTCGTACCCAACCTTTACGGCAACGAGGACGTCTACTACATTCCCTCGACCGAGGTGCAGGCGTGCGAGTGGCTGTCGGCGAACTCGCCGGATCGAGCAGTCTTCGTCCAGTCGGTCACCGGGTTCCCGGCCCGGTGCAGCGCCAACTACTACCTTCACGTCGGTGCCAGCCGGGGGGATACTCCCAACCTCATGTCGATCGATCGGAAGTTCGCGCGTAACGACTTCGCCACGGACGTTCCCGAGTTGACCGCTGCGGTCTACAAGAAGGTCCGGGGCTACGGCAGGAACAGCCGGCTGATCTTCTCCACGAGCCAGGAGCGTTACGCCCGTGCCTGGGGCCTGTTCGGCGGAGCGGAAGGATACCGGCGCATGGAAAGTGCAGTCGCGAGTTCGCCCGACTTCAAGTTGATCTACCAGAACCCTGACACCCGGATTTACGCACTGACCGGATAGCCGGCCAAACCCCGTTGCGCGTGCAACGGCGCACGCCTTGGTCATCCTTCACCCGACAGACAGGGGGCAATACATGTCGTCGACGGGATTGATTCCCGGCCGGGACACCACCCCCGGCTCGACAACCCTGCTCGCGGCCGTGTTCCGCACCCTGGACGAGACCGGGTTGCCGTGGGCCGTGCTCCGGGGCGGGGAGGACTCCGTCGCCCGCGGTGGGGACGTCGACGTGCTCATGGCGCAGCGGACGCTCGATGCTGCGCGAGCGGGCCTGGGCAGGCTCGGCATGGCCGCGGTCCCGTCGGCCGGTCAGGGAAGTCACCGGTTCTTCGTCGGGTTCTGCGAACGGCAGCAACGGTGGGTTCGTCTGGACGTGACCACCAGTGTCGACTTCGGGGCCCACCAGGAGTACGTGACCGATGTCGCCGGCCGGGTCCTCGAGCGACGGGTGCGGGTGGACCGGCGCTGGCAGCTCTGCGACGACGACGCATTCTGGCACATGTTCCTGCACCGATTGCTGGGCAATCGGGACATCGAATCGGTGACGTTGTCACTGATGGCGTTCGGCGCGTCATCGAGGGGTCCGCTGGCCGGCATGATTGACAGTCTCGACGCACCAGGTAGTTCAGCCAGCCGGTTGCTGACACTGGTTCGTGCACAGCGATGGCCGGACCTGGCCGACGCCCGGCCGGGCCTGGTGCGGTCATGGCGCCGAGCCAATCCGGGGTCCGCTCTGACTCGCGTCGCACGACGGGCCGATCGAGCCGGCCACGCGCTGGTCAGCCTGCGTCACCCGACCGGAATCGCGATCACGACCATCGGTCCGGACGGCGCAGGAAAGACCACCCTTGCCGAGGGGCTACGGGAACGGCTGCCGTTCCCGTCGCGGTACGTCTACATGGGCGTGTGGCGGGAGTACCCCTGGGACCGGTGGATCCGGGTCGTTCCGGGTGCACGCCTGGTCATGCGTATGGGGCGACTGGGGTACCGCACCGCGCAGGCGCGTTACCACCGAACCCGCGGCCGTATCGTGCTGCTGGACCGCTTCACCTACGACGTGCTCCTGCCATCGGCCGATCTGGACTGGCGCGGTCGCATCACCGCCTGGTTGGTTCGCCGGCTGTGCGCCGAACCCGAACTGGTGATCGTGCTCGATGCACCCGCCGAGCTGATGTGGGAGCGCAAGCACGAGCAGGGGATCGAGGAACTGGAGCGCCGCCGGCTCACCTACCTGCAAGTCGCCGATTCCCGGGAGTTCAGCATCGTCATCGACGCCCGGCAGACCATCGAGCAGGTGCGGGACCAGGCGGAGCGGGCGATCTGGGCGCGACTCCGGCAGCATTGGGACGAGTCGGCCTGATGCCGAACGCCCGGGCGACCCCCGTCGCCACCGAGGAGCGACCTGCCTCGGGGCACAACCGTGACGTCGGAACGGCCTCGAATCTCCGGTCCTCCAGCGGCATGCTGGTCGGCTATGCCGCATCCCAGCTGATCAATTTCGTCGTTCAGATCGGCATCATCCGCTACCTGACGAAAGCGGACTACGGAGCGTATGCCTGGGCACTCGCCGCGGTGCTGCTTGTCCAGGCCATCGTGCCGCTCGGTCTTGATCGAGCCAGCGCGCGGTTCCTGGCCATGTATGACGAGCGTGCCGATCGTCCACGGCTGTTCGGCATGATCGTCCTGGAAGTCGTGGTGGTCGGTGGGGTCGGTGCCGTCGTCGTCGCCGGAACCTACCTGTTCAGTGGCCCGCTCAACGAGATCGCCCCATCGGACACCGCGGTCGCGCTCCTGGTGCTGATGATCGCGCTGGCCCCGATCCAGGCCCTCGACGTGCTCATCGTCGAGATGTTCGCGGTGTTCTCCTCGCCCTGGTCGGTCTTCCTCCGGCGGTACGTGATGGAGCCGCTGCTCCGGTTGGCCGTCGTCGTGCTGCTGATCGTGGTCGGCGGTGATGCCGCTTTCCTGACCGTCGGATTCGTCGTCGTGGCCGCGATCGGGCTCGTCCTCTACCTGTTCCTGTTGTACCGACTGTTCCGCCGGATCGGCCTGGCCAAGCACTTCTCGTTCCGGACGACCAGGATTCCCTGGCGCGAGGTTGCGGCATTCTGCGGACCGGCGTTGTTGACAGGGCTGGTCGCCATCGCGACCACGGAGTTCGCCGCCATCGTTGTCGGGACGTTCGGCGGTCCGCAGGAGGTGGCCACGTTCCGCGCGGTGGTACCCATCGCGGCGCTGACCCTCGGTGTCATGTTCGCGTTCACGACGCAGTTCGCTCCCGCCGCATCCCGTCTGCTGGCTCGCCAGGCACACGGGAAGGTCCGAGATCTGTACTGGCAGAACGCCATCTGGGTCGCCGTGCTGACGTTCCCGGTGCTGGCCGTCACCACCGCGCTGGCCGGCCCGTTCACGACGCTCACCCTCGGCGAGAGGTACGCATCGTCGGCCGGGGTGCTGGCCGTGCTGTCCGTCGGTTACTACATCAACGCCGCCTCGGGCTTCAACGGATTCACCATCCAGTTGATCGGGCGGTCGCGCTGGGTCATGGTCACCAATGTCGTCACGCTGGGGGTGATGGTGCCGACCAGCCTGGTACTGGCGAACCTGTACGGCGCGATTGGAGGCGCGATTGCGGTTCTGGTGACCCTGATCGTCCACAACGCGTTGAAGCAGGCTGGTTTGGGCTTCGGCGCCGGCATCGGCGTGGTCAACCGCGACCATCTGAAGGTGCTCGGGCAGGTCGGTGCCGCCCTCGGGGCGGTCGCCCTGGCCGTCTGGATCGTGCGCCCGTCGTTCTGGGTGGGCCTGGCGCTGGTCCTGCTGGCCTGGCTGATCCTGCTCCGGGCCACCCGCAGGAGCCTGCGCCTTCAGGACGTGTTTCCCGAGATCGGCCGCATCCCGCTGGTGCGCGGTCTGGTCGCACACCAGCGCGCCACGGCCGGTGACGACGGGCCTCCGCAGCCCGCGGAGACCGGGCCGGCCGCCGCGCCGCTTCGGATGTGGCAGTCCATCGACTGGCGGTTCCTGATCCCGGACGAGGTGACGAATGCCGGGTACCGCGGCCCGGTGTCCCCTGACGAACTGCGGGTGCTGGGTGAATCGGGCGTGCGAGTCGGCGACGACCGGCAACCGGGCTCGGGGCTGGATGCCTTGATCGCGACGGAGGCCGACCGGCGGCTGCTGCGCACCGACCTGGCCGCGGTGCGGCCGGGCGGGTGGTACCTGCTACGGCTCGGATCGCTGCGGGTCAGGCCCTGGTCCCGTCTGCTGACCGGCCGGACCCGGCGGTGGACGGCGGACCTGCGACGTGAGGACTGCGACTCGGTGACTGCCTTCTGGCACGCGCCGAACGCTCAAAGGTGCTCCTACATCGTGGACCTCACCGACCGGGTGGCGGTCGACGCGATGCTGCGCAGGTATCAGGGGGTCAGGTTCGGGCGTGCGAAGTCGGTGGCGACGCGAGTGTTGAACCGCCTCGGGCTCATCGGACTGGTGGCCAAGGACGTCACCATCGCGTGCCACAGGCGCGCGCCGTCGGAGGGCCCGCCCGAGAAGGGGCCGGCAGACAGTGTGGGGGCGCCGTTGCCGAACTGGGCCCTGGCCGGCCTGACGGCCGGGAGTAATCGGGCACCGGCCACGCTGCTGATCACGCCATGGTTCGAGGCCTCGCGGCACGTGGTGGCGCTGTACCTCGACCCAGCGGACTCGCAGCTGCGAGCGGTGGCGAAGCTGCCCAGACGCAGGCAGGACACCGCCGGAATCGAGCGCGAGGCGGACGCGCTGCGGCTCATGGGGGCGCACCCGGGCGAGCTGGCCGGGCGCCACCCCGCACTGCTGGACCTGCGGCTGACCGGGCGGTCATACCTGCTCGAATCCGCCGTCACCGGAGAACCCGTCGACCCAGGGATGGTTCGATCGAGGCGAGCCGAGGTGATCTCGGCCGGCACGGACATGGCGCGGCGGCTGGCGACCGTCCGGCCTGCGGACGAACCAGACTGGTTCGGGCGGCTGGTCAGTAAACCGTTGCGCAGGTTCGCCAGCACGGTCCCGGTCGCGGGGGCCGACGAACTGGTCGGCCGCACGCTGGCGCTGCTGGCGCCGCTCCAAAGCTCGCCGCCTCCGTTGATTCTTGAGCACGGCGACGTCAGTCATCCGAACCTGCTGATGGACACCGCCGGACGGCTGACCCTGCTGGACTGGGAGCGGTACGAGCGGTCCGGCCTGCCCGGTCACGACCTGGTCTTCTTCCTGCAGTATGTTGCCGAGGCGTCGAGCTCGGCCGTCGCAAGGGCGGAGCAGCTCGCGGCGTTCGACGAGGCGTTCGTGGGTGCGGACGCGTGGGCGCGACCGTATCTGGTCGACCATGTGACGGCTCTCGGGGTACCGGACCGGTTGATACCGCAGCTGATCCTCGCCACCTGGGCGCGCTCGTCGGCGGGACTTCTCGCGCGCCTGCAACCGGACGGACACGGCTCCGGCGCGCCGGCGGACCCGGCGACGTTGGCCGGAATCTATGCGGCGGACCGGGATTTCCAGCTGTGGCGGCATGCGGTGCGGCGCTTCGATCGGTTGACCCGGTGACCCGCGGCCGGGTCCAACGGGAGTAGCGAACTCGCGCAACAGTTGTCAGCTTCGTCCGCGGCGACGGGCCCACAGCACGCTGCGGAGGTAGGCGATCGGGCCGTACAGGTAGCCCATGCGTTCCAGCCATCGAAGCTGGCTGGGATAGGCGCCGACACCGGCATCGGCGCCGCCGCGATGGCGATGCAGCAGTGCTGCGGGGAGCACGGCCGGCAGGCGACGAGCCAGTTCGGCACCGACCGACCGTCGGGTCAGGGCCCACTTGGTCAGCAGGGCCGAGGAGCCGGCGGAGTAGGTGAAGACCTGCCAGTACAGATCGCCGTACTCGCGACGGTGTTCGTGTCGGACCATCGCGCGTGGTTCGTACACGATGGTCTTCCCGTCGAGAATGACAGCCAGGAACGCATCGAGATCCTCAGCGCTGTAGGCCGGCGTGGCCGGACCGAGGGCGAGATCGAACCCACCGCGGCGCAGGAATGATTCCCGGCGGAAGGCGGCGTTGTTGGAGGCACCGAAAATCCCCGGCGTGTAGGGGTAGAGCAAGGTGTCCCCACGGTTCTGTCGCAGGTCGTACACCCGCCGGCGATATCCCCGGCCCATTCCGCCGTACAGTTCGAAGGCGTGCTGGGCCGGTGTGTCGAGTGCCGACGGGACAGTGAGCCCGCCGACGACCTCCACCGACGTGTCGGCGAAGCCGGCGACGAGTCCGGTCAGCCACAACGGATCCACCACGACGTCGTCGTCGGTGAAGGCGACGATCTCTCCGCGGCCCAGCTCCATCCCGATATTGCGGGCCAGCGAAGCGCCGGGCCGGGCCTCGCGCACGTAGCGGATCCGTGGGTCCTGGCCGGCGATCGACTCGACGAGGTCCCTGGTCGTGTCGTCGCGTGGTGCGTTGTCGACCACGACGACCTCGAAATTCGAGTAGCGAAGTCGCCGAAGCGAATCCAGGCAGCGTGTCAGCTGTTTCGTGCGATCTCGGGTCGGGACGACAACGGTGACGGACGGTCCGTCGACGATCATGTCGACCTGGCATGGCGGCGTGCGTGCGTCGTCGAGTTCATCGAACGACGCCAACCCGTCCCGGTCGAGGTGCTCGGCGATGTCCTCGCCGAGCCTGACCTGGATCGCCTCGCGCAGCTCGTCCGGGGAGAATCCGGGCCCGCCGGGAATGTCGACGAATCCCAGTGGATGGCCGTGCGCAAGGGCCAGAATACGTATCGTATCCGCCTGGACGTCGGCCAGATCCGGTGCCGGGCAGGACAATTCGAGCTCGACGAGCAGAAGTCGCCGCTCCTGGGCGTCCCGCGGTTCCGGGACCAGTCGTACGAGGCGCCTGAGCACCGGCTCCATGGCGTGATCCTGGCGGCGCATTCCTGCAACCTACCGTCCGGTTTGGTCGCCTCCACTACCATGGCGGGAGTGGGGGCACCCGGCCAAACAGTTGTGCGCGGGCCGGGTCGTGGCCGACGGCGCAGTGCCTGGCTCGCCGTCGTGGTTGTGCTCGTGATCGTTTCCGGCGTCGCCGTCTACGGAACCGTTTCCGAATGGTGTGCGACAGCGCAGGCGCCGGAAGACGGGAAGGTGGACGGCGGTGGGATCGCCCCGGACCGGGTGCTGGAGTTCCCTGGGGCTGCCGGCTCCAAGCCGGACCCGCGCATCTGGAACCATGACATCGGCGGTCACGGTTGGGGGAATGGCGAACTGCAGTA
Organism: uncultured Actinomycetes bacterium; assembly: GCA_964476495.1. Taxonomy (GTDB): domain Bacteria; phylum Actinomycetota; class Actinomycetes; order Mycobacteriales; family Nakamurellaceae; genus Nakamurella. Next base: position 16,779 of record CAYZBB010000012.1, on the reverse strand, counting down.
CTACACCGATCGCAGGGAGAACTCCTCCGTGGACGGCAACGGGAACCTGGTGATCACCGCCCGCCGCGACGAGTTCAGGCCACCGAACGGCGAGAGGTCTGCCTACACCAGTGCGCGGCTGACCACGAAGGGCAAGCTCGAGGTGAAGCCCGGCTCCTACGTGGAGGCGGTCATCGACCCCCCGGTCGCCGAGGGCGTGTGGCCGGCCTTCTGGTTGCTCGGAAGCAACATCGACGACGTCGGCTGGCCGGCATCCGGTGAGCTCGACGTCATGGAGATATACGGCAACAGAACCTCGGTGAGCCAGTTCGTTCACACATCGACGCTTTCGGATCCCAAGAAGGACAACCCGTTCGGTGGTCGCGCGGACGGGGGCCTAACCGAGCTGGAGAGTGTCGGATCGCCCCACCGGTACGGCGTCTTCTTCGACGGCTCCGAGGTGCGCTTCTACGTCGATCGGCGGCAGACCCTGCGGCTCACCGCGGACGACGCCCGGGCCTCCGGGCGGGCCTGGCCCTTCGACCAATCGTTCTTCCTCCTGGTCAACGTCGCCATCGGCGGGCTGTCGGGTGATCCGTCGGACACCGACCTTCCCCGGACGATGACGGTCGGCCCGATATCGATCTGGACCGGCGGGACGCCGTTCGAAGAGCCGACATGTTGATCGCGGGCGATCGTCGGCGACGCCGTCGCTGGCTACCTGTCACCCAGCGGCGTCGAGCGGGCTCCCGCGCGCCGCGCTTTCGCGTAAGCGAACGGTCCGCGAACGGTTGCTCGGAGTTCGGTGATGACGAGGGTCCGCGAACGGCGGGCGGCCGGGTCGCCACCCGGATCGACATTCCCCTTGGCGATCTTCCCGACGTGCGCCAACGCGCGGACCGAACGTCGCAGGACCATCGGCGCGGTGCGCCGGGTGGTCAACAGCTTGGTGATCCAAGCCCCCAGTCCCACGCCGTAGCCGACGAGCTGCTCGTGCAGCGCATCCGGATCCGCGCGATGCCGGTGCCACACCAGGGCCTCCGGCTGATACATCAGGGCGTTCCCGTCCAGCAGGACGCGGACGAAGATGTCGCTGTCCTCGCCGCCGCGGGACGGTGAGCCGACGCCCATCGCCTCATCGAACCCGCCGATCCCCACCAGGACGGATCGACGCATCGCGAAGTTGGCCCCGGTCCCGTACTCGCCGACCTGGAACGGGAACAGGTGGTTTCCCGCCGGGGGCTCGGCCAGGCGAAAGACGCACGGCGTGCAGCTTTGCCCCCACCGCACGCGGCCGTCGAAGTACGCCTGGCTGTAACTGCGCAGTTCGCCGGTGGGCACGATCCCGCACACGCAGGCGACGTCCTCCGCGGTGGCGAATCCGGCATTGATCCCGCGCAGCCAATGTCGGTCGACGATCACGTCGTCGTCCGTGAAGGCGACCACATCATGGACCGCCGCCAGGACTCCGCGGTTCCGGGCGCGGGACAGGCCCGGCGCCGGCTCGGAAATCAGCCGGATCCGCGGGTCGTCCATGCCGGCAACCACTTCCTCGGTCGCGTTTGTGGCCGACGCGTTGTCCACCACGACGATCTCGAAGTCGGGGTAGTCCGTCCCGAGCAGGGAGGTCAGCGCGGCGCGGAGCAACTCGGGTCGATCACGGGTGCACAGCACGACGCTGATCGGGACGGCCGGAACGTCGGTGACGGCTGCCCGATCATCGGCCAACCCGTGCACTGCGGACCGCAGCGTGGCCGGATCGACGACCCCGTCGGTCGCCGCAAGCTCCACGAACCCGAGGGGCCGGCGGCCCCGGCGGACGAGCAATCGGACCCGCGAGTACCCCTCGGCGTTGGTGAGCTCGATACCGGCGCCGACGTCCTCGATGTCAAGGGCACCGATCCAGATGCTGCCGGGCCAATCGGGTGGCTCCGAGAGCATTGCCGGGGTGATGACCGCAACGGGCACTGAACCTCCATGTCGTTCGGCCGGACGGGCACCGCGGTGGGCGGGGGTGGCCGCTGCCGTCCGGTCGGTCAGGACGGGCGCAGCCGTTGCCGAAGGTACCCGGCGGCGGCGCTCGCCAGGCCGACCAGGATGGCTCCGGACTGCAGGGCCGGGCTCAGCCGGCGGGTGACGATCGCGTCCCTGACGCCGCGGCGCACCGCGGCCGGTAGCACGAATCGGGTGTAGGCACGCTCGGATTCCAGCGGCTCGTCCGGCCGGAATGCGCGCAGGGCCGCCTTCCCCTCCCCCTCGGAGAACGAGCGTCGGACGAAGAACATGAAGGTCGAGCGATCGACCGGGACGTGGTGCGTCACCACTGCCTTGGGCACGTGCAACCACGTTCCTCCCGTCGCCGCCATGCGGATGCACAGGTCGGTGTCCTCGGGGCTGGACCGGGCACCGACCTTGCCGAAATTGAGCCGGAACCCGTCCACCTGGCGGAAGCGGTCGGCCCGCACCGCCATGTTCTCGGCCCACACGTTGCGCACCTCACCGACGTCCTCCGGCAGGCCGCGATAGGTGACCCCGACAACCCACCCGAACTCGTCGGGGAACCAGGCCGGGCGGTGACCCTCCCAATCGGGGGTCACTCCGCCGCCCACGCCGATCACGCCGGGATCGTCGAACGGCAGCACCAGGGTGTGGAGCCAGGTGGGTTCCGCGTTCGTGTCGTCGTCAAGGAAGGCGATGATCGGGGTCGTCGCCCTTAGTGCTCCGGTATTGCGGGCCCCCGATGCGCCACGACCGAACTCGTTCGACAACACGGTCACGGTCGGCCATCGTTCGGCGACTTGGCGTCGGAGCTGGTCGTTGTGGTCGACGACCACGATCACCTCGGCGGCGGGGTAGGTCTGCGCAAGTGCCGACTCGACGGCCGAACTCAGCAACGCCCACCGCTTCTCGGTGTAGCAGGCGATCACGATCGACACGGGAAGCGATCCGCTCACGATGCTTCCCCCAAGAAACTCGACGACGCCAGCCCGCCTCGTCGGCCGGGACCTCACCTCGGCATCCTGGCCCGGCGTTCAACCGTTCGCCCATGAGTATAGGCCGCCGAACCTCAGAAAGTGGCTCTGCGCAACAAACAGGTGCGGAGAAGTCGTCAATTCCACTCGATCGTGGACGATTTCGGGTTCATGTGCGCCACCCGCTGTCGCCCACTGTCATCACTCGAGTGAGTTACCGGGAAACCTTGACGTAATCGACCAGCATGGTGGCCGGCAGCACGGCCGATCCGTTGGGCGGCCCCGGATAGTTGCCGCCCATCGCGACGTTCAGCAGCAGATACTGGCGGGCGGTGTCGAATGGCCAGGTCGCGCCGGCAGGAATCTGGCTCTTGGTCACCGTCGTGACGGGGATGTCGTCCATATAGAACGAGATCTTTCCGGGTGACCAGGTGGCGCGGTAGACGTGGAACTGGTTGTCCCGGGCCGGCTTGGAAAACCACTTGTACTTGGACCAGTGCGGTGAACCGCCGTGCACCGTTGCGGCGTAACCTTTGTCGGAGTTGACCGCCTCCATGATGTCGATCTCGCCCATCCTGGGCCAGTCATCGGCCACCCCGGCGTTGTTCTTGGATCCCTGCGTCCAGAATGCCGGCCACAGCCCGGATCCCGCGGGTATCTTGATGCGTGCCTCCACGGTGCCGTAGAGGAAGTCGAACTTTCCGAGCGTCCGGATGCGGGCGGAGGTGTACTTGCGGCCGCCGAAGTCCTCCGCGCGAACGGTGATCCGCAGGTTTCCCTGCCCGTCCATCGACGCATTGTCCGGATCGGCGGACGTGTAGTACTGGAGTTCGTTGTTCCCCCAGCCCGTGCCGCCGACCTGATAGCTCCACTTGGCCTGGTCCGGCAGGCTGTTCCTCGCCCCACTGAAATCATCGAAGAATAGGGTACTCACTCTTGCCAGATTCGTCGGGACACCGGCCGGGGACCGTCCCGCAATTTGCGACACGCTCGCCACCGCCGTTCCGGTGGACATTGTGCAGAGGATGACGATCGACGCCACAACGACGACGATTCTGCGCCGGTTCATGTCGACTCCACAGGGGGTGCGCTGATCTCTGGACAAGCGTCGCCAGCGAACGGCCGCCGTGGCGCCGTCTCGCAGTCAGCTACACACTGTACTCAGTCAGCTACATTCCGCTACCCGGAGGGGTCAAATTTCCGCCACTATCAGGTCGGCGGCACGTTCGGCGATCATGGTGGTGGGGGCCTGAGTGTTGCCGCTGATTAGCGTCGGCATCACCGAGGCGTCCGCGACCCGGAGATTCGCCACTCCGTGTACCCGCAGCTTCGGATCCACCACGGACCCGTTCGACATGCCCATGGCGCAGGTCCCGACCGGATGACAGGCGGTCCGAACATGCCGCCGGATGAATCGGATGCAGCCGTCCTTGGTCGACAGGTCCTCGCCGGCCGGCAGTCGCTCGGCCTTGATGAAGTGCGCCATGGCAGGCTCGGACATGATCGATCGACCCTGATGCAGCGATTCCACTGCCAACTCCACGTCCGCGTCGTCCGACATGAAATTCGGATCGATGAGGAGCGGGCTGGTCGGGTCGGCGTTCGCGAGGCGAACATTCCCCCTGCTGGCCGGTCGGAGGACGTATGTGTTGAACGTGCTCGTGTAGCCGCGGGGCAACTGTGCGAAACGGGCGTCGACGGTTGCCGCCGGGATGAAGTGAAATTGCAGGTCCGGGGTGGGTTCTCGCCGGTCGGCGTAGGTGAAGGCACCGGCCTCAACGCCGTTGGAGGTCAGCGGTCCCCGGCGGGCCGCCAGGTACTGGGCGGCGGCCACGGCCGCGAGCCGCGGATTCTGGTAACGGTCGAGTCCCATGCTCGATCGAAGCTCGTACACCACGTCGAGGTCGGCGTGGTCCTGGAGGTTCTGGCCCACCCCAGGAGCGTCGTGCACCACCCCGATGCCCAGCCGGCGCAGGTGATCGGCCGGGCCGATCCCGGAGAGCATCAGCAGTTTCGGCGAACCATAGGCTCCGGCGCAGAGGATGACCTCACGAGTGGCCGAGTATCTGCGTCTGCCGTCCCGGTCGACGACCTCGACGCCGGTGGCCCGCCCTCCGTCCACGATCACCCTGCTGACCAGCACCTTCGGTTGGACGACCAGATTCCGACGGCGCCGCGTGCCACGCAGGTAGGCGACCGCGGTGCTGTACCGGCGACCGTTGCGCCCGGTGAGCTGATAGAGGCCGGTCCCGAGTTGATCGGGACCGTTGAAGTCCGGGTTGAACGGCAATCCGAATTCCTGGCCCGCCTCCACCCACGCCAGCGACAGCGGGTGCGGATCGGACAGGTCGGTCACCGCAACCGGGCCGTCGACGCCGTGCAGGGGCCCTCCCAGCCGTTCGTTGGCCTCGATCCGGACGAAGACGTCGCGCACGTCGTCGGCGGACCAACCCGTGGCCCCGAGCTGCGCCCAGTGGTCATAATCCGCGGCAACTCCGCGGATGTAGATCTGGGCGTTGATCGAACTCCCACCTCCGAGCACCCTGGCCTGTGACAGCGGAAGAATCCGGTCCTGGCAATGCCTCTGCGGGACGCTGCGCAGACCCCATTCGTATGTCGCGGGGGAGAGCCGCGAGGCCCCGGCCGGTATGTGGATGAAGGGGTTGCGGTCGGCAGGCCCGGCCTCCAGCATCAGGACCCGGACGGAAGCGTCGACGCTGAGTCGGGTGGCCAGCACACACCCGGCGAGCCCGCCGCCGACGACGATGTAGTCGAAAACGGAGCTGTCGCGCGTGTCTGCGGACGACGAGGAAGCGTGCGTCATCGCCGGCCGAACCCGCGACGAGCTATGTCATGCGCGCGCATTGGTTCCGGCATCGACATTCCCCCCGGGCTTGTGTGAGGAAGATATCACCCGGATAGTCTAACGGACACCCAGGGACTGAACCGTCTGCGACGGCGGAGTCCCGGTCGTCCCCCTTTGGGGGTGACTCGCTGCCCGGTCGCGAGGCTCGGAAGCTTGAGCGGATCCGGGTGGGCGCGGCGGCTGGAGTCCGGTGGGCGGCATCGTCTGGTCAATGGGCACCGACCCTATAGTGAGGCGTGCCATCTGCTGGCGGCGTGCCATCTTTCAGTGGCCAAGGGAATGCCGCAGACCTTTGCCGATGCGGGCACACGCGCGATGCGCACCAGCACTATCGTGCCGGTACCGATTGCTCACTCTGCGGGGCCGACCGACCCTGTCGGAAGTTCGTCAAGGCCAGCCGGTTTCGGGGTTGGCGTCGCCGCTGAACTCCTGCCACTGAACTGTGCCGGGGAAACCGCCGCACCCGGGTTCAGAGGTCGCGCCGCGGCGGGGAACGTCGCACACCGCATGCCTGGTGCGACGTTCCCCCGCGGTGTGCGAAGTGCACCCCTGGCCCGGGCAGCCACCCAACGAACCGGGCCGCGTGCCGTTCGAGAGTCAGCCGGTGTTGCGCATCCCGGCGGCGACACCGTTGATGGTGAGGAGCATCGCCCGCCGCAGCTCCGGATCCACGTCGTCATCCTCCAGGGAACGGATCCGGCCGAGCAGGTCGACCTGCAGGTACGAGATCGGCGCCAGGTAGGGCTCCCGCACGCCGAGGGTGCGCTTGAGCTCGGACTGGTTGTCCAGCAGCTCGGTCTCCCCGGTCACCCACAACACCTCGGCCACCGTCAACGCATGCTCGGCCCGGATGACGTCGAACAGGTGCCGCAACGAGTCGGGCACCAGCGCCGACACGTACAGCGAGGCGATGTCCATGTCGGTCTTGGCCAGGGTCATCTCCACGTTGGAGATGAAGGTGCGGAAGAAGTGCCACTTCGTGTGCATCAGCCGCAGCACATCGGCCCCACCGGCCTCGCGAGCGGCCCGAAGACCCGACCCGACCCCGAACCAGCCGGGCACGATCTGCCTGGACTGCGTCCAGCCGAACACCCACGGGATTGCCCGGAGTCCGGCGATGCCGCCGCCGGAGTCGGGCCGGCGGGACGGCCGGGAGCCGATGTTCAGGGATCCGAGCTGCTCCACCGGAGTGGAGGCCAGGAAGTAGGCGGGCAGATCGGGATCGTCGATGAGGCCCACATAGGCCGAGTAGGCCGCGTCGCTGACCTTCTCCATCCACTGGTCCCAGTCCCGCAGCTCATCCGCCGTCTGCCGGGACTCGGTGTGCAGGCAGGTGGCGCGCAGGGTGGCGGCCACGGTCAGCTCGAGGTTCTCCTTGGCCAGGTCGGGCAGCCCGTACTTGCCGCTGATCACCTCGCCCTGCTCGGTGAACTTGATGGCCCCGGTGATCACGCCGTACGGCTGGGCCAGGATCGAGTCGTAGGTGGGCCCGCCGCCGCGGCCGACGGTGCCGCCGCGCCCGTGGAACAGCGTCAGCGACACCCCGTGCCGCGCGGCCAGGTCACGCAGCAGCCGCTCGGTCTTGTGGATCTCCCACTGGCTGGTGGTGATGCCGGACTGCTTGTTGGAGTCCGAGTAGCCGAGCATGACCTCCTGCACGTTGCCGCGCAGCCGCACGATCTCCCGGTAGGTGGGGTCGGACAGCAGCTCATCCACCACGGCAGCCGACTTGCGCAGCTCCTCCACGGTCTCGAGCAACGGCGCGAACCCGATGTGCGCGAACGGCCCACGGGAGCGGTCGCCGGGCGTCCCGTACACGTCGATCAGACCGGCCTCCCGGGCCAGCACGGCCGCGGCCAGGATGTCGTCGGCACCCATCGTCATCGACGTGATGTAGGTGACGATCACGTCCGGTCCGTAGGTGGCCTGGGCCCGCTTGATCTCGGAGAACACGGAGAACGTCTTGGTCCCCGCCGCGTCCAGCGGCGCCGGCAGGGTGGTCAACGGCCGGTGCGAGGTCAACTCGTCGGACAGCAGCCGCATCCGCTCCGAGCGGCTCAGCGACGAGTAAGGCACGTACAGCTCGCCGAGCCGGTCGAACAGCTGGGCCAGTACCTGGTGGTGCGCCTCCGAGTGCTCCCGGATGTCCATATAGGCGACGTTCAGCCCGCTCACCGCGAGGGTCCGCTGCACGGTGGCCAGGATGCCGTCCGCGGCCAGCACCCCACCATTGGCCAGCAGCGAACGGCGCACCACGGCCAGGTCGGCGAGCAGCTCACCCTTGTTCACGTAGTCCCGGCCGGGTTCGTGCACCTTCCCCTCCAACACCCGGGCCCTGGTGTTGATCAGCTTGGCCTTGACGCAGGTCAGTTTCAGCCGGATCGGCTCGTCCTTGTTCAGTTCCTTGACCCGCGGGTCAAGGAGCGGCAGGTGGTCGAGGTCGACCCGGATCGAGTCGAGCAGCTCCTCCGACGCGCCGGCGATCAACGTCGAGCTGGATAGAGCGAGCAGCAGTTCGTCGACCTTGGCGATGGCGATCTCGATCGCGGATTGGTGCTGCAGCGCGAGCACCTCGCGGGTGACCGCCGCGGTCACGTTCGGGTTGCCGTCCCGGTCGCCGCCGATCCAGCTGCCCAGCAGCAGGGGAGTGGCCTCGGGGGACAACGTGACACCGTGCTCGGCCATCGCCGCGGCCAGGTCGTCGGTCAGCGTCGGGATGGTGTCGCCGACGATCGCCTCCAGGTAGAACAGTGCGTTGCGCGCCTCGTCCACCGGCGTGGGCCGGAACTGCCGGATCTCGTCGGTCTGCCAGAGCAGATCGATGATCTCCGCCAGCTTGCGGTCCTGACGGGTGCGCGCCGCCGAGCCGGGAGCGGTCGGCACGACCAGGATGTCGGCCAGCGCTCGCAGCTTCAGCAGCACCGACCGGCGGCTGGCCTCGGTCGGGTGGGCCGTGAACACCGGTTGCACCTCGAGCGCCTCGACCGCCTCGCGCAGCGCGTCGGTGCCGAGGGTCTCCACGATCTCGGCGACCACCGCCGCCAGCGTTCCCTCGCCGACGTGCCGCCCGCGCAGCTCCCGCACCCGGTGCACCTGCTCGGCGCCGTTGGCCAGCTGGAAGTAGGTGGCGAACGCCCGCACCAGCTCGGTCGCCACCGTGATCGGCAGCGATGCCAGGATCTGCCGCACCTTCGTGGTGGCCGCCTGCCGGTCCTCGGATGCCGCGGCCTCCTGCGCCTGCTTGGTCAGCCGACGAACGTCCTCGACCAGATCCAGCAGGTCCTGCCCCTGCTGCCGGACCAGGGTCTGCCCCAGCAGGGCGCCCACCCTCCTGACGTCCGCCCGCAGGGCGGCATCCCCGTCCGACCCGTTGACGCCGGGCACCGTGCCTGTCGCGGCAACGGCCGGCGGATCCTGCTGACCGGTGAGATCCGAGGTCTGCGTCATGGGCATGATCCTCGCCCACGGTCGTAACGGGCATGTGACAAGAACGGCCGACCGGTTCGGCCCGGTAGAGTCCCAGTGCCTGTCTTGCCGAGCCGGAGCTGCGGGGGTCACCGATGAAACCGAGCACGCACTACGGCCGTTATGCCGGGCTTGCCCTGGTCCTGATCGTTCTCGGGCTGATCGCCGGGTGCTCGACCAGTGGCACGCCGTCGGTGGCCGCGCCGCCGTCGACGGTGACCGCGACCGTCACGTCGACCACGACCGCGCGTACCACGTCGACCGTCACCGTCACGGCCACCCCGACCCCGACACCGACGCCGACACCCAGCACGCGGGTCACCGCGACGTTCAAGGACAACACCACCTTCGAATGCAACGATGCGAGCGCGGACTCGTGCTGGGAGTTGGACGTCACCACCACGGGCCCGTGCCCGAACGGCGTATATGTCGCGATCAACGTGTACAAGCAGGGCGCCACGGATGTCCTGCAAGTGCTGAATACGACGTCCCAGCCGGTCACCGAACCGCAGGGCGGGACGGTGACGGTGCAGCTGAGTCAGACCGGCCTGGCGCCCGGCGGCGAGACCCTCGAGGCCGACCTGAGCGAGGCTCGCTGCGCATGAGTCGTACCGCCACACCGGCGAGGCGCCCGCGTGCCGTGATCGCGAGCCGTCTTTTCTCCCCGGAGCCGGCCGCCTCGTCCTTCCGGTTGGCGGCGTTGGCGAGGGCGCTCGACGCTCGTGGCTACGCCGTCCGGGTGCTGACCACGAAGGCGCCGGGTGGGGGGCGCGCCGACGTGCCGGAAACGGTCGAGGTACGACGGTGGCCGGTCCTGCGGGACAAGGTCGGGTACGTGCGTGGGTACCTGCAGTACCTGAGCTTCGACGTGCCGTTGCTCGGTCGCCTGCTCTTCGGGCGGCGCCCGGCGGTCGTCGTGTGCGAGCCCCCGCCGACGACCGGCGTGGTCGTTCGGCTGGCCTGCGCGATCCGGCGGGTGCCCTACCTGTACTACGCGGCGGATCTGCTGTCGGAGGCGGTGCACGAGGTGGGCTCGCCGGCGCCGGTCCGATGGCTGGTGCATGCGTCGGAGGCATGGACGCTGCGCGGGGCGGCGACGGTGGTCACGGTGAACGAGACGTACATCGAGAGACTGCGGCGCATGGGCGTTGCGTCCGATCGCATCGCGGTCGTCGGCAACGGCACCGACACCACCTTCTTCCGCCTCGACGGCCCGCGGTCGCCGATGACCGGCCGCTACCTGGTCTATGCCGGGACCGCGTCGGAGGTGCACGGCGCGAGCATCGTGGTGCACGCGATGCACAAGGTCCTCGCGGAGCAGCCCGACGCCCGTCTGGTCGTCATCGGACAGGGGGCCGAGCGGCCGGCGATGGAGCGCGAGGCGTCCCGGATGCCCGAGGGATCGATACTGTTCTTTCCCCGCCTGGATCCGGGGACGACCGCCGGCTGGCTGCGCGGCGCACAGGCCGCCCTGGCGACCGTGCGGCCGGGGACCTACTCGTTCGCGGTGGCCACCAAGATGTTTGCCGCCGCCGGCTGCGGTACCCCGGTGCTCTACGTCGGCGCGGAAGGTCCCGGTGCGCAGACCGTCGAGCAGGCCGAGCTCGGTCGGGTCGTGCCCTACGACGTGGATGAGGTGGCCCAGGCGATGGTGTCGATGCTGCGCGCCGAGGTCACCGATGCGCAGCGGGGTCGCCTCGCCGGATGGGTGCAGCACAACGCATCGCTGAGTGCCTGCGCGAACAGGATCGTCGCGGCGGTGGACGCCGTTGCGCCCGGTGCGGTGGACAGCGTCACCGCGGGCGCAGCGCGCTGAGCAGGCGCCGCACGTCACCCTGCGAGACGGCCAGCCACGCCACCACGAATCCGGCCGCCACCGCCAGATCGATCGCAAGCCCGCCCGACGCGAGCGGATCGAGGGCCGTCACGCACGCCATCACCAGCGCCGCGCCGAGCAACCGACAGGTCAGGCCCACCCACCGCTGATGTTGGCGTCGCCAGACGAGACCCCACAGGACGGCGTTGAGGGTATTGGAACCGACGGCATAGGCGCCGGCCGCCCCGAGAACGCCAAGCGTCGGTACCGCCACGACGGCCACGATCGCGCCGACGACCAGCCCACAGCTGGCCAGGATCGCCGTCGTCCGGATCCCGGACGGCCCGCCGCTGGTGAGGCTGGCCACCGCGGGCACGGTGATCGTGGTGAACAACACCGTGATCGCGACGATGCGCAGCAGTTGCGCGCCGCCGGCGAACTCGGGGCCGTACACCAGCACGAGCAGCGGTTCCGCCACCGCCACCACCGCCCCGATGGCCGCCACCATCACCAGGATCAGCGCGCGACTGGCCAGGTCGGTCTGCAGCCGGACCGCGACCGCGTCGTTGCGCGCGTCGGCGGCCGCCAGCCGCGGAAACAGCACCTGGGACAGCGGCTGGGCCAGCGCCGCCACCGGCGTGCCGAGCGCGACGGCGGCCGCGTACAGCCCGACCTGTTCCGTCGCCGATTCGCCGCTCCATGCAGCCGCGGTGATCAGCGACAGGTGTAGCAGGCCGGCACTCGCCACGTTGCCGAGCACACCCCACCCGACGAACGCGTCGACGTCCTGACGGGAGTCGGTGCTCAGCGGTGGCCCGGTCGGATCTGTCGGATCTGTCGACGCGGGTTCCGAGGACGCCCGGCTGAGGCGTGGCCAGGTGAGGATCGCGTAGGCGATGGATCCGAGCGCGAGCGGGACGAGCACCAACGTCGGCTGCTCCGCGGTCACCACGCCCGCGACCAACGCGAGGGCGAGCAGCAGGAGCGAGACGACCGCGTTCGCGATCTCGCCGTAGACGGTGACGCCGATCCGGCCCACCCCGAACGCGGCCCCCCGGGTGATCGCCGCCAGGGCGAGCGCCAGGATCAGCAGGCTCACGGACGCGGCTGCCGCCGGATCGACGTCCAGCAGGACGACCGCGGCGACACCGCCGAGCGCCGCCAAAAGCACTGTGAGCCCAAGCACCCGGCCAAGCAGGTGATGCCAGACCGCCAGCACGTTGCGGGCCGGTTCGCCTCGCGCGATCGCGCGGGCCAGGAACTTCGAAGCCGCCGACCCCAGGGCCAGCGGGCCCAGCATGGTGGCGACCGTCGCCAGCGCGATGCCCGCGTTCGTCGGGCCGAGCAGCTCGGGGCCGCCGGATCGGCCGACCAGCACGCTGTAGAGCAGCCGGGTCGATCCGGCCAGCACGATGCCGAGCGCGGCCAGGCCCGCCGACGAGGCGAATCCGCGGGGCGGTCTGCGCTCGAGATGCATCGTCAACGCCATGTGGAGATCACCGCGCGCCTGCCGCGGGTGATCGCCGCCCGCGCCGTCGAGCGCAGCTGGTCGAGCCGGAACGACACGTCGTGCACGTCGACGAGCCCGGCCGCCAGGTGGTCGAAGCCGCCGCGCAACCGGTCGGCATCGACGCGGATCCCGGTGATCGAGTTCGCCAGGTTCCGGCCGTGCACCGTCTGGACCCACATACCCGGGCCGGGAAGCTGCCGGACATCGAACATCTGAGCCGCGCGCCGGTGCTCGACGCAGAACGCGGTGGTGGGCGTCCGGCCAATCCGGCGGCGTTCGACGAGGGAGAGAAAGGGACTGGACGGGTCGACCGTGGCGTACACCCGGCCGCCCGCGAGCTGAAAGCCGCGCTGAGGATTGAGAAACTCGGCCGCCGTCGGGACGGCCGCGGCGCACACCGACTCGAGATGGTCGACGGCCAGCGCATCGTCGTTGTCCAGCCGGGTGCTGATCAGGTACTCGTGTTCGGGCGGGATCTGCTCGGCGACGAGCTGCTGCAGCCGCTCGTCCGGCAGCGGCCCGTCGACCGGGACGATGCGCACCTGACCGGGCAGCCCGGCCGTCGCGATCCGGCTGCGGGCGGAGGCCGGGGTGCGGTCGTCGACGAAGATCAGCCACGGCCTGACCGGTCCGTGCTGCGCTCGCACGGACGGCGCGCATACCCGCTCGAAGATCGCGATGCGTTCGTCCAGCCAGGACGGGTCGATGCCCCGATGCTCCCCGGGGCGCAGCTCGACGTTGAATCGAGTCAGCACCACCTGGTCGACCTCGTCCTGCCGCACCGGGCCGATGGTAGTGCCGGCGGGCGGACCGATTGGGACGCCGAGCGCCGTCTGGCGTGCCGGGCCTGTCCTGGCCTTGGTGGCCGGCCGCCGCCCGTAAACTGTCCGGGGCCGATCAGGGACCCATCGGGCTTCATGGCAAGTCGGCCAGGAGCCGGCTAGGAGAGCGATGTCGAAGACCGTCGTAGTCATCGGGCAGGGCTACGTCGGCCTGCCGCTCGCGCAGGCGGCGATCTCCACCGGCTACCGGGTCCGAGGCTTCGATGTCAGCGAATCGGTCGTGGCCGATCTGAATGCCGGTGTGTCGCACGTCGATGACGTCACCGACGAGGTGATCGCGGAGATGATCGCCTTCGGCTACCGGGCGACGAGCGACCCGGCGGTGATCGCCGAGGCCGATGTGGTGACGATCTGTGTGCCGACGCCGCTGGGCGATGACGGCGGACCGGACCTGACGGCGGTGAAGGCCGCCGCCCGGACGGTGGCGGAGAACATGACCCCCGGCACCCTGGTCGTGCTCGAGTCGACGACCTACCCGGGCACCACCGAGGACGTGGTGCTGCCGATCCTGGGCACCTCCGGGCTTCGGCATGATCAGGACTTCCACCTGGCCTTCTCGCCCGAGCGCGTCAACCCCGGATTCCCCGAGTTCGGCATGCGCAACACGCCCAAGCTGGTCGCCGGGATGACGCCGACCGGCGCCGCCCGCGCCACCGAGTTCTACGAGGCGTTCGTCGACCGGGTGATGGTGCTCTCCGGCGTGAAGGAGGCGGAGACGGCCAAGCTGCTGGAAAACACCTACCGTCACGTGAATATCGCGCTGGTCAACGAGATGGCCCGGTTCTGCCACGACCTGGACATCGACATCTGGGAGGTCATCCGTGGCGCGTCGACGAAACCCTTTGGTTTCCAGGCGTTCCGGCCAGGTCCGGGGGTGGGTGGGCATTGCATCCCGGTCGACCCCAACTACCTCAGCCATCGGGTTCGCACTCATCTCGGATATCCGTTCCGGCTCGTCGAACTCGCCCAGGAGATCAACACCGGGATGCCGCGCTACGTGGTCGAGCGGCTCGCGGATCTGCTGAACGATCGCGGCAAGGCGCTCAACGGCTCTCGGATCCTGCTGCTCGGCGTCACCTACAAGCCCGACATTGCCGATCTGCGCGGCAGTCCAGCCATCGAGGTGGCCAAGATCCTCAGGGCGCGACATGCGGACTTGACGTTCCACGACCCGTTCGTGCCCTCGTTGGAGTTGGACGGCGAGGCGATCGAGTCCGGCACCGACCCCGTCGCGGAGGCCGGCCGGGCGGACGCCGTCGTCCTGCTGCAGGCTCACCGGGCGTACGACCTGGCGACGCTGGCCGATACGGCGGAGCTGTTCTTCGACACCCGCGGGATCGCGGACGGGGCCGGTGTCGTCCGTCTCTGATCAGAGATCCGGTCCTCGGGTCCTGCACGTCAACGACAGTGCATTCACCACGACGGTGCTGCTCGCCGAGGCCCGCCGGCGCGGGCTGTCCTGGTCGTACCAGCCGATCGCGGTGTCCGATCCCGAATGGCACGGCCCGGTCGGCAGGGCGAGGCGGGCCGCCCGCGGCGCCCGCTGGGCGGTGGGACTCGGCCGCCGGGCGTTGCGCGCCGATCTGCTGCACGTCCACGGCGCGACGGTGGCGAACCACACCTCATGGGTGCGGCGGCCGTACGTGCTGCACCTGCACGGCACCGACATCCGCACCTTGCAGTACGACCGGCGATACGCGGCGATCGTGGCGCGGGCCCTCGACGGTGCCGTCACCGTGCTCTACTCGACCCCGGACCTGCGCGCCCACGCGCGCCGCAGGCGTGCCGACGCGACGCTGTTCCCGGTGCCGATCGACGTGGATTCGCTACCGCACAAATCCCCGCCCGCCACGCCGACCGTCTTCTTCACCTCGCGCTGGGAGCCGGTCAAGGGCCTGTCGGTGCAGCTGGCGGTCGCCGCGGAACTGCGGCGGCGACACGGCGGGGGTCTTTCGATGATCGGGATCGATTGGGGGATCGGCGCCCCTGCGGCCCGCGAGCTCAGCGTCGTCCTGCTGCCACGGTCGACCCACGGGGAGTTCCTCCGGCTGGTGGCGGCCTCCACCGTCGCGGTCGGGCAGCCGACCGGGATGGTCGCCGCGAGTGAATTGGAGGCGGTCGGCATCGGCGTCCCGGTCGTCGCCGCGCTCCGGCCGGACTGGTACGGGCCGGACGACGGGCCGGCCCCGCCGCCCGTGTTCGGCGGGTTGGACACCGGCCGTCGGCATGAGCTGCCGGGGCAGGATGCGGCCTGGTCTCCGCGGGCCGAACCGTCCGGCCGGATCCGCGAGCTCGCCGCGGCGCTGGCCGATGAGGTCGACGGCGTCCTCGCTGACCCGGACGCGGCATCGGCGCAGGCCGACGGTCGATGCTGGCTGCTGGCCAACCATGGGGCGGCGGTCGCGGTTGACCGTCTCCAGGCGATCTATGGACATGACGTGGCGTGATGGCCCGCATCCTGGTGCTCACGGTCACCCATCCACCCGAGGACGCCCGGATCCGGCATCGGGAGATCGACGCGCTGCTGGAGGGCGGGCACACCGTCACCTATGCCGCGCCGTTCGGCGCCTGGGGTGGTGCGCGCACCGCGCCGGCGACCGGGCTGCGCCAACTGGAGGTACCCCGTGCCGCGGGCGGGCCGCACCGGCGGCTCGTCCCGGTCCTGGCCGCGGCCCGGCTGGCGTTGCACGAGGCCCCGCGACACGACCTGGTGCTTGTCCACGATCCGGAGCTGCTGGCGGTTCTCGCGGTGCTCGCCGCAGCGGGTCGGGTGCGCCGCGGTCCTCGGCCGGTGCTGGTGTGGGACGTGCACGAGGACCTGGTCGGGCAGCTGCAGATGGTGCGGCTGCCGTCGCCGCTGCGCCGGATCGTTGCCCTCGTGCTGCGTGGCATGGAGCTGACCGCGGAGCGGATGTTCCGGCTGTTGCTGGCCGAGACTGCCTACCGGGACCGATTCCGCCGCGCCCATCCGGTGGTGCCGAACAGCGTGCGAGTACCCGCGACGCCGCCGGTGCCGGCGGAGGAGAAGCCGCGGGTCGTCTATCTCGGGGCGCTGACCCGGGCCCGGGGATCCGACCAAGTGATCGCAATCGCCCGCGCCTTGCCGGACGTGACGGTCGAGGTGCTCGGGAACGCCCGCCCCGATGTCGACGCCGAGCTGAGGGCGGCGTCGGTGGAGTTGCCCAACCTCGACTACCGCGGCTTCGTGCCGAACAGCCAGGCGCTGGGGCGGTTGCCGGGCGCGTTGGCCGGCCTGTGCCTGCTGGCCGACCAGCCGAACTACGCGCATTCGCAGCCGACCAAGGTGATGGAGTACATGGCCCACGGGG
>CAYZBB010000011.1:0-71427 GCA_964476495.1 uncultured Actinomycetes bacterium | reverse complement strand
AGGCACTCCTCGATGGTGGTCCAGATCGAGAAGCTGGGCGCGAAGTCGTATCCGGACACCGTCAGGTTCGAGCCGTCCCGCACCCCCAGCTCCTCGATCGAGGAGAACAGCTCGTCGGCGGCGTACCGGGCGAACACGTCGGCCATGCCCGGTTCGATGCCGATGCCGACCAGCGCCAGCCGGCCGGACCGCTCCCACTCCGGGGCCAGCTCGAACTGCTCGTCGCCGAGCTTCACGCCGGTCAGCGCGTACGGCTGGGTGGGGTGCGGCCTGGACAACGACATCGCCATGTCCAGGTAGTCGACGCCGGCCGCGAGCGCGGCCCGGAACAGCGGCATGACGAACCGCGGGTCGGTGGCGTTGACCAGCACGTCGCAACGATGCTCGGCGATCAGCGCGACCACCTGCGTCTCGTCGGAGGCGTCGACTCGTGCCGAGGTGAACCTGGCGTCGCCGGTCGAGGCCGCGACGGCGGCCGCACGGTCGGCGTCGTAGTCGCTGACGACCATGGCCTCGAAGAACGCCCGGCGGGCCCCGATCAGGGCGATCGCCCCGCCGACACCACCCGCACCGACCAGCAACACCCGCATGGCGTCACCCTCCTCACGAAAAATCTCACGGACAGGAAGGCTCGGCCGCGCAAATGGGTCGAGTCAGTGCGATTATCAGGCTTTGACGGGAGCAGCGCCCGGAAGGGCCAGACACCCAGGAGGCGCCCGATGGCAGCCGAACCTGATCAGTCCCCGGCGACGCTGAAGGCTGGTGCCATCGGCTTCGTCAGCTCGATGTCCATCGGACTGGCCGCGACCTCACCGGCCTACTCGCTGGCCGCGATCATCGGGCCGGTGGTCGCGCTGGTCGGCGTCTACGCCCCCGGCATCATGATCGCCTCGTTCGTGCCGATGCTGCTGATCGCCTCGGCCTTCTACTACCTCAACCGGGTGGACTCGGACTGCGGCACCACGTTCTCCTGGGTCACCCGGGCGATGGGCCCGTGGCTCGGCTGGCTCGGTGGCTGGGCGATCGGCATGACCGGTGTGCTGATCGTCGGGTCGCTGGCCAACGTCGGCGTCGCCTACCTGCTGCTCATGTTCGGCCTGGACGATCTGGCCGCCAACGAGTGGGTGGTGCAGATCCTGACCGTGCTGCTGATCTTCCTGATGACCGCCATCTGCGTCATCGGCACGGAGCTGTCCGCCCGGCTGCAGGATGTGCTGATCCTCGCGCAGGTCGGTGCGCTGCTGGTCTTCGCGGTGGTCGCGCTGGTCGCAGTGGTCAACGGCACCAGCGAGTACGACTCGATCGCCCCGGAACTCTCGTGGCTGAACCCGTTCGGCGCCGGCGGGGCCGCGTTGACCGGCGGTCTGCTGCTCGGCGTGTTCGCCTATTGGGGCTGGGAGTCCGCGGTGAACCTGAACGAGGAGACCGAAGGCGCCTCCTCCACTCCGGGCCGCGCCGCGATCGTGTCGACGGTGGTTCTGCTGGTCACCTACGTGTCGGTGGCCATCGCGGTGGTCGCCTACGCCGGCGTGGACTTCCTGGCCGAGAACGCCGACGAGGAGGAGGCGATCTTCGGCACCCTGGCCGACAGCGCGATGGGCGGGTGGTCGTGGATCTTGTTGCTGGCGGTGGCGACGTCGGCGATCGCGTCCACCCAGACGACGATCATCCCGGCATCCCGGACCGGGCTGTCCATGGCCCGCCGGTACGCGATGCCGAAGGCCCTTGCCCACATCCACCCGCGGTTCCGCACCCCCGACGTGTCCACCTGGACGGTCGCCGTCATCGCCACGATCTGGTACCTGGTGGTCAACGCCATCTCCGAGAATGCGCTGTTCGACTCGCTCACCGCGCTGTCGCTGCTGATCGCCTTCTACTACGCGCTGACCGGTCTGGCCTGCGCGATCTACTACCGTCACGAGCTGACCCGCAGCGCCAAGAACCTGCTGCTCATCGGCGTCGGTCCGGTGATCGGTGCGATCCTGCTGTTCTGGCTACTGGTCGAGTCGATCATCGACATGTCCGACCCGGAGAACTCCTACTCCGGCGTCGCCTGGTTCGGCGTCGGACCGCCGCTGGTGATCGGCGTCTTCATCTTCGTAGTCGGCGTGATCTTCATGATCTTCTGGCGGATCCACGACCGTCGCTTCTGGCAGGAACGGCCCGGGGTGGCCGACCCGGTGCTGGCCGCCGGCGGCACTCACCCGGCGGGCCCGGCCGATGACGAGGGAACGGGCCGATGACAATCGTCCTCGGCTACGACGAATCCCCGGGCGCGCAGCGGGCACTGGACTGCGCCATCGACCTCTGTCGTCTGATGAGCGAACACCTGGTCGTCGTCTATGCCGACGAACCGCCAAGCCGGATGGGTGAGGAGTTCGCCGCGCACACCGACGCCCTGGCCGAACAGGGTCGCAAGGCGCTGGCCGACGCCACCGCCGCCGCCCGGACGGCCGGCATCGCGGTCGAGGTCGAACTCGTCCGGCAGAGCCCCGCCCAGGCCCTGCTGGACGTTGCCGACCGACGCGACGCACGCCTGATCGTCGTCGGCACCTACGGTGAAAGCCCTTTGCGTAGTGCCATTCTCGGCTCGACACCGCACAAGCTGCTGCACTGGTCCAACCGGCCGGTGCTGTGCGTGCCGCCACCGGACGGTGCCCCGGACTGAAGCCCGACGAGCACCGGGCGGTGCCCGCGACGCAGCAGCGACCGCCAGCGTTTCGGGTCGTGCACCGACGGGTCGGTGGAGGCGATGAAATCGGCCAGGATCGCAGCGAACCGCTCCGGGGACTGTTCGTGCGGGAAGTGGCCGGCGCCGTCGATCATCTCGATGCGCGCGCCCGGGATGACGCGCCGTGCGTTCTCGGCGTGCACCGGCGGCAGCACGGTGTCCCGCGAACCCCACACCACACAGGTGGGCATGTCACGCGCCAGATAGGCGCGGTCGGTCATGGTGACCACCTGGCCGCGCCAGTCGATCACCGCGCGTAGCACGTGCAGGAAGGCGTCCCGCTCCGCCCGGTTCGATTTGCCCCGCAACACGCCAAGCGCACCGGGAATATCGGCGGTACCGGGCAGCCCGACGGCGTGCGCGCCCCTGCCGAGCAGCCGCATCGCGGCGTAGAACGGCGGCGCGGCGGCGATCGCGAGCGCGGCCGATCCACCGGGCATGGTCAGGCCGCGCAGCACGGGGTGGACCTCGCGACCCAGCCCACCGGTGGCGACCAGCACCAGTCGTTCGGTGAACTCGGGGAACTGGTAGGCGAATTGCATCGCGACCCCGCCGCCGAAGCTGTGCCCCACCACCGTCACCCGGTCGAAGCCCAGCAGGGCGAGCAGGTCCCGCATTCCGTTGGCGAAGCCGCCCAGGCTGTAGTCGGCCCGCGGCTTGTCCGACCGGCCGTGTCCCAGCAGATCCGGCGCGATGACCGTGTATCGGCCGGCCAGTTGCGCGATGACCGGATCCCAGGTGGTGTGGTCGCAGCCGAGCCCGTGCAACAGCAGCAGCGCGGGGCCGCGTCCGGTCAGCACGTACGCGCGCCGATGCCCGTGCACGATCCGCGTGGACACCGGCGGGGTCGGTGGTCCTGGCACGGCGCGCCTCCTGGAGCGGGGCGGGACAGGCGGTTGGGCGGCGAACGAACAGTCAGCGCCGCATCGTCACGACCCAAAAATGTTCTTTGCGCAGACTAACCCGAGGCTCCCGACGGACGCCACGCGTTGATCGGACCCCGCGGCCGGTCACCGGTTCGGGGACAGCCACTTCGGGAGGAATGGGACGATTCGCCCGGGAGGATCCACGCGTCGAACCATTCGGGCCGGGTCGACGAGTATGAGTTCAGGTGCCACGGCCGAACCCGCCGCCCATCGAATGCCCATCGACCCGGAGGACACAACCATGTCGCCTGCCGAAGCCGCCCGCCCGCTCGCCCGGCGTGCCGTCCTCGCCGCGTCCGGCACCGCCGTTCTGGCCGCGGCCGCAGCCTGCTCGTCGGCCGTGACGTCGTCCGGCACCACTTCTGCGGCATCGTCCCCAACGGCGTCGTCAGCGGCGTCCTCAGCAGCGCCGGCCACCTCGAGCCGCGCCGCATCCGCTGCCACGTCCGCCCCCGCACCGGACCCGTCCACCGGGGCATCGGCCCCGGATCCGGGCACGCCGTCCGACCCCACCACGCAGCAGGCGCCGGCCGGCCCGGCCCTGGCATCGGTCGCCGACGTCCAGGCCGCCGGCTCGATGGTCGTCGGCGACGCCGGCAATCCCTACCTGCTGGCCTACGTCGACGGAACGGTGGTTGCGCACACCGCGATCTGCACCCACCAACAATGCACGGTCGCGGCAGGTGGTATGTGTCCGTGCCACGGCTCGCGGTACGACGTGTCGACCGGGGCCGTGCTGGGCGGCCCGGCACTGCAGAACCTGGGCGAACTCCCGGTCACGGTCAGCGCAGGGCAGGTGTACGCGGGGTGAACGGCGCGGCGGGGGACCTGACACAGGAATCACACAGCCGGAACCCAGACCCCGCATACAGCCGCCGCTCAGGATCGGGGTCATGACTGTCCCGAGCCCGCTGACCAGCACCGCCGCCCCCACCGACCGCGCCGCCCTGCGTGGTCCGGACGGCCGACCGATCCGGGTGCTGGTGGTCGACGACGAGCAGTCGCTGTCCGAGCTGGTCGGCCTGGCCCTGCGGTACGAAGGTTGGGAGGTGCGCACCGCGCCCGACGGGATGACCGCGATCGCGGCCGCCCGCGAGTTCCGGCCGGACCTGGTGGTCCTGGACGTCATGCTGCCCGACATCGACGGGCTGGAGGTCCTGCGCCGCCTCCGGGCCGACATCGCACGGATGCCGGTCCTTTTCCTGACCGCCAAGGACGACGTGAGCGACCGCATCGCCGGGCTGACCGCCGGTGGCGACGACTACGTCACCAAACCGTTCTCGATCGAGGAGTTGGTGCTGCGCCTGCGGGCGCTGCTGCGCCGTTCGCACCTCGCGCTGACCACCGACTCGTCCACGATCGTGGTCGGCGACCTCGTACTCGACGAGGACTCCCGGGAGGTCCACCGCGGCGAGGACCTGATCAGCCTGACCGCCACCGAGTTCGAATTGCTGCGGTTCCTCATGCGCAACCCGAAGCGGGTGATGTCCAAGGCGCAGATCCTGGACCGGGTCTGGAACTACGACTTCGGCGGCCAGGCCAATATCGTGGAGCTGTACATCTCCTACCTGCGCAAGAAGATCGACGCCGGACGGGAACCGATGATCCACACCATGAGGGGTTTCGGTTATGTCCTCAAGCCCGCCACCTGACGCGGCGCAGGGCGACCGGGCGGCGTTGCTCGACCATCTCGACCATCTCGACCAGGACGCGGGCGGACACGTCACCCAACCGATCCCGGCGCCCGCCGTGCCGGAACGCCCGTCGCGCCGGTCCTGGCTGCGCCCTCGCGCTCCCGTGACCCTGCGCAGCAAGCTGATGGCCGGCATCATGGCGCTGATCGTCGGGGTCTGCGCGGTGGTGGGGGTGACCACCGAGGTCTACCTGTCCCGGTACCTCATGCGGCAGCTGGACAATCAGCTCGAGCAGGCCCACCAGTTCGCCGCCAACCCGCCATTCGGTCGGCAGGCGGTGACAGTGCCTGGCTCGTGCGCCGACATCGTCAGGGGGCCGGGTGTTCTCGGGCAGTCGGCGTACAGCGTGACCGCATACGTCACGGACGGGCAGGTCGTCTCCGCGTGGGTCGTGAGCCCGAAGACCGGCTGCACGGTGCTGTCCGACGAGGCCGACTCGACGCTCGTGTCCATCCAGTCCAACGGTGCGCCCGAGACCGTCACCATCCCGGGGCTGAACGACAGCTACCGGGTGAAGGCCAGCACGACACGCGACGGGGTCACCGTGATCACGGGCCTGTCGATGGCGACCGTGCAGGGGTCGCTGTTCCAGCTCGGCATGATCTTGCTGATCGTCACCGGTGTCGCACTGGTCGCCGGAGCGTTCGCCGTGGTCTGGATCGTCCGACGTTCGCTCAGACCCCTCGACAGGGTCGCTGCCACCGCCCGCAAGGTGACCACGCTGCCACTGGACCGCGGCGAGGTCGACCTCGGAGTGCGCGTCCCGGAGCGGGACACCGACACCCGCACCGAGGTCGGTCAGGTCGGGGCGGCACTCAACCAGATGCTCGGCCATGTGTCCGGTGCGCTGAAGTCGCGCCAGGAATCGGAGACCCGGGTCAGGCAGTTCGTCGCCGACGCCTCCCACGAGTTGCGCACCCCGCTGGCCTCCATCCGGGGCTACGCCGAGCTGGCACGACGGGACGGCGACGACCCGGAGACGGTCACCCACGCGCTGCGCCGGGTGGAGTCCGAGTCGGCGCGGATGTCGACCCTGGTGGACGACCTGTTGCTGCTCGCCCGGCTGGATTCCGGCCGCCCGCTGTCCGCCGAGGAGGTTGACCTGAGCATGCTGATCATCGACGCGGTGTCCGATGCCAGGGTGGCCGGGCCGACGCGCCGGTGGCAGCTGGACCTGCCCGCAGATCCGGTGACCGTGACCGGGGACGGCGCCCGCCTGCACCAGGTACTGGCCAACCTGCTGGTCAACGCCCGGACGCACACCCCGGCCGGCTCGACGGTCAGCTGCGGCCTGCGCACCGAGGCGGGCCCGGACGGCCTCTCGGCGGTGATCACGGTGACCGACGACGGCCCCGGCATCCCGGCCGCACTGCAACCGGAGATCTTCAACCGGTTCGTCCGCGGCGACTCGTCCCGATCCAGGGCCGCCGGCTCCACCGGACTCGGGCTGGCCATCGTGGCCGCCGTCGTCGGCGCGCATCACGGCTCGGTCGGGGTCGACAGTCGGCCCGGTCGAACGGTTTTCACTGTTCGACTGCCCGGTGCGGCGAGCTGACCGGCGGTCGCCCACGAATGGCGGGTCCCTTGCCCGCCACTGGATGGACGGCCTCGCCAAGCGATACGTAGGGTCGGCCCCATGGGCCGCACCGACGAAGCATCCCTGCTCATCCACGCGTCCTCCGGCCGAGTGTGGGCCGCGCTGGTCGACCCGTGGGCGCTGGAGGTCTGGCTGCCGCCGACCGGGATGACCGGGCAGGTCGAGCATTTCGATGCCCGACCGGCTGGCACCTATCGGCTGGTGCCGCGCGGCCCGGCGACCCTGGTGACCTTCCGCGCGGACGACGTACCCCCAGGCCAAGGCGAGCCTGGTCGAGCGCTCAGCCGTTGGGCCAGCCTGTGTATGCCTCCGCCAGGTAGGCCGAACCGTGCCGGGACCGAACCACACCGGCCAGTTCGCCCAGCGACCGCTTCCGCTCGAACGGGCTGGCGTCCGCGCGGTTGTGCAGCATGCTGGTCATCCAGTACGAGAAGTTCTGCGCCTTCCAGATCCGTTGCAGCGCACGGTCACTGTAGGCGTCCAGCAGATCCCTGGACCCGGTCGCGAAGAATGAGTCGATCCCCTCGAACAGCACCCGCACGTCCGCGAACGCCAGGTTCAGCCCCTTCGCGCCGGTCGGCGGCACCGTGTGTCCGGCATCGCCGGCCAGGAACAGGTTCCCGTACCGCAACGGCTCGCACACATAGCTGCGGAACCGCAGCACCATCTTCTCGAAGATCGGCCCCCGCTTGAGCTGGAACCCGTCCGGACCGTCGAGGCGCTTCTGCAGCTCCGCCCAGATCATCTCCTCGGTCCAGCCGTTGACGTCCTCGTCGGTCGGGCACTGGAAGTACATCCGTTGGATGTGATCGTCCCGCTGGCTGATCAACGCGAACCCGTGCTCGGAATTGCAGTAGATCAACTCCTCGCTGCTGGGCGGCGCCTCGCACAGGATGCCGAACCAGGCGAACGGGTACTCCACGAAGTTGTCCACCCGCTCCTCCTGCGGGATCGCCCATTTGCAGACGCCTTGCGAACCGTCCGCGCCGACCAGGATGTCGCAGTGGATCTCCTTGGCGCGACCATCGACGTCGGTGAACCGGATCTTCGGGGAATCGGTCGTCAGGTCCAGCACCTGCGTGCCCGACACCTCGTAGTACACCTGCCCGCCGTCCCGGGCGCGGGCGGCCGCCAGGTCGACGAACACCTCGTTCTGCGGGTATAGCCAGACCGCCTCCCCGACCAGGTCGGTGAAGTCGATCCGGTGGCTGACTCCACCGAAGCGCAGGTCGATGCCCTCATGCTTGTACCCGTCGGTGAGTACCCGCCCCGAGACACCTGAATCGACCAACATCGACACGCTGCCATGCTCGAGAATGCCTGCCCGGTGGGTGGTCCGGATCGTCTCGTGGTCACGCTTCTCGACGACGATGTTGTCGATGCCGGACTTGGCCAGTAGGTGCGAGAGCATCAACCCTGCGGGTCCGCCGCCGACGATACCGACACGGGTGTGCAGGATTTCGGGGGTGGTCATGTCATTCCTCCAGCGATTGACGGACTTCTAGTTGTCGTGTTGATGGGTCACGTGGGTGACGTGGTCGGCGTCGTCCTCGGTGAGCGGCAGCGGTTCGGTCGGTGTCGGGTCGCGGTCGACCAGAAGGATGGCACCGGCGCCGATCGCGGCGACCACGGCGAACAGGTAGAACCCCCACGGGTACGCGACGCCGGCAGTGAGCATGACGCCGGTGATCAGCGGACCGGTGATGGCGCCCAGTCGCCCGACACCGGCAGCGCTGCCGAGCGCGGTGCCGCGCGCGGCGGCCGGGTAGACATGGGCGACGTACGCGTAGATCAGCACCTGTGCACTGAACACGAACATTCCGGCGAGCAGGACGCTGACGTACACCCCGAAGCCCGGCAGCTTGATCGACAGCAGGGCCAGGAACAGGGCCGCGATCGCGAACCAGGCGATCGCCGACCGCCGGGTCCCGATCTTGTCCGCCACCTGACCCGCGACCAGCAGGCCGAGCACCGCGCCGACGTTGAGCACCAGCAGCAGGGCCAGCGCGGCACCCAGCTCGTACCCGGCCTCGCGCATGATCTGCGGCAGCCACGTGTTCAGCCCGTACACCAGCAGCAGACCCATGAACGAAGCGACCCAGAACGCGAGGGTGGACCGGGCGAGGCCGTGATGGAAGAGCATGCCGACCGGGTTCTTGGCCTGCTTGACCGGTTTGTCCGACGCCTCGGTCGGCGCCAGACCCGCCTTGGCCTGCAGGTAGGCGTTCGACTCGGGCAGGTACTTGATCATCACGGGGACCAAGACGATGGCTGGCAGGGCGCCGATGATGAACATCGACTGCCACCCCCAAGGTGCGATGACCAGGATGCCCAGCAGTGCGGTGATCACCGCGCCGACGTGGTAGCCGGTCATCATGGTGGTGGTCGCCCGCCCGCCCCGACCGGACTTGGCGTACTCGTTGATCAGCGCGAGTGCGGTCGGCAGCACCCCGCCCAGGCCCAGCCCGGCCAGGAAGCGCAGCGCCCCGAAGGTCATCGGGTTTGGCGCGAAGGCGCAGGCAAGGGTCAGTATCGAGAAGCTGATCACCGTCCACAACATGGTCTGCCGGCGCCCGATGATGTCGCTGATCGTGCCGACCGCGAGTGCGCCTGCCATGACGCCGAGCAACCCGACAACGGAGATCAGCGATGCCGTATTGGGATTCAATCCCCACGGCTCGTACTTGAGCAGGGCGGGGAGGACGACACCGAGGACGACGAGGTCGAAGCCCTCGAGCGCGACCGAGATCCAGCACAGCGGGGCGACCCAACCTGCATACCTCGCGCGGGGGTTCAACTGGCTTGTTTGGTCCACGGGACCCCTTTCAACAAGATCGAGCAGAGTTCAGCCGCGGATCGGAATTCGCCGACGTGCCCAACCGAAGGCACGGAAATCGGTGGGGTTTGGCTGTTCCGATGGCCGATTCGCTTTTCTGTCCGGCTTCCTCGTCCCACGACTGAAGCACACCTTGCCTGCCCCGTCGGGGCGCGTCAATGAGCCCATTCCGATGGACGGAATTTCGATCCCATCGGTCCCCGCCTGGGATCGAGGATGATCGGCGCGGCCTCCGCATGCGGTTTCCGTTCGCCGGAAGCCAACATTTGCAGAACGGCCGGATGCGCCGCATCGTCGAAGGCGGTCGACCGGTTGCGGTCACGGGTGACCGGGGCGGACCGTCCGATGCTGCACGGCCGAGGAGGGTCGAGATGGCTGGCAATGCCAACACACCGGGAGTGTCCGTGGCCACGAAGGTGGCGGCCATCCTTCTGGTCTTCAACGAAGGCGCCGAGCACTCGGTCGCGCAGATCGCGACCAGGACCGATCTCGCGGTATCGACCACCCATCGACTCGTGACCGACATGACCTCGCGCCGCCTGCTCGAGTGCACGGCCACCGGGACCTACCGGGCGGGGCCACTCGTTCGACTCGCCGGGCACCCGGTCCCGACGACACCGGCGATCGAGGAACTCGGACCCTTCGTCGTCGCGGATCTGGCCGAAGCGACCGGCCTTCGCGCCCGCTTGGGGATGTTGAGCGGACTGCGCATCAGCTATGTCGAGAAGGACCCCGGCCCGGATCCCGTTTCCAGGTTCCGGAAGGGAACCAGGCTGCCCGCACACGCGACCGCGCTGGGCAAGGTCCTGCTGGCCTTCGCGCCGCCACAAGTCGTCGAGACCCTCATCATGCAAGGACTTTTCCCGTACACGTCGCACACCCTGACCTCGCCACAGGTATTCCGTCGGGCACTGGCCGGCATCCGCGCCTGCGGTGGCATCGCCACCAGCCGGAACGAACTGGAAACCGGGGTGACGAGCCTTGCGGTGCCCATCCGGGACCGATCCGAGCACGTGGTCGCGGCACTGGAACTGACCGGAGCCGACAGCCGCGACGATCTCGGCCGCCTGGTCACCGTGCTGACATTCGCCGCATCGTGTCTGTCCCGCGAACTCGGATATCGGTCCACCGATGCCGGCTCGGCAAATCGCGCGAGGACGCGACACCCGGTGCGTCGATCTAGGTGATTCCACTTATCTCAAGTCCGCATTTTCACGGCTGTACGGCCACCTCGGACATGTTCTACTCGACCGCGCCACGTTGTCAGGGCCGACGAGTTGGGGACAGCCGATGTCAGAAGCGAGTCGCGAGCGCCCAACGCGATGGAAAGTGCCACTCCGCATCGAACGGCCACGTCCGGACGACCCCGGTCCGTCATGAGCAATTCCATCGACGGGCGCTCCGTCACCAGTAAGTTGGCGACGATACTGCAGGCCTTCGGCGGAGTCGACGCGCAGACCTTGTCGGAAATCGCTCGGGCTGCACAGTTGCCGATGTCGACGGCGCACCGGCTCACCCAAGAGCTCACCACCTGGGGCCTGCTCGAACGCACCTCCGACCGAAGCTATCGCGTCGGCGGCGCCCTGACGGCCATCGCCGGCCGTTCGCGGGAGGCACCGAAACCGTGCGAGAAGGGCAGGCGGGTGATCAGCGATCTCGCGGCGGCAACCAGGCTGACCGCACGGTTGGGCGTCCTGTCCGGGCACCGTCTGCGCTACCTGGAAAAGACACCGGACGGGCGGCCCACTCCGGCCAGATTCGAACCGAAGGCACTTCCGGTGCACGCCACGGCAATGGGCAAGGTGCTTCTGGCGTTCGCCCCTTCCGCCGTCTTCGGCGCGATAGTGAATGGCCCCCTGCCAAGGTTCACGCCGTCCACGCTGACCTCGGAGATCGAATTGCGGCAGGCGGTGTCGGCCATTCGACTGACCCAGGTGGCCACCAGCCACAAGGAGATCGGCCCGAATGCGAGCGCGCTCGCCGTACCGGTCTTCGCCGGTGGCGGGGTGGCCGTCGCAGCCCTGGAGGTGGTCACCGAGGACGACGTCAACCAGCTCGGCCAGGCCAGGGCCGCGGTCGTCTTCGCCGGCCGAGCGTTGTCCTACGAACTGTGCGCCCAGGGTTCGGGTCACCCGGCGGGCGCGCTCGGGATGCGCGCGTGGACCGGCTGAAACCACCGCTCGCGTGAGTTGGGCCGTTCGCCTTGTCCGGCGGGATGATCAGATGCCGACCGCCGGACCCGGGCACTCCGTCGCCGTCGTCGCGGCGGGAAGATCTCGGCGACGACGTGAGGAGGTTCAGATGCGCGGGCGACCAACCGACACCGGTCCGGCCGGGCCGGTCCAGCACCTGGGCGAGTTGCTCGGTCCGGACTCGCTGGCCGGCCTGCTCGAGGCGTCCCGGCACGGCATCACCGTGCGGCGCGCCACCGGGGAGTACCTGTATGCGAACGCGGAGACGCTCAGACTCCTGGAGACGCCCGACCTGGAGAGTGCGCTCGCGGCTCACCCCGAACTCGCCCGGTCACCCGTGCCGGCCCGCATCGACCTGCGTCTGACCGATGGGACCGCCCGGACCATCGAGTGCTCCGATCACCGAACGACCGCACCGGACCACCGTGAGGTGATCGTGACCGTCCTGCGCGACCTGGAAGAATCGATCGGCCACGATCGACGGCTGGCCTCGTTCGCCCGCGCCGCGGGCAGCATCGCCTACGCCGGTTCGATCCGGGACACGCTCAGCGCCGTCGCGCGCGAGGTGTGGCAGACTGCCGACCTGGCGGCGACGCAGATCCTGTTGATCGACCCGGTGACGAAACGGACCGGTGTCACCGGGGCCGCCGGCACAACCCACCTGCCCGACGACTTCGACCTGCGACACGACCAGGTCCACCGCAACGGTGGCGAGATGATGAGCATCCTGGCCGTCGCCGAGGGCAGGCCCCTCGTCCGCCGGGACCGCCGTCGCGCCATGCTGGCCGACCCGACCTGGGCACCGATGCACGATTGGTTCGCCAGCTTCGAGTGGAGCGACTTCGTGGCCGTCCCGCTGATCGTTCGCGGGGTGCCGGTCGGCGCCATGAACGCCTACTGCCGGCCCGGACACCACCCGACCGAACGTGACCTGACGTTCTTCACCGCCATCTGTGACCAGGCCGCGGTCGCGGTGGAGAACGCGCGTCTGTTCGCAGAGTCCAGGCGGCGGTCCGAACTGGAGGAACGCAACCGCATCGCTCGCGGCCTGCACGACGCGATCAGCCAGAAGCTGTTCTCGATCACCCTGCATGCCAAGGCCATTGCGTTGGCGATCCGTCGAGACCCGGCCGGCGCCTTGCCCATCTCGGACAGCGTGGGGGCACTGACCGAACTCGCCCAGTCCGCGCTGCAGGACATGCGCGACGTCATCGGCGACCTGCATCCCGCGACGCTGTCCAGAGTCGGCCTCGTCGCGGCGATCGAGGGCAGTGTCTCCGCACTGGCCCAACGAACGCGCGCCTCCATCGACGTGTCGGCGCCGCTGGAGCGCCTGCCCATCGAACCGCGGGCCGAGGAGAACATCTACCGGCTCGTGACCGAGGCGCTGCACAATGCCGTCAAACACTCCGGCGCGACCCACGTGCACATCCGGCTGGCCCAGGACACGACCCAGCAGCAGGGTTCGCTCCTGGTCGAGATCACGGATGACGGCCAGGGTTTCGACCCTTCCGCGGCACTGGCGGCCGGTCACTTCGGGCTGCTGACCATGCGCGAGCGGGCCGATGCGATCGGCGGCTCGTTGGAGATCGTCAGCGGTGTCGGCCACGGGACGACCGTCCGCTTCCGCGCACCGGTCATCCGTCCCACCGAATCGGTGTGACGGCAGGCGGATGCGATGACTGACGAACAGACCCAGATCAGCGTCTTCGTTGTCGACGACCACGCCGTGGTGCGAGCCGGGCTGGTGGCGGTCCTCGACCAGTTCCCGGCCACCCGTTTCATTGGTGAGGCCCCCGATGGGCAAAGCGCATTGACCCGGCTGGCCGAACTCGCCGACGAGGGGAACCTGCCCGACGTCGTGTTGATGGACCTGGTCATGCCGGACCTGGACGGCATCGAGGTGGCGACCCGGATCCGGCAGTCCCACCCCTCTGTGAAGGTGGTCGTGCTGACCAACTACGGCGACACCGAGCGTGTGCACAGCGCGATGCTCGCCGGCGTCTCCGGTTACGTCCTCAAGGGCAGCGACATCGACGACCTCGCGGTCGCCATCATCGCCGCGCACCGGGGCATCGTCCACCTCGACGCCGTCGTCGCGTACCGTCTGATGACCTCGGCGCCCGGCAAGTCCGCGACCGACCGCGCGTTGACCGCACGGGAGCGCGAGGTGCTCATCCTCATCGCCCAGGGCCACTCCGGCCGCGAGATCGCCCGGCTCCTGGCCATCAGCAACCGGACCGTCGAGGCCCACACCGCGAACCTCTTCGCCAAACTGAACGTCACGTCACGGACCCAGGCTGCGCTGTGGGCCGTCCGTGAAGGCCTGGTGGATCCCGGTCCATCCGCGTAGCCGGTCCCCGGAGGTCCCGCCGGGCCCCGGGTCGGAGCACTGCGTCTCAGACCGCGACCGGTTCCGGGACCAACCCGTATGCCGCCCGGCGCTCGGCCAGCACGGCGGGGCGCGGGAGCTCACGCACAGGGCGGCGCCGCTTGAGCCGCACCGCCAACTCGTTGGGCAGGGACAGCCGGAACACCTTGCCCCAGGCCGAGCCGACCTGCTTGGGCAGCGGGCCGGTGACGTAGCGCAGACCGTAGTCGTCGAAGATCTGCTTCACCTGCGGCGCGATCTCCCGATAACGATTGCTGGGCAGGTCGGGGAACAGATGGTGTTCGATCTGGTGCGACAGGTTCCCGGTCATGATGTGCATCGCCCAGCCGCCGGAGATGTTGGCCGAACCGAGCATCTGCCGCAGGTACCACTCGCCCTTGGTCTCACCGTCGATCGAATGCTTCTCGAACGTCTCGACACCCTCCGGGAAGTGCCCGCACAGGATCACCGAGTTGGTCCACAGGTTGCGGACCAGGTTGGCGGTTGCGGTGGCGGCCATGGTGGTCAGGAAGGCCGGCCCGGTCAGCAACGGGTGCACCACGTAGTCCTTGAGCGCCTGCTTGCGGATCTTGCGCAGCACCTGCCTGGCCCGGGCCTTGAACTCCGGGTCGGACCGGCGCTGCTTCGAGCTCAGGTTCTTGCCGAGTTCGAGATCGTACGCGGCGATGCCGAACTCGAAGAAGCAAGCGTTGACGAAGCACCACAGCGGTTGCAGCAGGTACGTCGGATGCCAGCGCTGGTCCTCGTCGACCCGCATGATCCCGTAGCCCAGGTCGTTGTCCCGTCCGATCACGTTGGTGTACGTGTGGTGCAGTTCGTTGTGGGCGTGCTTCCACTGCGCGGCCGGCGACGCGTTGTCCCATTCCCAGGTCGTCGAGTGGATCTTCGGGTCACGCATCCAGTCCCACTGGCCGTGCATGACGTTGTGCCCGATCTCCATGTTCTCCAGGATCTTGGCGACCGACAGCCCGGCGGTGCCGAGGATCCAGGCGGGCGGGAACAACGACGCGAAGAGCACGATCCTGCTACCCAGTTCCAGCTTGCGTTGCACGTCGATGACCCGGCGGATATAGGCGGCGTCGCGCTCGCCCCGGGTGGCGATCACCTCGGCTCGGATCGCGTCCAGCCGCCGTCCGATCTCTTCGATGTCATCGGCGGTCAGGTGGGCGATCGGATTGACGTCCTTGCGTTGCATGACGGTCATGGGTGCTGTGCTCCTCGATCGATATCTGTTGTCGCAGTGAAGTTATGGTTCCGGTTGTGGTGGTTCGGGCCGTCGCGGATCAGTTGTCGATTCGGCACGCGCCGGCGGCCGCGGAGACGCAGGTCTGCACCAGTACCCCGTCGCCGGGCAGAGCACTGGTGATCTCGCCGGTTCGCAAGTCCCGCACGGTGCCCTCGTGCAGCGGTAGGACGCAGGAGAAGCAGATACCCATCCGGCAGCCGGAGGGCATCAGTACGCCGGCCGCCTCCGCCGCATCGAGGATGGAGGTGGCGCCGCCGCAGTCAACGGTCCGGCCTGCGGCGGCGAACTCGACCGTGCCACCCTGCCCGGGTGCTGCCAGCACGGTCCGGAACCGTTCGGTCCGCAACCGATGCCTGGAGCCCAGATCGGCCCAGTAGGACTCGATCTCGTCGAGCAGCCCGGCCGGGCCGCAGGCCCACGCCTGGCGCTCGGCGAGATCGGGTACCAGCGAACGGAGTTCGCCCATGCCGAGCCTGCCTGCCCGCTCGGTGTGCTTCTCGACCAACCGGATGTGTCCACCGGCCGCGAGGGTCCGCAGTTCCGCGCCGAAGATCACGTGGCGGTCGGTGGAGTCGGAGTGGACGAGCACCACGTCGCGCAACCGTTCGAGACCGGAACGCAGCATGCCGATGACCGGGGTGATCCCGCTCCCGCCGGTGATGAAAAGGACCTTGTCCGGCGCGGGGTCGGGCAGGACGAAGTCACCGCAGGCCTGATCCAGATGCACCAGATCACCGGGGGCCAACCGCTGCGCCAGGTGCGCGCTGACGGTTCCACCGGGAACGGCCTTCGCGGTGATCGAGATGGTCTCGTCGGCGGTGGCCGGCGGGCTGGTGATCGAGTAGGAGCGCCACCGACGGATCCCGTCGACGTCCAGCCCGACCCGGACGTACTGGCCGGGGACGTGGGATCGCCACGCGGCCCCGGGCCGCAGCACGACCGTGACCGCATCGCCGGCTTCTGGCCGGACGGCGACCACGCGTCCCCGCAGATCTGCGCCGCGGCGCAACGGATGGAACATGTCCAGGTAGTCCGCGGGGCGCCGCGGCGACGCCATCGCCTCCGCGATCCCCCACAGGCGCCGTCGCCATCTTCCAGCCACCCCCGGGCTGCGTCCGTCGCCCCCGGTCACTGCGGTCATGACGACTACTCTGCCTGTAGGGCATGGGTAATCTCCTGCGCTGCTGACGTGAAAATCTGCATCGAAATTATGCGGAGTGAACAATGGTGTCGAACGACGCGACGGCGGCCCGTGACATGACCAGCGGGGCCGCCGATCTGGATCTGGGTGAGGCGATCGTCGCGCTGCTGCGTTCCCGCCTGCCGGAGGTCGCCGAGTTGACGGTGCGGGCGATCATCGTGCAGGTCCCGGCCTATACGGACGCGCTGTCCGGACCCATCGGCGCCAACATCCGATCCGCGGTGGAACTTGCCCTGGGTGGCTTCCTCAAGCTTGCCGGCCGCCCCAGCGGCGGCGCCGCCGGCAGCCCGCGCTCGCCCGCCCTCGACGGCGCCTACTCGCTCGGCCGCGGCGAGGCCCGCGCCGGCCGGTCCATGGAGGCACTGCTGGCCGCCTACCGGATCGGGGCCCGCGAGTCGTGGCGCCAGTTCTCCCGGACCGCCGTGGAGAACGGGCTCCCCGCGGACACCATGGCCCGCTTCGCCGAACTCGTCTTCGCCTACATCGACGAATTGTCCGCGGCGAGCGCGGCGGGCCACTCCGACGAGCTCGCCACGACCGGTCGGGTCCGCGAGCGATACCTGAACCGGTTGGTCCGCGGGCTGCTGGTGGGTGAGTCGGCCCAGCGGCTGGGTGAGGCGGCCGATCGCATCGGCTGGCGCCCGCCCGCGACCCTGGCGGCGGTGCTGCTGCCCACCGGTCACGCCTCCCGCGCAGTGACCAGCCTGGACGACCGGACGCTGCGGACGGACGAGCTGCCGGGCATGTCACCGGACGAGCAATCGGAGCTGACCGTGCTGCTCGTCCCGGACGCAGAGGGCGCCGGGCGCGCCGCCGTCGCGAACGTGCTGCGGGGCCTGGATGCCTACCTCGGGCCGGCCAAACCGTGGACTCTGGCGCGCCTTTCGTACCTCCGGGTGCTGCGCGCCCATCGGCTGGCCATCCCTCGGGTGGACGGTCTGGCCGACACCGAGGAGCAACTGACCGCGCTCGTCGTGTCGGCGGACCCCGATGCGCTCGCCGACCTGCGGGACCGCGCCCTCGCGCCACTGGCCGACATCAGGCCGGCGACCGCCGACCGGCTCGTGGAGACCCTGCGGGCCTGGCTGTTGCACCTGGGCCGCCGCGACGAGGTCGCGCGGGCCCTGCACGTGCACCCGCAGACCGTCCGGTACCGGGTGGGCCAGCTGCGCGAGTTGTACGGGCCGCTGTGGGACGACCCGGATGTCGTCGCCGCGTTGACCGTAGCCCTGGCCCATCCCGGGCCGGATGGGACGGTTGGGAACTGAACCCCGGGACCGGTCAGGAGGTCGGCGGCGCCTGACCCGCGTCGTTCGGTGGCGTCATCCCGTCGGGCGGCGACGGCATGCCGCCCTGCCCGAACCCGCCGGCACCGCCCGCCGCAAGCTCACCGCCGAGCACGGTCGTCGCGGTCGCGACGTCCCCGTCGACCGTGCCGATCACCCGGACCGTATCGCCCTGCGCGAGTCCCGAGACATCGACCCCGGTACCGACCGAGTACGCCGAGAGGTAGCCGTCCGTGCTGGTGACCGTCAGCGAATCGCTTGACAGGGCCGTGATCTCGCCGACCTGCAGGCGCACGACCTGGGTGCCGTCGTCGGCGGACACCACGAAGTCGCCGTGCAGCGCGTTCGCCAGTCCCATCACGCCGGCCATGCCGCCCCGCATCCCTTGGGTGCCGGATCTGCCGGCGGCGTCGCCGCCGAATCCCTGACCGCCGCTCGCTCCCGTCTGACTGGTGCCGGTCGTGCCGGACGAGGCGTTGGCTGCGGATACCGCCGCGAACCCACCGATCGCGACGACGGTGGCCAGCGCGCCACCAACCGTCACCTTCTGCCAGGTCTTCCACCTCGATGGCGGCTTCCCGCCCGGTGCCGCCGCGGGCGGCGCACCCCAGGTCGGTGGTTCGCCGGGCGGTTGAGCGGCCCACTGTGGTGACCCGCCGGGTGGGCCAGGTGCGCCCCAGGTCGGAGTCGCGGGGGTCGGCTCAGTGGGGGTCGGCTCGGTGGGGGTCGGCTCAGTGGGGGTCGCCGGTCGCTGTCCGTCGTCGGACGTCATTGGATGCTCCTGTCTCGGTCGCGGTCCGCCTTCGTGGGCGGGAACCATCCCCGAGGGTGTGTCGATGGCCTGTCCGGAGGCTGTGCCGACGGTCATGGGCCGATGAGTCAGCAGTTCTGAGCCTGCGCTGATCGGTGAACCCCGGACGACCGAAATGCCCGATACGCGCATCTTGGCGGGGGTCAATTCCCGTGCCTGCGCTGATCAGTCGAACCGCCCGGCGCCCGGAATGCCCGAAAGCTGGCGGCCGCGTCGGTCGAGATCCGCACTGCCGGCTGAAGAAGCCCGGCCACGTGGATCTCACCCAGCCAACTCCGTGCCCGCCCGCCCGCGTCCACGTCACCAGCTGAAGAAGCCCGGCCACGTGGATCTCGCCGGCGACCCGGCCGCAACCCGGCCCAACCCAGCGGATTCACCCTGAGGGGACGGCCCCTGCTGGGCCGGTCCGCCGTTCCAAGCCCACTTACAGCGCCGTCTTGTCCGTTTCTAGCGAGTCATGGATCAGCGCAACTCACCGGGCCTGACCCAGTCGGGTGACACCTGGCACAGTGGCTCACGTGACCGAGGCGCCCGCAACACCGACCGGCAGGGTGGTGTGCAACACCTGGACTCCGCCGCATCCGGTCGAGCCGACGCAGGTGCTGTGGCCGCTGCGCCGCGGTAGCCACGATCCCACCCTTCGGTACGAAGCCGGCGGGATCTGGCGGACCTCGTCGACCCCGCACGGCCCGGTCACGATGCACCTGGCCGCCGGCCACCGGTGGGGCATCCGGTCCATGGCCTGGGGTTCCGGCGCTACCTGGGCGACCGCGCAGCTGCCGGAACTGCTCGGCGCCGGCGACGACTGGTCCGAGCTGGACACCTCCACCCACCCCCTGCTGCACAGCAGCCGCCGCGCCCATCCTGGCCTGCGGATCCCACGCACCACGCTGGTCTTCGAGGCCCTGGTGCCGGCGGTACTCGAGCAACGGGTGGTCGGCGTGGACGCCCGGCGTTCGTGGCGAGACCTGGTGATCCGCTTCGGTTCTCCCGCTCCCGGTCCGGCTCCGCCGGGCATGCGGGTGGCCCCGTCGGTCGAGCAGTGGCGCCGCATCCCGTCCTGGGAATGGCACCGGGCGAACGTCGACCCGGGGCGCGCGGCCGCCGTCGTGCGGGCGGCGAGGGTTGCGCATGCACTGCAGCGCACCGTCGAGCGCGGCCGCGGCGGGCCGGACGTCACCGCGACGCTGCGCGCGGTCCCTGGCATCGGGGTGTGGACCTCAGCCGAGATCGTGCAACGCGCGCACGGCGACCCGGACACCGTCAGCGTTGGCGACTACCACCTTCCTGCTCTCGTCGGGTCGGGGTTGATCGGCCGCCCGGTCGATGACGACGGCATGCTCGAACTGTTGGAACCGTGGCTGGGGCACCGGCAGCGGGTCATGCGGCTGATCGAGTGCAGTGGCGTGCGCCGGCCGCGGTTCGGCCACCGAGCATCCCGGGTGGACCACCGCCGCCGCTGAGCGCGCCTCCGAACCGGTCGGCCCATTCACGCCGACCCGGTGCAGGTCGGTGTGGGTCGGTGGCCGCGCCACGGTCACGTGGATCGGCAAAGCAATCGCACAGCCGTGACGTGCGGCGTCCACAGCGCCGCGGCGCACCGTCGTCGGCATGAGCGCGTTCATGCTGAGCGACGGGCGGGATCTGGCTCCGGGCGACGAGCCGGACGACCCGACGAGCGGACCGACCCGGGTGGCCCTCGACATCGTCATCCCCGTCCACAACGAGGAATTCGACCTGCCCCGCAGCGTGGCGCGGCTCCACGATCATCTGAGCTCCCGGGTTCCGATGAGTTTCCGGATCACGGTGGCGGACAACGCTTCCACCGACCGCACTGCCGAGATCGCCGATCGGCTCGCCGACCAGTACCCGGATGTGCGGGTGGTCCATCTGCCGGAGAAGGGCCGCGGCCGAGCGCTCAAACAGGTCTGGCTGCACTCCGACGCGGACGTCCTGGTGTACATGGACGTCGACCTGTCCACGGACCTTTCGGCGCTGCTGCCGCTGGTGGCCCCGCTGGTCTCCGGGCACTCGGATGTGGCGATCGGCACCAGACTGCACCGCGGATCCCGGGTGGTCCGTGGACCGAAGCGCGAGATCATCTCCCGCTGTTACAACCTGATCCTGCATGGCGCCCTGTCCACCCGCTTCTCCGACGCCCAGTGCGGCTTCAAGGCGATCCGCCGCAACGTCGCCCGGCAGCTGCTTCCCCTGGTGCAGGACAACGGCTGGTTCTTCGACACCGAGTTGCTCGTCCTCGCCGAACGGTCCGGCCTGCGCATCCACGAGGTGCCCGTGGACTGGATCGACGACCCGGACTCCCGCGTCGACATCGTGCAGACCGCGAAGGACGACCTGCGCGGGGTCTGGCGAGTGGGCAGGGCACTGGCCGGCGGGGCGTTGCCGCTGGCCGAGGTCCGCGGGCAGCTCGGCCGTGCACCGCTCGAGCCGGACACCCCCGGGGTGCCGGCCGGAATGACCAGTCAGCTCGTTCGGTTCATCGCGATCGGCGCGGTCAGCACGGTGGCATACCTGGTGCTGTTCTTCCTGTTCCGGCTCGGCATGGGCGCACAGACCGCCAATCTTCTCGCGCTGGCCGTCACCGCCGTCGCGAACACGACGGCCAACCGGCGCCTCACCTTCGGGATTCGCGGCCGGGAGGGCCGCGTCCGACACCAGTTCCAAGGCCTCGGGGTGTTCCTGCTGGGGCTGGCCATCACGAGTGGATCGCTCGCGTTGCTCACCGCCATCGACCCGGCTCCGAGCGTTCCGATCGAGATTCTCGTTCTCGTGCTGGCGAACCTGCTTGCCACGGTCGTCCGGTTCGTGCTGCTGCGTGGCTGGGTGTTCCACCGACCCGGGACCCCGTCCCTGACCATCCCACCGATCGAGAGATAGCCGATGTCGACACTGACCGACGGCCCCGCCACCGGGACCCCGCCCCCACCGCCCGCTCCGCTCCCGCCGAGTCGGCGCGGCCGGGTGGGCCGCCTGCTCCTCGGCCCGGCCGAAGATCCGCACTGGGCCCGGCCCACGCTGTGGGGCTTGCTTGCGGCGACGGCCGCCCTCTACCTGTGGAACCTGTCGGCCTCCGGGTACGCCAACGACTTCTACGCCGCGGCGGTCAAGGCGGGCACGCAGGACCTCAAAGCATGGCTGTTCGCCTCCCTCGACTCGTCGAACGCGATCACCGTGGACAAGCCACCGGCGTCGATCTGGCTGATGGCGCTGTCCGGCCGGATCTTCGGCTTCAGCTCCTGGTCGATGCTGATCCCACAGGCCCTGCTGGGCGTCGGCACGGTCGCGCTGGTCTGGGCGGCCGTCCGGCGGTGGTCCGGTGATGCCGCCGGGCTGGTTGCCGGTGCGATGGTCACGCTGACACCGGTCGCAGCGCTCATGTTCCGGTTCAACAACCCCGACGCGCTGCTGGTCTTCCTGATGACCCTGGCCGGCTACCTGGTCGTTCGGGCGATCGAGACCGAGCGCGGCCGAACGGCTTTGCGCTGGCTGCTGCTGGCCGGCGTCGCCCTGGGATTCGCGTTCCTGACCAAGATGCTGCAGGGTTTACTCGTGCTGCCGGCGTTCGCGCTGGCGTACCTGGTCGCGGGCCGCGCACGGCTGTGGACTCGTGTCTGGCATCTGCTCGCCGCCGGCGTCGCGCTGGTCCTGTCGGCCGGCTGGTACGTGCTGCTGGTCTGGTTGTGGCCGGCCGGCTCCCGCCCGTACATCGGCGGCAGCACCGACAACTCGTTGTGGCAGTTAGCCATCGGCTACAACGGCCTGTCGCGGATCTTCGGCGGCGCCGGCAACGGTGGCGGCGGTTTCGGTGGCGGCGCCGGATTCGGCGGCGGTAACGCCGGGTTCGGCGGTTCGACCGGACTGGGCCGGATGTTCGGGACCGCGTTCGGTGCGGAGATCTCCTGGTTGATCCCAGCCGCGTTGATCGGGCTGCTCGCCGGGCTCTGGTTCACCCGCCGCTTCCCCCGCACCGACCGGATCCGCGCCGCGTTGATCCTGTGGGGCGGCGCGATGGTGCTGACCGCGCTGGTCTTCTCCTTCATGGAGGGCACCGTGCACCCGTACTACGCGGTCGCGCTGGCTCCGTTCATCGCCGCCACCGTGGCGATCTCCGGGCGGGAACTGTGGCGCGGCCGCGACAACCACGTCGTGCGGATCGCGCTGGCGCTGATGATCGCCGTCACCGGGATCTGGTCGTTCGTCCTGCTCGGCCGGGACGCGAGCTGGCTGCCGTGGCTGCGCTGGGTGGTGTTGATCGGCGCCCTTGCCGGAGCCGCCGTGCTGGCGATCTCGGCCGGCAGGCTGCGGCGGCTGGCCGTCGTCGGCCTGCTGGTCGGCTCGCTGACCGCGCTGTCCGGGACCGCAGCCTGGACGGCGGTCACCGCGGCCACCCCGCACACCGGCTCGATCCCGTCGTCCGGACCATCCGGATCCGCGGCGGCCGGCGGCCCAGGCGGCGGATTCGGCGGTACCCGCGGGGGCGACGGCACCGGGCAGAACGGCACGGGTCAGTTCACCGTGCCCGGCGGGACCGCGACGGGCGACGACGGCGGGCCGGGCGGTACATCGGACGGAACGGCACAGTCGGGCGGCGCAGGCTTCACCCCGCCGGCCGCTGGCATCGGGGGCGCCGGCGCGCCCGGCGGCGGGTCGACGACCGTCGGCTCCGAGCTGATCGACCTGCTCGAAGCCACCACCACCCGCTGGTCCGCCGCGGTGTCCGGCGCGCAGTCCGCCGCCCCGTACATCCTGTACACCGACACCGCGGTGATGGCCATCGGTGGGTTCTCCGGCGACCCCTACCCCACCCTGGCCCAGTTCCAGGAGTACGTCGCAAACGGCGAGATCAGCTACTACATCCTGGGCGGGGGTATGGGCGGCGGGGGCGTCGGTGGTCGAGGCGGGGCCGGCTCGGCGATCCAGGAATGGGTCGAGGCGAACTTCACCGCCAGCACCGTCGACGGAGTGACGGTCTACGACCTGCGATCGGGCACCGGCTGAGAAACTCCGCGAAATGGCCTTGACCCTGACGTAACGTCAGGTTCCATCCTCGATGACGTCCGGGTGACGGGAACCCGGACGTCATTCCAGGGAATGAAGGGCAATGAGCGAGCTTGGCACCCGAGAAGGTCAGTGCGATGAGCTATTCGGTGGGCCAGGTGGCCGAGCTGGCGGGAGTGACGGTCCGGACGTTGCACCACTACGGCCGGATCGGCCTGCTGGAACCGCAGGACCGCACCGCAGCCGGGTATCGCCGGTATTCCGACGCGGACCTGGACCGGTTGCGGCACATCCTGTTCTACCGGGAGCTGGGCTTCTCCCTGGACGACATCGCGGCCATTCTCGACGATCCCGTCGCCGGGACCGGGGCTCACCTGCGACGGCAGCGTGAGCTCCTGACCGAACGGATAGATCGGCTCGAGGCGATGGTCGCGGCAGTGGACAAGGAACTGGAGGCACACACCATGGGAATTCAACTGACACCCGAAGAGAAGTTCGAGATCTTCGGGCCGAGTTACAGCGAGGACTACGAAACCGAGGCGGAGCAGCGGTGGGGTGAGACGGACGCTTGGAAGCAGTCGCAGCAGCGGACTTCCAAGCTGACCAAGCAGGAGTGGATCGAGATCAAGGAGGCCGGCGACGACCTGAACCGTCGGCTGGCCGCCGCGATGGCGGGCGGCGCTGCCCCGGACAGCGACGAGGCCATGGACCTGGCCGAGGAGCACCGTCGCAGCATCGAGGTGTTCTACGACTGCGGCTACCAGATGCACCGCGGACTGGGCGACATGTACGTCGCCGACGAGCGTTTCACCCGCACGTACGAGCAGGTCGCGCCGGGCCTGGCCCAGTGGCTGCGGGACGCCATCCACGCCAACGCCGACCGGCACGAGGCGTAACGCCCGACGCCGCCGGGCCGCTCCCCGGCTCAGCGGCACCCACCTCGCTGTTGATCATGGCCGCTGCCCGCGACACACCGACGGAATCCGCGACACGCCGGTGTCGAGCGGGCACAGCGCCATGATCAACAGCAACAAAGGGGCCGGGCTCAGGGGGCCGCGCCGGCAACCGGAGCCCGCGACAACAGCTCCTCCAGCACCGCCGGGTCCTGCAATTCCATCCACGCGATGACGTCCTGATAGGTGGCGCAGTAGACACCCTCCTGCCCGCACTTCTCTCGCATGAAGTCCATCGCGGGCGGGTTGAACGAGTCGCCGTTCCACTTGTTGAAGTGGTTGGCGATCAGGATCGGGGCCCGGTTGCC
This sequence comes from uncultured Actinomycetes bacterium, assembly GCA_964476495.1. Classification (GTDB taxonomy): domain Bacteria; phylum Actinomycetota; class Actinomycetes; order Mycobacteriales; family Nakamurellaceae; genus Nakamurella. Next base: position 46,235 of record CAYZBB010000011.1, on the reverse strand, counting down.
GTTGTAGGCCTGGTCGAACATGTAGTCATAGGTGCCCTTGACGATCGACCTGAGCTCCGGGGCGGTCTCCGGTTCGTCCCGGGCCCCGTTGAACTTGGCCCAGAAGTTGTAGTCCATCGCCGTCGTCATGCCGTCGAAGCCGGGCGAGTAGACCTGTGGCATGTAGAACTCCCAGATGCCGTCCACCTTCTGCGGCCAGTAGATCCCGTTCCTGGGAGCCGGCATCGACGAGTCGTAGGTCATGCCGTGCGCCTTCCACGCCGGGGTCAGTGTCTCCAGCTTGCCGGTCAGGCACGGTGTGCGGCCGCCCTTGATGGAATCGGCCGGCACCTTCAGATCGGGCGCGTCGGTGTAGCCGTTGATCTGCTTCCAGTCCTCGACGAACGTGAAGAACTGGTCCAGCTCGTCGTTCCAGTCGGCGGTGGTCCACTGGTTTCCGCCGGGCGGCGCGTCGTCGCAGAAGTGACCGTTGTAGTGGGTGCCGATCTCATGGCCCTTGGCGTAGGCCAGGTTCAGGTCCTCGACCTCGGTGACGATCTCGGACTCGGGGCCGCCGTAGCCGATCGCCGCCTTGCCGGTTGGATGCCCCGGACCGGTGTAGGCGCCGGCCGCCTTGCCCTCGTCGCCGAGCAGATAGATGCCGGACAGGAAACCGGTGAAACGTGAGTTCGTCTCGTCCGCGACCGCCATGAACTCGTTCCAGCGCTGGTGGGAGCCGGCGCCGTCGAAGGAGAAGATGATGAACTGCGGCGGAGCGTCACCCGGCTCCAGCTTGGTCATCGGGACGTTCGTGGGCGGACGCTCGTCCGGCGGGGGCGCCACCTCCGGAATCGGCGCCGTCGTGGTGGCGAACGGGTCGACGGTGGCCGAGGTGGTCACCGTCGATCCGGCCGTCGACGTGCCTGTGTTCCCCTGGTAGATCAGGACGCCGGTGACCACGGTCAGGACCAGAACGACCCCGACGACCAGCAAACGCGACCGCATGCACTCCTCGTTTCACGTCGACCCGTTCGGCGCACGACGGCGGTCCGGTCACCGCGGGCAGCGCCGACGGATCGAGCGTGCCACGCGGCACCGTCAACACCCGGGACATCCGCCCGGGTGTTGACCGATGGTCTGCGGGAACGTCAGGACGTCGGCGGGGCCGTCGGACCACCCGCGCTCGGCGGCACGGGGACCTGCGTCGACGACGGGACGTCGATCGAGCTCGGCACGGTCGAAGCCGACGGATCCGAGAGCTGGGTGAAGCAGGCGTCGACACCCGCGTTACGGCCGAGGGTGAACCACTGCACCCGCTGGAACGGGTCGCCGTGGTCCGCGGCCATCGTCCACGACATCTGATCGGACACGAGCGACAACGAGTTGACGATCTCCTGCTCGTCGCCCGCCTCGAACGTCAGCGTGCCGTCGGCCGCGGCACCGTAGAGCGCCGCGCCGGCCAGGCAGTCTGCCTGCAGTTCCTGGGCCTCGGCGACGTACTGGCTGTCCAGGCGGGCCTGGATCGCGTGCCCCCACTCATGGGCGACGATCAGGAAGACCCAGGCGTCACCGACCTGGTCGGCACCGGCGAGGAGCAGCCCGGCGTCCCAGCCGACGTAGTCCTCGGGGATGCAGTAGTGCGCGTTGTACTCCTCGAGCGGCTCGCCCCCGCAGGTGGGCGTCAGGTCGGGATCCGAGGCGTCGTATACGCCGGGCACGTCGAGCACATCGATCACCGTCGGCGACTGGTAGGTGCCGGTGAAGTAATCCGACCAGTGGGTGGACCAGAAGCCGTCGGTGATCTGGACCGCCGACTCGATGTCGGACCGCAGCTCCTCGATGGTCACGCCGCTGGCCAGCGTCGGGTTGGACTCCGAGGTGGTGGTCCGGGTCGTCGAGGCGCTGGTCGAGGTGTGGGTGGTGGACGACGACGTGGTGCTCGAGGTCCCCGCCGCGTTGCCCACGGACGGCGTGCCGGTGACACCGGCGCAGCCGGCGACCACGAGCAGTAGGGCGGCCGACGCGGCGGCCGTGACGGCGGATCCGACCGATATGCGCATTGTTCCTCCAGATGAGATCGCTCATGTGAGGTGCGGCCCGTCCGGATTTCACCGGGACCTCACGGGAGCCCGCACACGACCACCCAGGAGTATCGCGGACGGCGGGGCGATACTCCGTACGGACGACCTATGGTCTCGAATGCGTCCGACCTATGGTCTCGAATGCGTCAGAGTCGCTTGACGAGCTCACGCTTGAGGATCTTGCCGCTGGGTCCCAGCGGCATCGACTCGACGAACTCCACCCGGCGCGGCACCTTGTGCCTGCCCATCCGCTCGCGGGACCAGGCGATCAGCGTCTGAGCGTCCAGATCCTGACCCTCCGGGGACCGGACGACCATCGCACAGATCTCCTCGCCGTGCTCGGGGTCCGCGAATCCGACGACGGCGACCTGGGCGATGCCGGGGTGGGTCGCGAGGACCTCCTCGACCTCGCGGGGGTAGATGTTGAATCCGCCGCGGATGATCAGGTCCTTCTTCCGGTCCACGATCGACAGGAATCCGTCGGCGTCCTTGACGCCCAGGTCTCCCGTGCGGAACCAGCCGTCGACCAGGACCGCGGCGCTCGCCTGCGGGTTGTTCAGGTACCCGGCGAAGATGTTGTGCCCGCGCAGCACGACCTCGCCCACCTCACCCTGCGGCAGCAGCACGATCCGGTCCTCGACGGCGGGGTCGGCGATCTCCGCGTCAGTGCCCCAGATCGGCCGGCCGACGGTGCCGGGCTTACGGCCGAAGACCTCCTGGTTGAAGGTGGCGACGGGGGACGTCTCGGACAGCCCGTAACCCTCGTAGATGTCGGCGCCGAAGACGTTCTTGAAGGCATCGATGACGGCGACCGGCAGGCTCGCCCCACCGGACACCGCAATCCGCAGCACAGGTCGGCGATCGTCGGAGTGAGCGGCGGCGAGCAACCCGATGTACATCGTCGGCACGCCCATGAACACGTTGACGCCCTGCCCGGCGATCAGGTCCAGGGCGGCCGCGCCGTCGAACCGGGGCAGCAGCAGCAGAGTGCTGCCGGCGAAGAACCCGGCGTTCATCGCGCAGCTCTGGCCGAAGGAATGGAACAGCGGCAGGCAACCGAGGATCACGTCGTCGGGGGTCAGATGCAGGATCGAACCCGCGGTGATCATCGCGTTCATCGTCATGTTCAGCTGGGTCAGCACGGCCCCCTTGGGGGCGCCGGTGGTGCCCGAGGTGTAGAGGATGACGGCCTCGTCCTGCGGCTCCCGCCCGACGTAGGTCCGGATCGGCTCCGCATCGGCCGCCAACTGATCCAGGCGATCGACGCCGTCGCCGCCCATCACCGCCAGCAGCGGCACCCCGGCCTGCTCGGCCCCAGGCACACCCTGGGTGAGCAGCGGACCGGCCGCGACCAGCAGTTTGGCCTGTGAATCGGTGAGCACGAAACCGATCTCGCGGGCCACCAGCAACGCGTGCACCGGCACCACGACGGCGCCAAGGGAGAGGACCGCGTAGTACACCCTGGGGAAGTCGGGCACGTTCGGCAACAACAGGGCCACCCGATCGCCCGGTCCGATGCCACGCTCACGCAGCACCGCGGCATACCGGCGGGATTCCTCCCACAAGCCGGCGTAGCTGATCCGCTGCGGACCGATCACCACCGCGTCCCGCTCCGGATACCGCGCCGCCGATTCGGACAGGACCGCCGCCAGACTCAGACTCATCGCACCCCTCCTCGGGTTTCAACGGAGCGATGCAGCGCCCATGATTCGCTCGCAAGCTCACTCATCGCACCCCTCCTCGGGTTTCAACGGAGCGATGCAGCGCCCATGATTCGCTCGCAAGCTCGCTCATCAGTCGCCACTGACCTTTCGTGTGCAGGTCGGCGGACCCCGCATGCCCGCCGGAGCAGCGGCCCGGAGGTCGATAGGACCCCCGAACCACCGACCCGACGACCCCTGTGTCACCTGAAGGTTACTGCCGGGTAAACCTTTCGCGCGTCCCCCGAACCGGGTGCATCGTTGCCTGCCCGCGGCCAGCAGCATCGAAACCGACCAGTAATCTCGTCAGCACGAGCGCCACCTCGATGCGCCTGCCGCGCGCCCGACCGGCCTGCACGGCCGACTGCCATCAGACATCAACGAGAGGCGAATGACCGCAATGACCGAGGCCAACAACGCCGTAGCCACCCCGGTGGCCGGACCCGGAGCTGCCGACGCGACCGGAACCATCCACTTCCTGCCGCCGACAGAGGCGACGCAGCAGGCACCGGCCACCGGGCAGCTGAGGTACGACGGGCAGGAACTGGACCTCAAGGTGATTCCGGCCACCGAGGGCGCCTCCGGCATGGAGATCTCCAGGCTGCTCACCACCCTCGGGGTGATCACGCTGGACCCGGGCTTCACCAACACCGGCTCGACGACCTCGAAGATCACTTACATCGACGGCGACGCAGGCATCCTGCTGTACCGCGGTTACCCGATCGAGCAGCTGGCCGAGCAGTCGACGTTCCTGGAGACCAGTTACCTTCTCATCCACGGCGAGCTGCCCACCGCATCCGAGCTCGACGCCTTCGTCAAGCGGATCAGCCGGCACACCATGCTGCACGAGGACCTCAAGCGGTTCTTCGACGGCTTCCCCCGTGACGCGCACCCGATGCCGGTGCTGTCCAGCGCGGTCAGCGCGCTGTCGACCTTCTACCAGGACTCCCTTGACCCGTTCAATCCCGAGCAGGTGGAGCTGTCGACGGTTCGGCTGCTGGCCAAGCTGCCGACCATTGCGGCCTACGCCTACCGCAAGTCGGTCGGCCATCCGTTCCTGTATCCGGACAACTCGCTGAGCCTGGTGGAGAACTTCCTGCGGATGTCGTTCGGCTTCCCGGCCGAGCCGTACGAGGTCAACCCCAAGCTGGTCAAGGCGCTGGATCAGCTGCTGATCCTGCACGCCGACCACGAACAGAACTGTTCGACATCGACGGTTCGCCTCGTCGGCTCGTCGAACGCCAACATGTTCGCGTCGATCTCCGCCGGCATCAATGCGCTGTTCGGCCCCCTGCACGGCGGGGCCAATCAGGCTGTGCTGGAGATGCTGGAAGGCATCAAGCTGGACGGCGGCGACGTGTCGACGTTCGTCAAGCGGGTCAAGGACCGGGAACCGGGCGTCAAGCTGATGGGCTTCGGACACCGGGTCTACAAGAACTACGACCCGCGGGCCGCCCTGGTCAAGGCGACCGCCGACGAGATCCTCTCCGACCTGGGTGCCAAGGACCAGCTGCTGGATCTGGCCAAGCAGTTGGAAGAGGTGGCGCTGTCGGACGACTACTTCATCTCCCGCAAGCTCTACCCGAACGTGGACTTCTACACCGGCCTGATCTACAAGGCGATGGGCTTCCCGACCAGGATGTTCACCGTGCTGTTCGCGTTGGGCCGGCTGCCGGGGTGGATCGCCCAGTGGCGCGAGATGATCAACGATCCGGCCACCAAGATCGGCCGACCGCGGCAGGTCTACACCGGCTACACCGAACGCGACTACGTGCCGGCCGACGCGCGCTGACCGCGCGGGTCACTCCGGCCGGCGGCCCGGGATCCCGGGCCCGCCGGCTACGACGGCTTCAGCCGCGACGCCCTGATGCCCTGGACACCGTGCGCCCGAACTGCAGCAGCCGCTGCATCTGGGCCAGCCCACCGTCGGTCACCGATTTGGAGAACCGGTAGGTCTCCACGTACTGGACTGTGCGGGTCTGATTGGCCTCCGCCAGTTCCGTGACCGATTTCTCCATCGTTTGCGTGGACAGGTAGAGCAGCACCGAGTTCATCGTGCGCGACCCGTCGGGGGCGGTGCGGAACCGCTGCCGCAGGCCCTGGTCGACAATGGCCGACAGCGGGATGGTGCGCAGCGACGACGAGAGCATGAGCGTGTCCGGCCGGTCCTCATCCACCTCGTCGTCCCCGTGCCACAGGATCAGACGCCGCCCGTCGGTCAGGGCAACCTCCTGCCACAACGCCTCACCCCACGGCTGCGCCGAGGAGACCAGCTCGCAGGTGAAGGACATCACGTCCACGGTGTCGATGACGCCGGCCAGCTCATCCAGGGCGACGTCGGCATCCCGGATGTAGGCCCGGACCGCGTCCTCCAACCGCAGGTAGGGAGCCCAGTCCTGGGGTAGGTGCGGGCGCGGAGCGATCATCTGGTCGGACCTCCTGCCCGAGAATTGTGCCTGAATCGGTCAGGGTGTGGCGGGCCGGTCCACCGAGGACGGCCGGTCGTCCCGATGCCGGTTGTCGTAGCGGACCAGCGACCGGCCGACCGCGGCCGCCAGCAGGGTGAGCACGATGGTCGCGATCCCACCCACGGTCACCGCGAACGCCGTCGAGGTGGCCGCGGCGACCACGCCGTGCACCAGGTCGGCCACCCTCGGCCCGCCCGCCACCACGACGGTGAACACTCCCTGGATCCGCCCGCGCATCTCGTCGGTGGCGGTGACCTGCAGGATCGTCGATCGGTAGACCGCGCTGACCAGATCCGCCCAGCCGCCGACGGCGAGGTATATCACGGCGAGCCACAGCACGGACGTCAGGCCGAACAGGGTCATCGCCAGTCCCCACAGCACGATCGCGGCGACGATCGCGATGCCCTGCCGGTGCACCCGGTGGATCCACCCACCGGTCAGCCCACCCAGCAACGCGCCGACGGCCAGGGCCGCGTTGAGCACGCCCAGGGCGGTGCCGCCACCCGGTGGTCCGCCGAAGGTCTCCTCCGCCATCTGCGGGAACAGCGCCCTTGGCATGCCGCAGACCATCGCGATGATGTCCACCACGAAGGTCATCAACAGCAGCGGCCTGAGCCGCAGGTACGCGAGCCCGTCCAAGACCCTGGCCCGACCGCGATGCTCACCCAGCGGCGGCACCGGGGGCAGGCGGATCACCGCGTACAGGATCGCCACCAGGGTGAGCGCGTCGATGAAGTACAGCCACGCCAGACCGACGATCGGGATCAGCACTCCGACCAGCAACGGGCCGACGATGACCCCGATGCTGAACACCGTCATGCCCAGGGCGTTGGCCGACGGCACCATCTCGGCCGGCACGATCCGCGGGATGATCGCGCTGCGGGTGGGTTGATTCACCGCGAAGAAGGCCTGCTGCACGGCGAGCAATGCAAAGACGGTCCACACCGACTCCGTCGTCAGCAGCGCCGCCAGCCACAAACCGACGCTGGTCGCCGCGATACCGACCGAGGTGACGATGAGCAACGTTCGCCGGTCGTAGGTGTCCGCGATGGCTCCGCCCAGCAACCCGAACACCACCAGCGGCACCAACGCCACCAGGGACGCGAATCCCACCCACGCGGAGCTGCCGGTGAGGTCGAACACCTGCTGCTGCACCGCAACCGCGGTGATCATCGATCCGACCACGGTGAAGACCTGGCCGACGAACAGCCGCCGGTAGGCGGGGATGGACAGCGGCCGGAGGTCCGGTCCGATGGCGCGCCAACTGCGCTTCGATCTGCCGGGCTCCCCGTCGGGTTCGCCGTCCTGGGTCATGGGGCCAGTCGTTCGATCACCCAGCCGCCTTCGGTCGAGCGGTAGCGCAGCCGGTCGTGCAACCGGGCGAGCCGGCCCTGCCAGAACTCGACGGTTTCCGGCACGATCCGCCAGCCACCCCAGAAGTCGGGCAGGGGAACGGGTGTCGTCTCGTCCAGGGCATCGGGGCCACCGAACCGCCGGGTGACCTCCATCTGCAGGAACTCCAGGGCGCCGCGGTCCGGCAGCACGGACGACTGCGGGCTGGCCCAGGCACCCAACCGGGAACCGCGCGGCCGGGTGGCCCAGTACTGCCGAGCCAGTTCGTCGGACACCCGCTCGACCCGACCGCGGACGTGCACCTGCCGCTGCAGCCCGATCCACGGGAACGTGACCGCCGCCCACGGGTTCGCCCGCAGGTCGTGACTCTTGTCGGAGCCGAGATTGGTGTAGAAGGTCACGCCGGCGGCGTCGACGCCCTTGCACAGCACGCACCGGCTGGCGACCTCGCCGGTGGGCCGCGCGGTGGCCAGCACCATGGCGTTCGGCTCGGGTAGCTCGGCGCGCACCGCGTCCTGCAGCCAGCGGTCGAACTGGGTCACCCAGTCCGCGGCCAGGTCCTCCTCGGTCAGGCCGGCCAGCGAATACTCCTCACGCATCGCGGCCATCCGCGCCTGGCCCGCAGCGCCCACGGGCCTGTCGCCCTGCTCCATATCCTTGTCCTCACTCGCGAGTCCTCACTCGCGGGTTCTCACTCGCCGCCCGATCCGCTCCCCCGGTCGCGTCCAGCCAGGTTCAGACGCTACGCCGACCGCTCCGACGGGCCGCCGGCCCGGCCGGGCAAGGTAAAGGCGTGACCAAGGCCACCTCGCGGGCACTGGTTCAGCACCCACCGCGCGGGCATTGTGAAGCAACATCGTGAAGCTACGGTGGCTTCGCACCGCGCACTCCTGTCCTGATGACGGACCCCAGCTTTCCGCTCGGCCCATCCCCGGCGCATCGTCGCGCCGGCTCACCCTCGGCGTGGAGGTTCAGATGGCAACGAATGGTTCCGGTTTCGTCCCCGGCCTTGAGGGTGTGGTCGCGTTCCACACCGCGATCGCCGAGCCCGATCGGGACGGTGGCTCGCTGCGTTACCGCGGCGTCGACATCGACGACCTGGTCGGCCGGGTCGGCTTCGAGGACGCCTGGGCGCTGCTCGTCGACGACGGGTTCGGCGCCCGCCTACCGGTTGAGACCGCCTCGCCGGCCTTCCGTTCCGGTGACGTCCGGGTGGACGTGCAGGCGTCGCTGCCCCTGCTCGCACCCGCCCGTGGCTTCGGACCGCTGCTCGACATCACCGATGAGCAGGCCCGAGAGCACTTGGCGCAGACCACATCCGCGGTTCTTTCGTACGCGGCGCGGTCCGCCCGGGGGGATCAGGCACAGGTTCCGTCCCGGGACCTCGAGGAGTGTTCGACCGTCGTCGAGCGGTTCGTGACCGCCTGGACCGGCAGGGCCGATCCGCAGAAGGTCAAGGCCATCGACGCCTACTGGGTGTCGGCGGCCGAACACGGCATGAATGCCTCCACCTTCACCGCGCGCGTGGTCGCCTCGACGGGCGCGGACGTGCCAGCCGCGGTCGCCGGCGCGATCGGGTCGATGTCCGGACCGCTGCACGGCGGCGCTCCGGCCCGGGTGCTGCCGATGGTCAAGGAGGTCGAGGCGAGCGGCGACCCGCACAGCCTGGTCACCCGGATCCTGGACAACCACGAGCGACTGATGGGCTTCGGTCACCGCGTCTACCGCGCCGAGGACCCCCGCGCTCGGGTTCTGCGTCGCACCTGCCGGGACCTGAACGCGCCCCGGTACGAGGCGGCAGCCGCGCTGGAGCAGGCAGCGCTGTCGATCCTGCGGGAGCGGCGGCCGGATCGGGCCATCGAGACCAACGTCGAGTTCTGGGCCGCGGTCATCCTCGACTTCGCAGGGGTGCCGGCGGCGATGATGCCCGCGATGTTCACCTGCGCCCGTACCGCCGGCTGGAGCGCGCACATCCTTGAACAGAAGCGGCTCGGCCGGATCGTGCGCCCGTCGGCGGTGTACGACGGTCACGGCCCGCGCGGTGTGGATCAGGTCGCCGGCACTCCCACCCTCACGGTCGCGGTCTGACCGGCACGTCCTACGAGTGGCGCACCACCGGTCTACTTGACCCGGTGATGCGCCACTGGGACGAAGCCGAGCGTTGAGTTGTCCACATTCTGCGCTGGGCCACCCCGCATGCGCACCGCGGCATGTGCACTGGGCCGGTGCCCCGACCTGCCCCACCCCTGCCGAACGGGGTAGCCGATCGGATCCGCCGACAGTCCGGGCTGATCACCCGAGCCCAAGCGCAGTCGGCCGGCGTACCCGATTGGCAGATCGAGGGGTTCCTTCGCCGTCGGCATTGGTCGCGGGTGCTGCCCAGCGTGTACCTGACCGGCCCTGGACGTCCCGATGAACTCCAGTCCATCCGGGCCGCCTACCTGTGGGCCGGGTCGAACGCGGTCGTGACCGGCGGCGCCGCACTGTTATGGCAGCGGCGCTCCGATCGACCGCTCCACGTCATCGATCTCGCGACGATGACACGCCTCCGGGTGCCCGCGGTCACCCCGAGGATCGTCGCCCACCGGAAACTGGTCCCCGAGTTCTGGCGCGTGAACTGGAACGGCATCTGGGTGGCCCGCACCGAGTACGTCATTGCCGAGCTGCTGGCCGTCGAGGGGCCAGAGCTGCTGGACAACGCCATCCGCCGGCGGTGGGTGAGCGTCGAGATGGTGGCGCACGCACATCTGTCCCTGTCCCCAGGGCGGGGCTGTGCCAGCCGGGCCCGGATACTCGGCGCGGCCGAGAGCGGGGCCGTCTCCGAAGCGGAACGGGTACTGCACCGCCACCTGCGGACGGCAGGCATTGCCGGATGGAAGGCCAACGCGGCTGTCAGGCTGGGCACGAGAACCCGCGTCGGCGACGTGGTGTTCGCCGAGATCAAGTTGCTGGTTGAGGTCGACGGCTTCGCGTTCCACACCAGTCACCAGCGCTTCGTCGACGACCGAGAGCGGCAGAACGAGTTCGCCGTCGCCGGCTGGATGGTGCTGAGGTTCACATGGTGGCAGCTCGATCAGGACCCCGATCGAGTCATCCGGGAGATTCGCAGCGCCATCCGGGTGTTGTCCGGGCCGAGCTGAGCTCCACAGCCGCAACCCAGTGACGCACGGCCGGTTCACTTGAACCGGTGATGCGCCGCTCGGGACCGGTTCGCTGGGCTGGCAAGATGAGTCCGAACCAGTCGTGCCCAGTTCCGAAGTGCCACCGCTAGGAGAAAGCGCCGTCATGGCCGACAGCACCACCATCGTCCTGCCCGCCGACCTGAAGCCGTCCGACGGGCGGTTCGGCTGCGGACCGTCCAAGGTGCGCCCGGAGGCGCTGGCGGCGCTGGTCGAGTCCGGCGCGTCAGTGCTGGGTACCTCCCACCGGCAGCCGCCGGTGAAGACCCTGGTCAAGCGGGTGCGTGACGGCATCTCCAGCCTCTTCGGCCTGCCGGCGGGTTACCAGGTGATCTTGGGCAACGGCGGCACCACCGCGTTCTGGGACGCCGCCGCCCTCGGCCTGGTCCGCGAACGGGCGCAGCATCTGACCTACGGCGAGTTCTCGAGCAAGTTCGCCACCGTCACCCGCAGGGCGCCGTTCCTGGCCGATCCGGTCGTGATCGCCGCCGACCCCGGTGATGCCCCCGACAACGCCGCCAACCCGGATGTCGACGTGTACGCGTGGGCGCACAACGAGACCTCCACCGGCGTGGCCGTCCCGGTCATCCGACCGGAGGGGGCCACCGACGACCAGCTCGTGCTGGTCGACGCCACCTCGGGCGCCGGCGGCCTGCCGGTCGACATCACCCAGGCCGACGTCTACTACTTCGCACCCCAGAAGGTGTTCGCCTCCGACGGTGGCCTCTGGATCGCGATCGCCTCCCCTGCCGCGCTGGAACGGATCGCGCAGATCGCCGCCGGCGACCGATGGATCCCGGAGTTCCTGTCGATCGCGACCGCGCTGGACAACACGGTCAAGGACCAGACGCTGAACACCCCGGCAGTCGCCACCCTGTTCCTGCTCGCCGACCAGCTGGACTGGCTGAACGGTCAGGGCGGCCTCGACTGGGCCACCAAGCGCACGCAGGACTCGTCGGGCCGCCTGTACGAGTGGGCGCTGGCCCGCGAGTTCACCACGCCGTTCGTCGCCCGGCCGGAGCTTCGGTCGCAGGTGGTCGGCACCATCGACTTCGACCCCGCCGTCGACGCCGCGACGGTAGCGAAAACGCTGCGGAACAACGGCATCGTGGACACCGAGCCGTACCGGAAGCTTGGCCGCAATCAGCTGCGGATCGGCATGTTCCCGGCCGTCGAGCCGGACGACGTGTCCGCCCTGACGGCATGCGTCGACTACGTCGTGGAGAGGTTGTAGTCCCGCGGTTCTGCACCGCGGCGCGCCTGGGCGAGCAGGCACTCCTCCCGCGATAACGTCCCGGCAGACGCTTGAAGAGTGCTGCGGGGAGGAGAACGCCGATGCGTGCGCTTCGGGTCCTGGGAATGGCCGAGGACGGTGAGAACCTGCTGTGCGAGGACACTGTCACCGGTGAGGTCTTCTCGTTGCGCTCCGACGACCGGCTCCGCGCGGCCGCCCGCGGCGAGCTGCGAGGATCCGGTCAACGTGCCGTCGAGACCGAACCGCAGCTGCGCCCCCGGGAGATCCAGGCCCGCATCCGGGCCGGGAAGACCGTGGCCGCGGTGGCGGCCGAGGCCGTGACCAGCGTCTCGCGCATCGAGAGCTACGCGTACCCGGTCATGCTCGAGCGGGCCAGCATGGCCGACAAGGCCCGGGCGGCGCACCCGATGGTGGACGGCAACCCGGCACGCAAGACCCTCGAGGAGTTGGTCACCGCCACCCTGCGTGAACGCGGCCATGCCGACGGGATGCGGTGGGACGCCTACCGTCCCGATGACGGAGGCTGGGTGGTCGCCGTGCACTGGCGCGCCGGCCGCAGCGACAACAGCGCCACCTGGGAGATCCACACCGGAACCCGCACGAACACCCTGCGGGCCCGGGATGATGCGGCCCGCGAACTGCTCGACCCGTCCCCGCGGCCGCTGCGCACCATTGCCGAGTCACCCGCCGACGCGAACGGGACCGAGGATGCCTCGGCCTTCGACCGGCTCTTCGGCGAGCAGGCGTCGCTGCCGGCGGCCGGCAGCGACGGCCGGCTGGCCGAAGCGGCCCGGCATCCGGCGGGCAGCCGCCGGCAGGTGGAACAGCAGGTCGGCGACGCGAACGCCGTTCACCCGCCGGCCGATGTCCCACCGGCTCCGGCGCCGCCCGTTTCCCGCAGGCCCGCGGAGTTGACCGGAACCGATCGATCGGCGGCCGCACGACCCGCCCGCCGCGGCCAGCGCCCGGTCATGCCCGGCTGGGAGGACGTACTGCTTGGCGGGCAGGGGTTGGGCGGGTTGGGCGGGAGTCAGAGGGGCTGATCGGCTCCGGCTCCAGACCATCGATCGGCGGTCCTCCGGTCTGTCGCGGCCGGTCGCCTGACCCATCTGCTGTTCGGCGTGACCATCACATGCACGAACACGGCGATCGTGGCGACCACGGCCAGGAGCTCCACGAACGCGACCAGCGGCAACGGCACGGGGCACCACGAAGGTCGCCGGGACGACCAGCCCCGGGAGCAGCGGACGTCGGTTCACCACCAGCACGATCAGCAGCACGGGCAGGAAGAAGACCGCCTGCAGCTTGAACAACAGCGCCAGCCCGACGAAGACGCACGCCCGCCAATCCCGGCCCCTCGATCGCGGACTGGTCGACCCCACCGTCGCCGATCCGACTGTGCCGATGCTTTGCGAACACGCCGAACCGCGAACAGACCGAACCGCCGGATCGGTGACCCCGGCTCGGGGACCGATATCCGGCGGTCCAGTGGCCGGCTGTCCAACTCGGCGCGAGTGGGCACCCGGCAAGGACCGTGCGTCAGCTGGACGGCGGGCGGCCCGTTGGTGAGTCGCTGGGCTCAGTGACTCATGTCACATGATATGCCCATCCCGCTCTGATCTGACGGAATCCCCATCTCGCTCATCCAGCGGACCGAACGAGGCGAGCATCGGCGCTCGAACCCCCCGATCAGCCCCGAACTCCGCGCTCGATCGGGCCACGATAAATCCGCAGAAACGGGACTTTCGGGAAGGTATCCCCTCGCACTAGGGTGGGCCCACTGCTCTGAGCGGGTGGAGATGCCCATGCCTTCGTCGATGTCACCTCTGGAGAACCTGCGCCTCGGATTCCACGGGCGGGTGATCGCCCCCAAGGACGCCGACTACGACAGCGCCAGGTCGGTGTGGAACGGGGAGATCGACCGGCGCCCGGCCATGGTCGCGCGGTGCACCGATGCTGCGGATGTTGCGGCCGCGATACGGGTTGCCCGTGACGCCGATCTTGATCTGACGGTGCGCGGCGGCGGTCACAACTTCGGCGGCGCCGCGGTCGCCGACGGCGCCGTGATGATCCACCTCGGCGACATGAACACGGTGTCGGTCGACCCCGTGGCTCGCACCGCGCGGTGCGGCGGCGGCGCCACCTGGGCACAACTGGACGCCGCCACCCAGCAGCACGGATTGGCCACCCCGGGCGGCACCATCAGTCACACAGGGGTGGGCGGCCTCACCCTCGGCGGCGGCTTCGGTTGGCTGACCCACGAATTCGGACTCAGTTGTGACAACCTGCTGTCGGCGACCGTGGTGACGGCCGACGGCCGGACTGTCCGGGCCACCGCAGATGATCAGCCCGATCTGTTCTGGGCGCTGCGCGGCGGTGGCGGCAACTTCGGCGTCGTCACGGAGTTCGAGTTCCGACTGCATCCGGTCGGCCCGATCGTGCAGGTCGCGATCTTCTTCTGGGCGTTGGAGCACGGCGCGGAGGCACTTCGCCTCGGCCGTGAAATCGCCGGCTCGTTGCCGGTGCGAACGGGCGCTCAGATCGCGATGTTGAATGCGCCACCGGCCCCGTTCGTGCCGGAGCGGTATCGCTTCGCCCCCGGATGCGCACTCTTCCTCGTCGGGTTCGGCGCGGAGTCCGACCATGCCCGGTTGGTGGACTCGGTGCGGTCCACCCTGGAGCCGCAGTTCGACCTGGTCACCCCCATGCCCTATGCGGGGCTGCAGCAGATGCTGGACGAGTCCGCCCCTCCGGGGATATTCGGCTACGAGAAGGCCGTATACCTGCCCAGCCTGTCCGATGCCGTCATCGGCGTGGCGATGGAGCATCTGCCGGGCAGACGATCACCCCTCTCGTTTTCCCCCGTCTTTCCGATCGGTGGGGCGTTCACCGCCGTCGCCGACGATGCAACCGCCTTCGGCGGCCCTCGACGGCCGATCACCGCATTCAACGTGACTGCCCTTGCCACCTCTCAGGAACTCCTGAACGCCGACCGGGCCTGGGTGCGCGCCTTCTGGGAAGCGCTGCGTCCACATGCTCTGGACTCGGGCAGTTACGTGAACTTCATGACCGAGTTCGAGGACGATCGGGTCCGAGCCGCCTTCGGCGCCGACAAGTACGCGCGCCTGGCCGCCGTCAAGTCCGCCTACGACCCGGACAACGTCTTCCACCACAATGCGAACGTCCGGCCCGCGCGCGGCTGAGTCGCAATCGAGCACATCAGTTCGTTGACGCAGCGAATCGGCTGGATCACGCTGGCGTGGTTGCGAAAAGCCGGTGAGCGTGGGCGAGCCGGGACGTAACCTGGCGGGCGCCATGGCCCCGACCACCACAACTCAGATCACCGCCGACGAGCGGCACACG
Organism: uncultured Actinomycetes bacterium; assembly: GCA_964476495.1. Classification (GTDB taxonomy): domain Bacteria; phylum Actinomycetota; class Actinomycetes; order Mycobacteriales; family Nakamurellaceae; genus Nakamurella. The sequence goes on along the minus strand of CAYZBB010000011.1, from coordinate 30,857 downwards.
GAGCCCACGCCTGGCGCCGACGGGCACGTGCCCGCGGTCCGCAGCCTGCTCCGGCTGCTGCCGTACGCACGTCCGGCGCTGCCCGCGCTGATCTCGTCCGCCCTGACGGCCCTGCTCGCAATGCTGTGCGGCATCGCCTTCCCGCTGGTCATCCAGCACATCATCGACGGCCCGATCGCTGCGGGCGACCTGTCCGGGCTGTGGGTCCCGGGAACGGTGCTGCTGGTGCTCGGCATCGCCGAGGCCGCGTTGTTCTGGGCGCGGCGCATGCTGTCCGCCCGACCGACCATGCGGGTCGAGGCGAGCATGCGCGCGGCGATCTACGACCACCTTCAGCGGTTACCGCTGTCGTTCCACGACCGATGGCCGGCGGGTCAGCTGATGTCCCGTGCGGTTTCCGACCTCGCCACCATCCGGCGGTTCCTGGCGTTCGGCCTGGTCTTCCTGTTCGTCAACCTGACCACGTTCGTCGTCGGGGTGGTCATCCTGGTGGTCCTGCACCCGCTGCTCGGCATGGTCATCGCCCTGATGGCGGTCCCACTGGTCGCCCTGTGTTTCAAGTACGAGTCCAGGTACCAGGTCCTGGCCCGCCGCAGCCAGGACCAGGTCGGCGACCTGGCCACCATGGTCGAGGAGTCGGTGCTGGGCATCCGGATCCTGAAGGCATTCGGCCGCAGCGGGCATTTCGCCCGCCGGTTCCGTCGGGAGGCCGCCGAACTGCGCTCGACCGAGCTGACCAAGGCGCGGGTGGTCGCAAAACTATGGGCGTCGGTCATCGTGATCCCGGAGATCGCCTTCGGCGTCACGTTGCTGCTCGGCCTCAACCAGGTCGCCACCGGCGGCATGTCCGCGGGGACGCTGGTCGCCTTCTTCGGCGTCGCGCTCGGCCTGCGCTGGCCGATCGACTCGATCGGCTGGCTGCTGGCGATGACGAACGACGCGGCCAGCGCCACCCAGCGGTACTTCGAGGTGATGAACGCGCCGGTGACGACCACTTCGCCGGAGCGCCCCGTCCGCACCGACGCACCGCGTCGCGGGCACCTGCGGTTCGAGCAGGTCCGGTTCCGGTTCGCGGACTCCGCGGGCGACCGCCTGGATCTGCTGCGCGGCGTCGATCTGGACATCAGGCCGGGCGAGGCGGTCGCCCTGGTCGGCGCGACCGGCTCGGGCAAGACCACCCTCACCGCCCTGGTCAACCGGTTGCACGACGTCACCGCCGGCCGGATCACGCTGGACGGCACCGACATCCGCGACCTGGACCTGGCCGACCTGCGGCGGCGGGTCGCCGTCGCGTTCGAGGAACCGACCCTGTTCTCGGCGTCGGTGCGGGAGAACGTGCTGCTCGGCTCGCCGCAAGCCACCGACGAGGACGTCTGGTCCGCGCTGCGCCTCGCACAGGCAGACTTCGTCGCCGGTCTGCCGTGGGGCCTGGATACCCGGATCGGTGAGCAGGGGCTGTCGCTGTCCGGCGGTCAACGGCAGCGGCTGGCGCTGGCCAGGGCCGTCATCGGCCGACCCGAGGTGCTGGTGCTGGACGACCCGCTGTCCGCGTTGGACATCCACACCGAGTCACGGGTGGAGCAGGCGCTGCGGTCCGTGCTGGCAGGCACGACGGCGCTGGTGGTCGCCCATCGGGCGTCCACGGTGCTGCTGGCCGACCGGGTGGCCCTGCTGGCGGAGGGCCGGATCGCCGCCGTCGGCACCCACAGGGAGCTGCTGGCGACCGAGATCCGGTACCGCGACCTGCTGACCAGCCGGACGGGGGCCGACCGATGACCGCATCGACGCCGATCCCCGATCTCGACCCGGACGCCGACGATGCCTGGCGTGGCGTCGCCGCCGAGGACACCGAGAACGTGTCCGCCGGCGTCGGCCTGAAGCTGCAGGCCCGCTCACGCAGGCTGCTCGGCTCGCTCGTGCGGCCGTATCGCTGGTGGGCCCTGCTCGCCGGTTGCGTGGTCGTCCTCAGCGAGCTGGCCTACCTGGTCGGCCCGCTCGCGGTGGCGTACGGCATCGACACCGCGGTGCCGGCGTTGATCGCCGGCGACGGCCTGCCCCTGGTGCTGACCACCCTGAGCTACCTGGCGGCCGGCGCACTGAACGCCGCGGGCAAGGCCGTGTTCGTCCGGCTGTCGGCCCGGGTTTCCCAGGCGATGCTGCTCGATCTGCGCGGGCGGGTGTTCACCCACGCCCAGTCGCTGGATCTGGCCTTCCACGAGACCTACACATCGGGGCGGCTCATCTCCCGGTTGACCAGCGACCTCGAGTCGCTGGGCGAGCTGGCCGCCGAGGGCCTGGAGGGACTTCTCTCGGGGGTGCTGTCGGTCGTCGCGATCAGCGTCACGCTGCTCGTGCTCGACGTACAGCTCGGGCTGGTGGCGTTGGCCGCGTTCATCCCGATCCTGATGGCCACCAGGTGGTTCCAACGCCGGTCCCGCCGGATCTACCGGCGGACCCGGCGGTTGATCGCCGCCGTCATCGTCCAGTTCACCGAGACCATGAACGGTCTGCGTGCCGTCGTCTCGTTCCGGCGGGAATCGCGCAACCAGGCCATCTTCGGCTCCCTCAACGACGAGAACGCCGACGCGAACGGCGACGCCCTGGTCGCCCTGGCGATCTACACGCCCGCCGTCCGGCTGTTCGGAAATCTGAGCCTGGTCGCCACCATGGTGCTCGGCGCAGCGCAGGTCATCGAGGGCGCCCTGGAGATCGGCGTGCTTGCCGCCTTCCTGCTCTACGTGCGGCGGATGTACGACCCGCTCGACGAACTGGCCATGTTCTACAACGCCTATCAGGCGGCGATCGCGGCGCTGGAGAAGATCTCGGGCCTGCTCGAGGAGCGGCCCGGAGTGCCCGAACCCGCGGAGCCGCTGACGCTGCCGGCCTCCGTGGCCGGCGAGGTCCGGTTCACCGGCGTCGAGTTCGCCTACACCCCCGAGGTACCGGTGTTGGCGCCGTTCGACCTGATCATTCCGGCCGGGCAGACGGTCGCGGTGGTCGGCGCGACCGGGGCCGGCAAGTCCACCCTGGCCAAGCTGCTCGCCCGCTTCTACGACCCGACCGCGGGCGTCGTCACCCTCGACGGCCTGGACGTGTCCGCGCTCGGTACCGCCGACCTGCGGCGTGCCGTTGTCATGGTGACCCAGGAGTCGTTCCTGTTCTCCGGGTCGGTGGCCGAGAACATCGCGCTCGGCCGGCCGTCCGCGACCCGGGCCGAGATCGAGCACGCAGCCGACGCGATCGGCGCCGGTGACTTCGTCCGCGCGCTGCCCGAGGGATTCGACACGGACGTGCGCAAGCGAGGCGGCCGGCTCTCCGCCGGGCAGCGGCAGCTGGTCGCATTCGCCCGGGCCTTCCTGGCCGACCCGGCGGTGTTGATCCTGGACGAGGCGACCGCGTCGCTGGACCTGCCGGCCGAACGTGCGGTACAGCGGGCGCTTGGCACGGTGCTGCACGGCCGGACCGCGGTGATCATCGCCCACCGGCTGTCCACGGTGGCCATCGCGGACCGGGTGCTGGTGATGGACGGGGGCCGGGTCATCGAGGACGGTGCCCCGCGCGAACTGCTCGCCGGCACCGGGGCGTTCGCGACCCTGCACGCGGCGTGGCGGGACTCGCTGGCCTGACGGGGACCCGGCTCGGGTCACGGGCGTTGCGCGGATCTGCGACTCACCGAACCGGACGAAACGGGCGAGAATGTGGGACTTCGGGCAGCGCAGGCTCGTGGCGGGCTCAGCAGGGAGCGGCCAGGTGATCGTCGGCTGGGTCGAGATCCACGTGGCCGGTCTTCTTCAGCCGGTGACGTGGATACGGGCGGGCAGGCACGGCCTCGGCTGGGTCGAGATCCACACGGCCGGGCTTCCTTTCAGCCGGCAGTGCGGATCTCGACCGACACAGAGGCTAGATTTCGGGCGTAACGGTCACCTTTGGTCGGGACTTCGACATCGGCGCAGCCCGGTGGAAGGCTCAGCGGGGAGCGGCCGCGGCCACCTCTACCCGGGAGCGCAGCCCGGTCTTCTCCAGTACGTGCGAGACGTGCGACTGCACGGTGCGCGGTGAGATGTACAGCCGGGCCGCGATCTCCCGGTTCGTCAGCCCGTCGCAGATCAGGCCGGTGATCCGGCGTTCCGTGGCGGTCAGGGCATCCCATCCGCTGGACTGGGCGCGGTGGGCCTGACGCGATCCCCGGCGTACGCCGTGCGCGCGCATCCGGGCGAGCAGCCGGTCCCGGTCGACGATCGACCGGATCTGCTCGTACCCGGCGATCGCCTGCTCCATCGCCGTCGTCGCACCGGCCCGATCGCCGTCGGCGGCCAGGGCGCAGGCCAGCTCCTCCTGGGCCTGCCAGGCCCGGACGAGGAACCCCCTGCGTGCGTAGGCCTCCTGCGCCGCCCGGATCTCGACCGGATCGGAACGGGCCGCGCCCCGGATCAGCTCCAGCACACCCGGGGTGCGCTGCGCGGCCGGCAGCCGTTCGACGTCCTGGACCACCTGCTCGACCAGTTGCGGACGCAGCGCGATCAACCCCAGGCGGACGATGTCGACCGCCAGATCGACCGCGCCCAGGCCGGGTTGGGTGCGCACCCGCGTCCAGTAGGCCACGGCGAGTGCGGCGGCGGCGTCGATCGACCCCTCGGCCTCCAGGATGGACATCTCCGCCAGATCCACCTCCCCCCGGCCGAACTGATCGGGTAGCCGGCGGGAACGGAACTCCTCCAAGCGTTGTCGAGCGGCCCGGACCTGCCCGCGACGCGCGTCGATGTCGATGCGCTCTCCCACCGGGATGGAGATCCATCCGGTTCCGGTCTCCTCCGCAGCCTCCAGGGCCGCGTCGACCTCGGCCACCGCACCGTCCCAGTCGCCGGCGACGAGGGCCGAACCCGCCGCGACGAACCCCAGAAACGGGTACACCCAGGGGCTGCCCATCCGGGCCGCCAGCTCCCGGGCCTCCTCCAGCTCGGGAGCGGCCGCGACCGGACCGCCGATATCCAGCGCGAACATCGCCGGCCAGACCATCGACGAGTTCGCCGTCATCGGTTCCACCTGCAGGTCCTGGAATTCCGACTGTTCGGCGAAGATCCGCTGCGCACGATGACTGTCGCCCTGCACATGCGCCAGCACGGCCATGACGGTCAGCACAGTGGACTGCGCGTGGCGATCGCCGGCGGCGCGGGCGTCGGCGAGCATCGCATCCAGGTCGCCGAGCAGCCCGAACCTGCCACCCAACAGCAGCAGCCACTGCCGCTGTGCCTCCAGGCCGCGACGGACCGTGGCCGGCAGCCGCTCGATCGCCAGGGTGTGCCCGATGCTGACCAGCGCCCCGTCCACGTCGGCACGATTGATCTGCGAGGTGATCAGCACCCGCTGCAGGCCGGCTGCCACCGCGGGATCCCGGACCCTGCCGATCCGTTCGAGCACCAGCCGCTCCGCGGCCGAGCCGCGTCCGGAACGGAACAGCTCGCTGGCCCGCTGCAGCAGCAGCTGCTCGGCGCCGGGATCGTCGCGCGCGGTCAGCTCGTCGGCCACCTCCAGCAGGTCGACCGCGACGTGTGGGGCGAACTGGCCGCTGGCTTCGACGGCCGAGTTGAGAGCGGCGAGCAGTTCGCGATCCGTCCCGTCCCGCCGGGCGGCCGTGGCCTGCAGCAGGTGTTCGGCCAGCAGCGCAGGACCGGCTCCCCGCTCGGTCAGCACCGCCGCGACGCGTCTGTGCATGCTGCGCCGGCTCGCGTCCGGCACCAGGGAGTAGGCCACCTCCCGGTACAGATCGTGCGCGAAGTCGACAGTGCCGTCCGCAGCATCGGCCACGGCCACACCGGAGCGGACAGCTCTGGCCATCGCCGGTTCGAGCGCGTCCGGTGAGCTGTAGAGCACCTCGGCCAGATCGGGCAACCCGGCCGCGGTACCCCAGATCGCCAGCGCCGACAGCAGTTCCGTCGCGGCCTCGTCCAGCGCCGCCAGATGACCTCGGATCAACCCGTCGAGTGCCGCCCCCCGCGCGCCCACCCCGGAATCGATCTCCACCGTCTCGGGGCCCACCGTGTGCAGGCCGCCGGCCTCGTCCAGCTCGCGCACCAGCTCGGTGAGGAACAGCGGGTTGCCACCCGCCGAGTCCAGTGCGCGGCGCAACCGGGGCCCCGGCCAGCGGCCCACCCGGGCGTGGACCAGCGTTTCGGCCATCATCCGGTCCATCGGCGGCAGCTCGACGGTGACCTGCACCTGCCGCAGCAGCAGCTCGAGCTGTTCGGGGACGGGCATCGGTCTGGCGGACAGCACGACCGTCAGCGGCAGCGACCGGCTGGCCCAGACGAGGCGGCGCAGCCCCGCCAGCGAGGCCGCGTCCGCGTGGTGCGCGTCGTCGACCCAGGCGACAACGGGTCCGGCTGCGCACCGCTGGTCGATCCGGTCGAACACCACCTCCGCCGGGTCCTCGCCGATCGGCACCGGCCCGGTCAACTGCTCCAGCACCGCGAACGGCTGGTTGCGCCGGCGATGATCGCCGGCGGCCCGGATGGTGGCCGCTGCCGTCTCATCCAGCACGGACCGCACCAGATGACTCTTGCCCATCCCGGCCGGGCCGATCAGGCAGATGCTGGTACCGATCCGGTCGCCCGCGGCCCGGACGATGGCGGATCGCAGGGACTCGGCGACCGCCCCTCGATCATCGGTTGCGTCACTCCGACGACCCGCCATCGGGCAAGCCTAGGCTGCGCCCGGCTGTGGACGACGCCCACCTGTGGACGACACACACCTGTGGATGACGCCCACCTGTGGACGACGCAGCCGGGCCTGATGACGGGTCAGCCGCCGGTGACGGCCATCCGGTCCGCGTCGACCCGAACCCGGGCGCGGACGCGGTCCGGGTAGTCGATGGTGAACTTGACCATGCCCACGATCACCAGGAGCGGGATCACCCAGTTCAACAGGAACTCCCCGTTGCCCGGAGTGGCGAAGTCGTCGCTGTAAAGGTCCAGCGCAGCCACCATCAGGCTGCACCCGCCCATCGCGGCGATCGCCACGCCCCAGGCGGCGCTGAGTACCCGGTTGATCCTCCTGAAGGTCGGCGATCCCCAGTAGGCCTTCGGCGTCGACTGCCTGGCGAACCGCTCGGTGAACGGCGCGAACGGCACCAGCACCAGGACGAACAGGCCGAGAAACAGGCCGACACCGGGCACGGCCCAGTCGTAGAGCCACGCATCGACTTCCGGGCCGCCGACGAAGCCGACGACGGCGATCGTCGCCAGCGGGACGAGCATGCCGATGTTGAGCACCCCCGGCGGCCAGGCGGGTCTCTGCATCGCCATGCCGGCCAGGACCAGGACGACGCCGAGCAGCGCACCCCACGCCACCGCATCGGCGGCGATCCGGTGCGCGAGGAAGGAGAAGGCCATCCAGGGGACGAAGCCAAGGATCAGTGACTGCGCTTTCATGACATACCTCCCGAATGGTTCAGCGGGCGGCGAGGTGGCCGGCCAGCCAGTCCAGCATCAGCTTGTTCGTCAGCTGGCGTCCCATCGGCTGGCAGTGCCAGTTCGCGCCCTGCTGGACGGTGAAGTCGAGGAGATCCCGCTCTCCGGTGAGCGCGTCGTACAGCTCCTGGCTCTGGCCTGGCCAGAACTGCTCGTCCTGCGGGTCGGTGATCAGCAGGGGCGTGCGGATCTGCCCGACGACGTCCCGCAGGTTGTAGCGCATCACCGCGCTGAAGATGTCGAACGGATCGTTCATCAGGCCGTACGGCCTGGCCCGGAAGGCGAAGGTGCGCTCGACGTCCGGGTCGTCGCCCAGCTGCTTCAGGTAGCCGTCGAAGGTGTCCCGGTCGCCCGAACGGAGCAGTTCGATCATCGGCGGGGGCAGGAACTTCATCCAGGACGCGGACACGTCCATCACGCCGGGGTCGGCCACGGCGGCGACCAGCCGGTGCTCGAAGGCAAGGGCTCGAGGCAGCCAGAAGCCGGCCTGGCTGATGCCGTAGCCGATCAGCGACTCGACGTCGACGTCGTTGCGTGCGACCAGCGTGTCGACGACCGGGGTCAGCACCGCCTCCCAGTCCGGCCGGAACGGGATTCCCCGCTGGAAGAGCATGGATTGCTGTCCCGGCCCGTCATAGACGAACGCGTTCCACCCGCGGGCGACTGCATCCGCGGCGCCATAGGCGACGAGCGCGGGAAGGGAACCGTCGCTCCCGTTGGTGATGACGAGGGTGGGACGCCGGGCTCCCGAGGCATCCGGGCGCAGCATCCAGCCGGGCAGGGTGGTGTCCTCGTAAGGGACCTCGACCCGCACGTGCGCGCCGCCGGCGGCGTCGATCCAACCGTCCCAGCAGCGCCGGTGCTCGGCGAAGGTCGGATCCAGCACGGACTGGTCGGCCAGCCCGTCAACCGCGCCGAGGGCCACGGCGAAGTAGTCGGCGGCGGCCAGGTACGCCCAGCCGGCGGTGTCGGTTCTGCCGGCCGCGGCGGCCGCATCCGCACGGGCGGCGAGCCCGCGGGCCGTTGCCGACCACTCGTCGAACCAGGCCTGCGGTTCGATTTCCGCGGAGCGCCCCGGCGAAGCCGGGTCAACCTCCTGCGCCGAGCGATGCTCGGCGATCCGGTCCAGGGTGGCAAGGGTCAGTCCGACGTCACCGACACCGATCGCCGCCCGTCCCAGCGTGCACCGGATCTCGAAGTCGAATCCGGGATCCTTGCTGAATGCGCCCGCCGCCGTCCATGTCATGTCCCACTCCTCATCGATGTCCCGCCCTCCCGATCCGGGCGGCTCCCGAACGATCGTGTCGCCGCTCGACGTGCGAGACATCCGCTGCCTTGCGGATTTGTCGCCGGATCGGCCGTCAGAGCAGCAGCAGGGCGGCGGCCCACCCGCCGACGACACCGACCGCCGCACCCGCGGCGAACCATCGCAGTACCGGCAGCGCGCGACACAGCCACATCGCGGGAACGAGACCGCCGGCGACCAGCAGGTTAAGCACCACGGCCAGGACGGGGCGGTCTGCGAGGCCGGCGGAGAGCACCCACACCGCCACCGCGGTCAGCAGCGCGGCGAACGCGGCCAGCGGAAGACCGGTCGCCCACGGTGTCTGCTCCGCCGACTCGCGCCACTCGGCGACCCAGGCCCAGTCCTGTGCCTCCCGCTCGTCGTCCTCGGCGTCCGGCTCGGCATCGTTCTCGGCTGCGGCCGCGGCGGCGGCTGCGGGTTCGTCGGGCGCCGGGTCCGCGCCGCGGGTGGCCGGCATCTCGGAGTCGGTAACGACGCGCAGCCGACGCGGACGGTCGGGGCCGACAGGGTTGGGTTCGATGTCGTCGGTCACCTGATCAGCCCCACTCGGACGGCTGACGGACGGGCACGGCCCCAGTGTTGCATCCAGGGGTCATCCGCCGTCGGGTACGGCCAGGGCGGCGAACGCGATCGCCGCCGCCGTCGCCACGTTGAGCGAGTCGATGTCGCGATGCATGGGTATGCGCACCCGCACGTCCGCAGCGCGCAGGGCAGCATCGGTCAGCCCGTGTCCCTCGGACCCGACGAGCAGCGCGACGCGGCCGGCGAGCGGGACCTCGGCGAGTCGCCGCTCACCATCGGGTGTCAGCGCGAGAAGGCGAAAGCCATTGCGGTGCAACAAATCGACCGCAGGATCGAGCCATGGCACGGTGGTGAACGGCACGTGCAGCACGGTGCCCATGGAGACCCGCACGCTGCGCCGGTACAGCGGATCGGCGCAACCCTCGCCCAGCAGGACGGCCCCGATCCCGAGCCCGGCGGCGTTACGGAAGATCGACCCGAGGTTCTCGTGGTCGCCGACGCCCTCGAGCACCGCCACCGATCGGACCGCCGGCAGAAGTTGCTCGGCCGGCGGGAACGGGACGCGGTCGGCGGTGGCCAGCACCCCACGGTTGAGGTGGAATCCGATCACCCTGGCCATCAGGTCCGGCTCGACGACGTAGTACGGCGCAGTCCGGCCGACAAGGTCGTCGGTCAGCTCGTCGTATCGGCGGGCGACGCCGAGCAGGGCACGCAATGGGTAGACCGACGCGAGCAGGCGACGGACCACCACGGCACCTTCCGCGATGACCAGGCCGCGGCCACCCGGTCGGTCCGGGCGGCGGTCGGCCCGGGTCAGGTCGCGGAAATCGGCCAGCCGCGGGTCGTCCGGGTCCACGATCTCGATCCGCGGGCTCACGCGGCCGTCCCGAGAGGTTCCACCCGGCAAGCCTCCCGCACGGCGCCCACTGTGCCGGTGCGGGGTCAGCCGGTGCGGGATCAGAAAGCCTTGCCGGACGGGACTTCCGGACCGTGTCACGCCCTCGTCGGCATCTCCGGGCGATTCGGTCGAGGGGGTGACCGATTTCACAAAGTGTGACGCTCATCACAGAAAGGCCACATTGGTTAGCCCGTTAGCTACCCCGCTGCTAACTTGCGAACCGGGAGTTAACCGGCAGTTACGCCGACACCCCGATGGCGAGGAGACCGCACATGAGCAGCACCGGCACGGGCCGCCGCCGCCGCGCTGCTCGACCGATTTCCCTGCGTTGCACGCGAATCGGTAACGGCGTGTTCGACCGTTCTGGGGTGAGTTGGTCGATTCCACCGAATGGAAATCGCTCGTCGTCACACGACCGCGCGGCAAACCTATGATCAGGCAGAACCGCGCTCAGGCTGGAATTCCGATGAACCATTCATGGTCCGAGTCGATGTCACTCGGTGAGATGATTCGACGGCAACGAGAAATGGCCTCGTTGCCGATGCGACAATTGGCCGCAATGGCCGGCATCTCGAATCCTTACCTGTCGCAGATCGAGCGTGGCCTGCGTGAGCCCTCCGACCAGGTGCTGAACGCGATCGCCGACTCGCTGCAGATGTCGGCCGACTCGCTGCGCCCGCCCGCCCCCGAGCCCGAGCTGGACGCCGATCCGCCCGCGGTGATCAACGCGATCCGCGCCGATCCCGACCTGACCGCACAGCAACGCAAGGCGCTGGAGGAGTCGTACCTGGCCTTCCGCCAGGTGACGGTCGAGCGACGCAAGGTGCGCAGCCGGCGCAACGGCGGCGCTCAATCCGAGCCCGACGACGACGCCCTCCCACGAACCGACACCCCGCCCACCACCACCACCGCCGACCGAGGAGCTGCCCGATGACCGCTGCGGAGGCCAAACCGCTGGATCTGTCCTGGGACGAGGTCGGCCCCAAGCCGAAGCCCGACCCCACGCTCGACGCCTCGCCCTGGGACGAGCTGGACAAACGCGTGCGAGCCAGCATCTCCGAGGTCCTGAACCGGGCGGAGGACCACTTCTCCAACACCCCGCTCGGTCGGCTGGACGCGGTCGCCGCGATCCCGGCGTTCGCCCGCACTGCCATGGCGCTGGCCACCGAGCCGTACCTGGCGTTGCAGGTCGGCACCCGCTACACCACCGGCATCCTGCGTGCATGGGCGACGGCCGGAGCTCGGGCGGTCGGGGCCAAGGTCGACGGCCCGGTCCAGGAGAAGCGGGACAAGCGGTTCGCCGACCCCGCGTGGAAGGACAACGCGGCGTTCTGGCTGCTCCGGCAGGAGTACGAGCTGTGGGAGCAGGCCCTCGAGGAACTCGTTGAGGGCGCCCCGATCGACGATGAGCTGCGCGTCAAGGTGGCATTCCTGACGCAGGCCCTGGTGGACGCCGTCGCTCCGACGAACTCGTTCGCGACCAACCCCGACGCGATGCGCAAGGCGATCGAGACCGGCGGGCTGTCGGTGGTCAAGGGCGCACAGAACTTCCTGACCGATCTTGCCGAGAACGAAGGCATGCCGCAGCAGTACCGCAAGGGTGTCTACGAGGTCGGCAGGAACCTGGGTGTCACCCCGGGCAAGGTGGTGTTTCGCAACGACCTGATGGAGCTGATCCAGTACAGCCCGACCACCGAAGAGGTCTACGAGATCCCGCTGCTGTTCAGTCCCCCGTGGATCAACAAGTACTACATCATGGATCTCGCGCCGGGCCGCAGCCTCGTGCAGTGGGCCGTCGACCACGGGCACACGGTCTTCCTGATCAGCTACCGCAACCCGGACGAGTCCATGCGCTCCGTCGGCATGAACGACTATCTGCTCAACGGACCGATCACCGCCCTCGACGTGATCCGGGACATCACCGGCCAGGAGAAGTGCAACCTGCTCGGCCTGTGTCTGGGCGGCACCCTCACCATGATCACGCTGACCTACCTCGACGCGATCGGCGAGGAACGGATCAACAACGCGACCTTCCTGAACACGTTGACCGACTTCTCCATGCCGGGCGCGCTCGGCGTGTTCACCGACGAGGTCAGCGTCACCAAGCTCGAGCAGCAGATGAACCAGACCGGTTTCCTGCCCGCCGACAACATGGCCAAGACGTTCAACCTGATGCGCGGCAACGACCTGATCTGGCACTACGTGGTCAACAACTGGATGAAGGGCGAGGAACCTCCGGCCTTCGACCTGCTGACCTGGAACGCCGACTCGACCCGGATGCCGGCCGTCATGCACTCGTTCTACCTGCGCTCCTGCTACCTGAAGAACCAGCTGGCCCTCGGCGTGATGGAGGTCGACGGCCAGACGCTGAACATGAAGTCCGTCGACCAGGATCTGTACTTCCTGGCCGCGGAGCAGGACCACATCGCCCCCTGGCGCAGCTCCTACAAGGGCGCCCGGATTCCTACCGGCAACGTGCGGTTCGTGCTGTCCAATTCCGGTCACATCGCCGGCATCGTGAACCCGCCGAATCCCAAGTCCAAGCATTGGGTCGCCGACCTGGCCGAACTGCCGGAGAACCCGGACGAATGGCTGGCCGCGGCGACGATGAAGCCGATCACCTGGTGGGAGGACTGGGCGTCCTGGATCTCCGAGCGGGCCGGCGACAAGATCGCCCCGCCGCCGATGGGTGGGGACAAGCACCCGCCGCTCGGCGACGCGCCCGGGACTTATGTCTTCGGTAAGTAGTCGTTCACCACGCACCGGATCCGGCGCGGGCACTATTCTCAGGTCCGCGTTGTCGCTGCGGCTTGCCGAGGCGCCCCGCACCACTCCCGTCCGTCCACCCCTCGACCCAGAAAGTCAGGTATCAAGCACGTGCCAGCGAAATACAGCGTGTCCAAGGCGGTCATCACCGGTGGAGCCCAGGGCTTGGGGGCCGTCATCGGCCGGCGGTTGGCGAGCGAAGGCATGGCCGTCAGCCTCCTGGACATGAACGAGACCGGAGCCAAGGAGACCGCGGAGCAGCTCTCCGCTGAGACCGGGAGCCCGGTCTACGGCTTCAAGTGCGATGTCACCGACCGGGCACAGCTGCGCGAGGCCTGGCAGCAGGCCGCGGACGCGATGGGTGGTCTGGACACCTACATCGGCAACGCCGGCATCACCCGGGACAAGATGTTCCACAAGCTGACCGACGACGACTGGGACCTGGTCATCAAGGTCAACCTGACCGGCGTGTTCGAGGGGCTGCGCGCCTCCGCACCTTGGTTGCGCGCCGAGGGCCCGGGCCGGGTCGTGCTCATCTCCTCGGTGGTCGCCAAGATGGGCAACCTGGGCCAGATGAACTACATCGCCGCCAAGGCCGGCGTGGTGGGCCTCGTGCGTTCGGGCGCCACTGAGCTCGCCCGCTTCGGCACCACCGTCAACGGCATCCGGCCCGGTTTCATCGAGACCGCGATGACCAAGGCGATGCCGGAGGCCGCCCAGGCCAAGATGGCCGACAACCCGCTGGGCCGCGCCGGCCAGCCGACGGACATCGCAGGCGCCGTCGCCTACCTGTGTTCGGATGACGCCGCGTTCGTCACCGGCCACATCATCGACGTCAACGGCGGCCTGGACATGTAGGCACACGGGGGCTCCGCCCCCGTGAACCCCCGTCAGTCTGCCGAGGGCAGTCCGAAGGCCCCGCGCGCTCCGCGCGGGGCCTTTTCGTTCCGTGAAGGAGCGGCTTCGTTTCCGTGAAGGAGCGGCGGTACGAGGCCCCGCCGGTCCGCGAACCTGCGGGGCTTGTCGTGTCGAGTGTCGGGTCAGGCTCAGCTGAACGCCGTGGCGGCCGCGTCCGATCCGGACTCGCCGGGGACGGACGGCGTCGCCTGGACGATGGGCACGTCCTCGGTGGCGCTGACCACCACGGACGGGTCGATCGTCATGATCGTGTAGCCGCCGACAGAACCGGCCCCGAACCCCGGAGCGAAGATCTTCGTCGGTCTGCTGATCACCCCGTCGGCCACCGCGTCGGCGATCGCGATCGGGATGCTGGCCGACGAGGTGTTGCCGGCGCGCTCGATGTCGAAATAGATCAGGTCCGGGGACAGCCCCGCCTTCTCGGCCAGGCCGATGACCATCGTCTTGTTCGCCTGGTGGGGCACCACCAGTTCCACGGTGTCCCAGGCGGACTTCTTCTCGCCCAGCGGATCCGGCTCCTGCTCCAGCTCCTCGATCATCTGCGCCAGGTAGCGGCCGGCCAGCGCCTTGACCTCCGGGCCGAACACGGTGATGTTGTTGTCGAACGCGGCGTTGGGCCAGATGATCGAGTTCACCTGACTGACCGGACCGCCGGCGTAGGAGTTCATCAGGTCGATGTCGGAGTCCTCGCCCTCGGCGGCGGGTGCCAGCACGAACGCGGCGGCACCGTCACCGAAGATCATCCGCGATGGCCGGACGGTCCCGATCTTGTCGGAGAACTTCTCCCCGCAGACCAGCAGCACGGGTCGGTCGACCTCCTGCAGCAACCGGATGCACTCCGACAACCCGTACGGCAGGCCCGCGCAGGCTGCGGTGATGTCACCCGCCATGTGGGTCTGGTGCATCCCCAACTGCCCGGACAACCAGGTGCCCATCGACGGCATCGTCCGCGGGTTGGTGCAGGAGCAGAAGACGACGGTGCCGATCTCCTCAGGGCGCCGTCCGGCCCTGTCCAACGCCGCCTTGGCGGCGTCGAGGGAGAGCTCGTCCAGTCCCCGCTTGGAGTACATGCGCGTCTCGATGCCGGTCTTGTAGCTGATCTCGTCGGCCGTCATCGGCGACCAGCAGTAGGCCGTATTCCGGATGAGATCGTCGTTGGAACAAAGAATCTCACCGCGGACGACGGCCAGCGACTCGATCTTGGGGAGCACCTTGAACTGCTTGCGGATGTCGATGGCAGGGTAGGGCCGGACCGGCTGGCGGGTCTCGATCTCGGGCGCGTACGACGCGACGCGGGGGCCGATGTTGGCCCGGGGCGCCCCCTTGACCCCGTCCAGGAACCGCTCGACGTCGCTGTTCTTCGGTTTGAACAGCACCACGACGTCGTCGTCCCGCAGGTCGCTCAGCGTGGTCAGCCGGACATCCGCGCGAGGCCACAGGTACTGGTTGTGCAACACCATGGACCACCGGCGCAGTGCCTCCAACTCGGCGACGTCCTCCCGCGCGTCGACGATGTCCGCGAAGGTGAAGGCCGGGTAGTCCGGATCGAAGGTGCCCAGCTGGAAGGTCAGCCGGCTGGGGTCGGCGAGCGCCTCGGCCACCGTCGGCTGGATCGCCACCAGCGCGCTGGCGTGGTGGCGACGATTGCTGAAGATGTCGAACAGCGTGTCCCAGATCTCCTGCTCGGTCTGGGCGTCCCCGGCGGAGGGCAGATCGGCCCACGCCTGGGCCACGGCACCGACCTTCTTCTCCTTGTCCAGCCAGGGGACGACCACCGGCAGGAATACGTTGGTGCGGTTGCGCGGCACGTCCCGCCACCGGGTCGGCACCTTCTCGTACATGGTCATCGCGAATCTGTTGACCCAGAACAGGTTCAGCGCGACGTCGCGCATCAGATGGGTGCGATCCCGGTAGCGGCCGGCCGCGATACGTTCGCCGATCTCGGTACCCGACGGCGCCTTTGTCTCGAAGTCCCGGCGGATGACCTGGTCGAGTTGCTCCTCGGTCTCGATGACGGAGAAATCGAGGTCGGGGATGAAGTTCGAGGGAAAGACCAGGCGATCGTGGCGATTGATGACGAACGGCTGCATGCGGCACTCCTTCGGTCGTCGACTGTTGCCGAACCCGACAGTTATCCTCCCGCAACCGTGTGGGTCGCGCTTGCACTGTGGGCAGCGGCGACGGGACCGGACATGCGCGCCGGCGGCCCGACCGGAACGACACCCGACCCGGATGGCGCCCCAGCCGGATGGCGCCCCAGCCGGATGGCAGCCAGCCGGTCAGCAGACCGCCTGACGGACGGGCTCGGGCCGGACGTCGTCGTCCGGCTGTGCGGCCAGCCGGTCGAGCAGCACACCGGCCGCCGACAGCAGTTCGCGCTCGGACTCGGACAGCTCCGCGAGCCGGCGCACCAACCACAGCTCGCGCGCCCTGATGTGCTCGAGGAGACGGTGCTCGCCCTCGTCGGTGATCCGCACCAGCACCTGCCGCCCGTCACGCGGGTTCTCGGTGCGCTGGATCAGCCGTAGCGCCTCGAGCCCGGTGAGCACCCGGGTGATGGACGGGGGCCTCACCTGCTCCTTGGCGGCCAGATCGCCTGCGGTCAAGGGACCTTCACGCCAGATGACGGACAGTGCGGACAGCTGCGTGAGCGTCAGTCCGTCGTCCGGCGTCTGCTGGCGCAGCCGCCTGGTCAGACGGTGAACAGCCAGGCGCAGCTCGCTGGCGAGCGCATCGACTTCCGACACGCGGCCCAGACTAGCGCACCCCGATGGCAAACCTCCTAATCAGGATCTTTCGGGCGTTGGTCGACGGTGGCGGGTGCCTCGTAGGCTCGGTGCGTGACACGCGATGAGCCGGCTCGATCCGAGGCCGCCTACCAACCACCGGCTCTCCCGCCGATCACGACGGGGGTGTGGCACATCGTGGTGCCGGGCACGGCGATCTGGCTGGTCGCGTTCGTCGTGCTGCTGTTCTTCGTTCCCCAGCTGCAGGATCACGACGCGATGATCTGGTTGTGGACGTGCCTGGCCGGATTCCTCACCGGGTTGATGGGCATGACCGTCTACGGCTGGCAACGACGCGCTGCGCGCCTTGGCAGGCGCTCGGCCAATCGGATGGCCCTGGACGAGCGGTTCTGACGCCCCTCAGGTGCCGGCGTCCGCCACACCCGCTTCGGCCAACCCGACGGCATCCTGTGCGGCGGCGGCGACGGCGATGTGACGCCGGGACCAGCTGCCCGCCGCCCACGCGGCGATGCGGCCCGCGGACGCGGCCGAGCCGTCGGAGTAGTACCGGCCTTCGGCGCACCACCACCCGACCCGGACCGTCCCACGCCCGCCGACGGATACCCCGACCCGCGCCGCGAACGTCACCGGCACCGTGGCGGGGTCGAGGCCGACCGCGGCGGCGGCCCTGGCCCAGCGTCCTCCGGCAGCCTCGTCGGCCGTACCACTGGCGTGGATCGAGTCGATGTCCAGCACTTCGGAGACCGGACGCAGGTCGAGCACCCTGGCGACGACCGCCGGGTCGACGCCGCCGGGCACCATCCGTTCCGGGTCCTGCACCTGAACCCACCAGGGCGCATCGAGCACGAACGCGCGCCGGGCATCGACCACCGCTCCGCTCAGCGTGCGCACCCCGGTCGGCAGATCGGGCTCGGCACCTACCCGGTCGAGCGCGTCGACGACCGCCGAGGTCAGCGGTGGAACCCGCGCTGCCGGGACCGTTCGGTCGGGATCGGCGAGGCGGTCCATCAGTCCGATGGCGTCGGCGGACGCGGCTGCGGCCAGGTCCGTGCGCACCCCGATCCACCCTGCGATCGTGACGTCGAGGTCGATGGGCAGCGGGTCGTACAGTCCCGCCAGGTCGGCCGCCGCCGGCAACCGCCAGTCCCCGGGCGGTCGCCCGCCGACCTGCGCGTGACGGGCGATCCACCACGCGCCGTAGGACGACCTGCCACCGAGCGGCGCGAGGCAGTCCCGGGCACGCCGGTCGCCGGCGATCAGCGCGAGCGCCTCCGCCCACCGGTGCTCATCGACGAGGTCGAGATCGGCCACGGCCCGGAACTGGCCGATGCCGGACGGCGCGACCGTGTCCGTCCACTCGTCCAGGTCGGGCAGCCGGTCGTGGTCGGCTGCGCCCTCGTCGACGACGATCACCGGGAATCCGTCGCGGACGCCGGCCAGGACCAACAGATCCGCGCCGTGGTCGCGGAGCCAGCGTGGCCCCACGGCGACCCGGTCGACATCGTCGGCGAGCACCTGCCGGAGCGGGGCATCCGGCATCAACAGTTCCGTCGCGGGCCACGGGTTACCGTCGTCGTCGGTGAGCACGAGGTCGTCCAGCACCCGGCGGATCGCCGCACCGTCGGGGCCCGGCGCCTCGACCGCGGCAGGGTCGGCCGCCAGCAGGTCGAGCAGGACCCCACCCACGTCGACCACTTCTGCCGAGTCGACGTCTGTGTCCTCCAAGTCCCGTCGGAGCCGTTCGACCCGTTCCATCAGCGCCGGGTCGGCCAGCACCGCGGCGGGGACAGCAGCTCGCGCACCCAGCCGCTGCAGCAGCGGATGGGCGGCATCCGGGTGTACGACATGCAGGCCCGGCACGACGTCGCCGATCCGACGGGCCAGGGCGGCGTCGATCGGCCCGTCGGCATCCGAAGCTGTCGCGTCGAGCGTCAGCAGGCATCCCCGCGCTCCCAGCGTCCGCCGACCGCCCACCAGCGGAACCGGGATATCGGCCAGGTCCTCCGGTTGCGGCCGGGGCTCGGCCGTGGCCACCGCCGCGTACAGCCGCCGCCAGAAGGCCGGTGGCCGGTCGATGCCGGCCAGCGCGGCGCTGACCTGCGACCAGGTGACGGTGGTCGCGCCGAGCGCACGCAGGACCGGCGCCGCGGCTGGGGGCAGCGGAGCCAGCAGACCCGGGATCGCCTCGCCGATCAGCGCCGCGCCCTGGCCGTCGACGCCCGGCGGTATCAGGGCGTCCCGGCCGGCCACCCGATCTCCCGTGGCCGACGGGAACAGTGCGAGCCCGCGAGCCCGGCGGACCACGTCGGCCCGCAGGGTCGCGTCGACCGGCCCGGCGGGGAACCCGGACACCGGCAGGAGTCGCCATCGGTCGCCGGGTTCGGCGCCGAGAACCAGATCGAGGTACGCGTCGGCGGCCCGATCCAGCAGGTGGTCGCACAGCGGGCCGGTCTGGAGCCGGCGCCGGGTGTCGTCCACCGGGAGGGTGCCGACGAGCCGGGCCGGGAAGGTCAGCGGCTCGTCCGTCGGCGTCGGGGCACCGACGGTGTACATCCGGTCCACGGGTGGCGGGTCGAGCGGGAGCACCCAGCTGATCCGCCATCTCGACCGGGTGCGCTGCTCGACGGGCCGATCGATCAGCAGCTCGGCGGGCACCTCGCCGGTGTGGGTGACCACTCGGTATCGCGCGCGGCGCACACCGTCGTCGAGGGTCACCGACCCGTCCACGCCGGCGTGACGGCGAAGCACCCGGTCCGGCAGGTCGATCTCGGTCAGCTCGGGTAGGGCCCACACCAGGTCCTCGACCGTGTCCGGATCGGCCAGCAGCGCGGCGACCTGATCGCGAACCGGGCCGGCGAGCGGCAGCCGGACCTCGGTCGCGTAGCCGGCGGGAGGCTGCTCCGCCGGGTCGGCCGGCCAGGGCAACCGGAGCACCGGAACGTGCCCGTCGCGCCGCGCCAGCTCCGCGTCGAGGCCGGGTACGGCCAGCTCGCGGATCGCGGCCCGGGTGCCCGACGCGTCGAAGCGGATTCCGCCCGTCGTCGACACGACGCGCGGCGCCGCCGTCCACCCCAGCACGGCCGTGAAGCCGACACCGAAGAAGCCGACCGAGTCGGCGCCGTCACGCTTGGCGGATGCGCGGAGTGAGGCGAGCGCGGCGACCCCCTCGACCGTCAGCGCCGCTCCGGTGTTTGCCACCCGCAGCTCGCCGTCATCCAAGCGCATCCGCAGCCGAGCCCGCACGCCCGCCGCACGGGCCGCATCGACCCCGTTGGCGGCCAGCTCGACCAGTGCCCGTCCGGCGTACCCACCGCCGGCCAGCAGGTCCTCGGCGTTTGCGTCCTCCCGGAAGCGGTTCGGCGACGCAGCCCAACTGGCGAGCACGGTGCTGCGCAGACCCGCCGTGCCGAAGGGGTCGGGGAGCCCGCCCACCGCACGCGTCAGGTCGACACCGGCGCGGTGTCCTGGCCCGGCGCCGCCTCCCCGCCCGGCGCCGCGTCCCCGCCCGGCGCCGCGTCCCCGCCCGGCGCCGCGTCCTCGACCGGCGCCTCGTCCCCGACCGGCGCCACGGACCCGACGAGCGGCTCCGGCTCGGTGACCGGCCCTTCGGACACCCACTGAGATCGGTGGTGCACCTCGAGCGTCAGCTCGTCCATCACCGCCTCCGAGCTCGCCGAGATCAGCGGGGCGACGACGACGGTCTCCGAATGCGCACCACAGCCGTAGCCGGCGTCGACCACCCGGCCGTCGGCCGGCGAGAACTCGTTGGTGCAGGCACCGAAGGCCTGGCCGAGCAGCCCCTCGAGGCGGATGTAGAAGCCGCACGTCGCACACGACGCCGGCGCCCGCTGGGCCATCGGGTCGTCCGGACCGAACTCGCCCTCGTGCCAGCGCTGGGCCGCCTCGTCCCGCCCCTCCGGGCCGAGCACACGGATCCGGCCGAACCCGAACTCGTAGTCGGCTTCCCGCACCGCCGGGTCGTCCGAGTCGAGATGACCGGGAACCAGGCGCGGGTCGTCCGGCACGGTGGGCAGCAGGTCACCGACCCCGAGGTCGCCGGGCCTGACCCGCTCTTCCCAGGGCACCCAGGGCGGCGCGAGCAGCGCGCCCTCGCCCGGCAGCAGCACGACCTCGCTGATCGTCGGACGCGTCGCCTCCACCACCGCCACGGTGACCATCCAGTACCAGCCGCGGTACCCGCGGTCGGTCGCGGCGAAGGAGGCGTTGGTCGCCACGGCGTCCTCGGCCCGGGCACCGAGGTAGTCGCCGACGCTCGTGACCGACCCGGCCTCCTCGGCCGCGGCGGCGCGTGCCAGTTCGATCAAGTCAGCGGGCAGCGTCGCCGGCGCGGCGCGCTCGTTCGCTGCCGACGCCACCTCGATCTCGTCGGCAGCCTTCTCCGGAGCGGCGGAATTCACATCGGCCATGATGCCGTACCGACGGCCCCCGACGGCACGGCCGCCATCACCGGATTGCGGTGCGCCGTCGGACCGATGCGGCAGGATGGACGAGTGCCCCGTCCCGATCCGGATCCGTCCTCGGAGGCCGCTGGCCCCGAGCCCGGAACGCGGCCGGGAGCAGCGGAATCGGGCCGACCGCCGTGGCCGCAACCGGTCGGTGAGCAGCCGACGGCCCAACTGCCCCGCCGCCCGGGCGGCCAGTACCCGTACCCGTATCCGCCCGTTTCTCCGTCAGCCCAGCCCAACTCCCCGCCCGCACAACCTGACCCGCCCGGTCAGGTGCCGTCCGAGCCGACCCGCTATCAACCGCCCCCGCGTGGGAGTCACCTGCCGCCCTACCGGGAACCCTTCGCCGGTCCACCGGCCGGCGGTCGGGGGGCGACCGGAGGAGACCAGGCGGCGGCCGACGGCGCGACGGCGGCCGGGCGTGTCAGCGGCGGCACCGCCGGTCCATCTGCCGGCGCGGCCCACGACCCGGGTGCCGGCCCGCAGGCGGGTCCCGGCCAGGGCCCGACGGTGCCCGGGCGGACGGGACCGAGGAAGCTGACCGTGACCAGGGTCGCGGCGTTCCGCAGCCGGGAACTGACCACGAAGGGCGTGCAGCTGTTCCGCCGCGCGGCAACCGCGGACGGCGCCGATCGTTCGGGCCTGACCTCCCTCACCTATGCCGTGATGGGCAACTATGCGGTGGACGCCGCGCTTGCCGTCGCCCTGGCCAACACCCTGTTCTTCGCGGCCGCCAAGGCCGAGTCGACCGGCAAGGTGCTGCTGTATCTGCTGATCACCGTGGCTCCGTTCGCGGTGATCGCGCCGCTGATCGGGCCGGCCCTCGACCGATTGCAGCACGGGCGGCGAATCGCGTTGGCCGCGTCCAGCTTCGCCCGAGCGGTGCTGGCCGTCGTCATGGCGGTGAACTTCGACTCCTGGGTGCTCTACCCGTGTGCCCTGGGCATGCTGGTGCTGTCCAAGTCATTCGGGGTGTTGAAGGCTGCGGTGACCCCTCGGGTGCTCCCACCGGACATCACGCTGGTCAAGACCAACTCCCGGCTGACCGTGTTCGGCCTGCTCGCCGGGGGCGTTGCCGGAGCGCTGGCGGCGGGCCTGTCCTGGGCCTTCGGCACCACCGGGGCGCTGATCTTCACCGCGCTGCTGTCCGTTGCGGGCGGCCTGCTCTGCCTGCGCATCCCGGCGTGGGTGGAGTCCACCGAGGGTGAGGTACCGGTCGACGGGGTGCGCGCCCGGACGCGGCGCGCGTTCCCGTTGGTGGTGACCACCACACTGTGGGCGAACGGCACCGTTCGGGTGGAGACCGGTTTCCTCGCCCTGTTCATCGCATTCGTGATCAAGAGCGAATACTCCGAGGCGTCCGCGTTCACTCAGTTGCTACTGCTCGGTGTGGTCGGCGTGGCCGCCGGCATCGGCGGCTTTCTCGGCAACGCGATCGGCGCCCGGCTGACCCTGACCAAGCCCGACCTGGTCTCCATCGGATCGCTGGCGACGGTCGCGCTGGCCACCCTGATCGCGGCGCTGATACCGGGTCTGATCACCGCCGCAATCGTGGGGCTGGTCGGGTCGAGCGCGTCCGCGTTGGCCAAGGTCTGCCTCGATTCGGTCATCCAGGACGAGCTGCCGGAGGCCAGCCGAGCGTCCGCGTTCGGGGTCAGCGAGACCGCGCTCCAACTTTCCTGGGTGTTCGGCGGTGTCGTCGGCCTCTTGCTCGGCGGCGTGTGGACGTTCGGGCACGACAGCGTCTACACCATCGGCTTCACCGTGGTGACCGTCCTGCTCGCAGTCGGATTGATCCAGAGCTGGCTGGTCCGCAAGGGACGCTCGCTGTTCTCGTGGGTGCACCGATCGAAGTTGGGCGCCCGCTTCCGCAGAGGACCGGCGGATGGCTCCGCGGCCGCCCCCGGGCAGACGCCGGCCCATCCGGCCGCGGGGTACCACCAGGCCGGCCCGACCCAGGAGCCGCTCGGCCGTCCACCGTGGGCGACCGGTCCACAGCAGGGTCCCCCACCGCAGTACCCGCCTGCTGCCAACTATCCGCCGGCCGGATATCCGCCCGGCGGGTGGAATCCACCACAGTCGGCCACCCCACCCCCCGGCCCCTCCACCGCTCCCGTCGACCCGACCCGCCACCGGCCGCCGCCGAGGGACGCCGGTTCACCACGCAGGAAGACGAGGGACCCGTGACCCGGACCCGACACGTGCGGCCCGGCCGGATCACGGCGGCGTCCGGGCGCCGTCGGCGCGGACTGCGCCCGCTCGCCGGTGCCATGGCCTGCCTCGTGCTGACGGGATGCACGGCACCGATCCCGGAGGTGACCTTCTACGCCAACCGGACGACGCTGACCACCGAACCCACCCGATGGTGCACGGTGGACGTCACGGCGACCACCCAGGAGATCGGCTGCACGCAGACGGACGCCGCAGGCTTGCCGCGGCTCGATGCGCGTCCCGGCCAGCCGGTGCACATCGACGTGCCGTCGGCGATCGGCGATCAACCGTGGCTGGTGTACTTCCGCTATCTGGACGCCGGGGGTGAGCTGCGTGACGGCCGCAGCCAGGTGATCGTCGACGGCCGTCTCGCCTACACGCTGCGCCCGTTCGCGAAGGACGACCAGCTCGTGTACGTGGAGGTGCTCAGCGGGTTCGAACTCACCGCCGCGCTTGCCGGCGGCGTCGACTACTCCTCCACCCAGGCCTGGGCGGTCGTCGTCGAACCCGAGGCCGTCCCCGACCGCGGGACCGATTGACGCGGATCCGGGTCGTCCGACGGCCAGGAAAGCCGGCCGACGGCAGCAACTCCTACGCGTCGAAATCGTCGGCGACCGCGCGGAGCACCTGCGCGATCCGCCCGCCCAGCGCACGGTCCGGGTAACGCCCCCGTCGAAGGTCCGGCAACGCCTTGGACTCCAGCAGCTTGATCATGTCGTCGACCAGCCCGTGCAGTTCCTCCGCCGGCCGGCGGGTGGCCGCGACCATCGACGGCGGCATCTGCAGGACCTTCACCTGGAGCGCCTGCGGGCCGCGACGGCCGTCCGCGATACCGAACTCCACCTTCTGGCCCGGTTTCAGGGTCGCCACGCCGGCCGGCAGCGCCGAGGAGCGCACGTGCACGTCGACGCCGCCACCGTCCTGAGCGATGAACCCGAAACCCTTGTCGGCGTCGTACCACTTGATCTTGCCGCTCGGCACCCAACTCACCTGTCCTGATCGGGGGCGGTCGAACCGCCCGGGTGCCACATCCCGGAGAAAGCACCGGCCAGCCAGCTTACCGGCGGCGCGACAGTGCCTGGGCCGACGGCTGCTGCCGACGCAGCGATCACCCCTGCCTGCACCTATCCTGACCGAGTGTCCCAACCACACCGGCCCGGGTCGCCGGCCCTCGTTCGTGCCGGCGTGATCTGCTTCGCGCTGGGCCTCGTCGCCATCGTGGTGATCTTCGCGCTGTTCACCGGCGGCGCCCACGACCTCCCGTTGTGGCTGAACCTGTGCGCCATGCTGGCTCCGGTCGGCTTCGGCCTGGCCCTGCTCGGGCTGCTCCGCCAGGGGCGGCGGCCCGGACGCAGCGGCACGATGACCGCGCACGGGGCGACTCGGTGAGCGCATCCGCCGGACCGATGGTCGTCCAGGTGGCGCAGCACGCCGACGACCTGGACCGGGCGACGGCCTTCTACACCCAGACGCTCGGTCTGCCACTGATCGCGCGCTTCGGCCCGTTGGTCTTCGTCGATCTGGGCGGCACCCGCCTGCTGCTGGAACAGGCGGCGCCGCCGGCCATGCTGTACCTACGAGTCGACGGGCTCGACCAGCGGATCGCCGCGCTGCGGCACGCCGGGGTGGAGGTCGTCTCCGAACCGCACGACATCTTCACCGACGAGGACGCGGTGTTCGGCGGACGCTGGAAGGTTGAGTCGCAGGCGTTCATCCGGGATTCCGAAGGCAACCTGCTCGGGCTGGTCGGCCACCGAAGCTGAGGCCGGGGTGCGCGCGCTGTTCCGCCGGTGCCGGTACCTGCGGGATTCAGTGCACCGTGGCGACCAGGTAGGACTCCAGCCAGCTGGGAAACCGGGTCAGGTCCGACAACACCACGTCCGCGCCGGCCGCGGCCAGGTCCTCGGCACCGATGGGACCAGTGGCCACACCCACCGCCATGGCGTCGGCCGCCCTGGCCGCCCTGACGTCACCGATGTGGTCCCCGACGTACACCTCGGCTCCCAGCCCGCGCAGCACGGGCGCCTTGGCCGTGCTCCACACGTCGCCGACCACGGCCGCGACCTGGATGCCGAGCGCGTCCAGGTGTGTGATCGCGTTCGTGGCCACCTTGGCGGTGACGACGACGACGCGACCTCCGCGATCGGTCACCGCGCGCACCGCGTCCGCGGCGCCTGGCAATGCGACCGTGCGCGGCACGGTGATCTCCGGGGTCAGCTCGCGGTAGCGCCTGACCAGGTGGTCGACCGTCGCGTCGTCAAGGTCGTAGCGGGCGAGCTCGTGCTGCAACGGCGGTCCCAGCCGGCTGACGAACGCGTGGCCGTCCAGCGGGATTCCGGTTTCCGAGGCCAGCACGGCGAACAACTCGACCATTCCCGCGCGCGGATCGATCAGTGTCATGTCCAGGTCGAACCCGACGGTGAAGCTCACGCCGATCCCCCGTGGCACATCCGATGCCGGGGTCGACGCCGGCGCTCATGACTCGCTCGGCAGGCCTGGCTCACCGGAAGAGCGTAGGGCCGGCCGAGCGTCCCCGACGCCCCATGAGTCACCCTGAGGCCGGACGGTGATCGAGATGTTACGCGTCGTCAGGGCGTCCGCCCCACGGACGGCGTACGGCGTCCCAGCAGGCCGAACGGGATTCGGCGGCCGGCGACCGGTCGTTACCATGACGTGATGCCAAGCCGGTCCGCGCCCGCCGAACCGGCCCTGCGCCGCCTCGTGCTGTTCTCCTGGATCGCGCTGGCGACGGTGGGCATGGTGATCACGGTGATCACCATGTGGCCCGGTCCGCCCGATCCGGCGGGCCAGTCCACGTTGCGCGAGTTCCTCGAGCGGGCTCACCGGGACGGGCTGCCGACGTGGATCGGCTTCGACCTGGTCGAGTTCGGCGCCAACGTCCTGATGTTCGTGCCGGTCGGCCTGTTCGGCGCCATGGCGTTGCGGCGGCATCGGTGGCTGATCGTGCCCATCGGCACGGTCGCCTCCCTCGTCATCGAGATCGTCCAGGCGATGGTCCTACCGCTGCGGTTCGGCACCGGCCGGGACGTGATCTCCAACACCCTCGGGGCGCTTGCCGGGTATCTGCTGGCCCTGGCATTCATCGGCTACCTGCGTCGCCGGACGCGCCGCGCGCGACCGGCCGTCGCCGCACCGGCCCCGGTGTACTGAGGGCGGACCTACCAGACCGGTGCGATCACCCCTACCAGACGGGTGCGATCACGCTCAACGGGTCCTGCGTGTGGCCGACCAGGTCCGCGATCGAGTTGACGAGAATCGTCGGCCGGAACGGATAGCCGGCCACCGTCTCCAGCGTCGAGATGCCCGTCATCACCAGCACCGTCGTCATCCCCGACTCGAGGCCGGCAATCACGTCGGTGTCCATCCGGTCGCCGATCATCACGGTCGTCTCCGAATGGGCTCCGATCGCGCGCATGGCCGAGCGCATCATCAGCGGGTTCGGCTTGCCGACGAAGTACGGCGAGCGTCCGGTCGCCTTCTCGATCAGGGCGGCGACGGCGCCCGCGGCCGGGAGCACCCCCGCCCGGCTGGGACCGGTGGGATCGGGGTTGGTGGCCACGAAGCGCGCGCCCGCGCCGATCAGCCGGATCGCCGTGGTGATCGCCTCGAAGGAGTACGTGCGGGTCTCACCGAGCACCACGTAGTCGGGATTGCGGTCGGTCAGCACGTAGCCGGCCTCGTGCATGGCCGTGGTCAGCCCGACCTCACCGATCACGAACGCGCTGCCGCCGGGGCGCTGGCTGTGCAGGAACTGGGCGGTGGCCAGCGCGGAGGTCCAGATCCGCTCCTCCGGGATGTTCAGCCCGCTGGCCAGCAGCCGGGCCCGCAGATCGCGTCGGGTGTAGATGGGATTGTTGGTGACCACGACGAAGTTGACGTTGCGCTCGGTCAGTTCGGCGATGAAGTCGTCGGCCCCGGGGATCATGTGCTCCTCGTGGACCAGCACGCCGTCCATGTCCATCAGGAAGGACCATGGCGTGGGAGTCTGGGTGTCAGTCACGCGCACCATGATTGCGTGCGGACCGGCGGTGGGCACGACCTACCGCGTCGTCGTGCCCGCCGCGCAGCACCGAGAAGGGGTGTCATGAACGAGACGGGCACGGACGCCGCGCCGTCCCTGCGTGCGGTGCTGGAAACGGTTGGCTCGATCGCCGCCGACCTCGACCTGGACGTGACCCTGCAGCGGATCATCGACGCGGCCGCCGACCTGGCCCGCGCCCGGTACGGCGCCCTGGGTGTGATCAATGAGGCGTCGAACGGGTTGAGCCTGCGGGAGTTCGTCACGCACGGAATCAGCCCGGCGGAGCGCCGACTGATCGGCGACCCGCCCACCGGGCACGGCATCCTCGGGGTGCTGATCGACAACCCGGAGCCGTTGCGCATCGACGACCTTTCCCGGCATCCGCTTTCGTACGGGTTCCCGCCGAACCACCCGACCATGACGACCTTCCTGGGCGCGCCGATCCGCATCGGCAGCCGGGTGTTCGGCAACCTGTACCTGGCCGAGCGGGCCGGCGGCGGACCGTTCACCGAGGACGACGTCGAGCTCGTCGTCGCATTCGCCGCCGCGGCCGGTGTGCTCATCGAGAACACCCGGCTGTACGAGCGGCTGTCCCGACGGCGACGCTGGCTGGAGGCCGCCGCCGAGGTCAGCCGGATCGTGCTGGGCAACCAGGACGAGCGCCACCCGACCGAGGTGGCGGCGCAACTGGCGATGGCGGCCGGCGAGGCGGACGGCGCGGTCGTGCTGATGGACTCGCACAGCGGCAGCGGTCTGCGGGTCGCCGCCACCGCGGGCGAGCCGTTGGCCGACCCGCTGTCCGACCGGCGTGCCGACGAGGTATGGCGGACGGGCGACCCGGTGGCGCCCCGGCGGACCGGCGACATGCTGGTACGCGTCGGCAGCACCAGCCGGATCAGCGGCGTGCTGTGGCTGCGCTGGGCGCCCCACCGCATCGACAAGGTGCACGACTCGACGGTGGACGCCGCGCAGGCGTTCGCGGATCAGGTGGCGCTGATCCTCGAGGTGGCACTGGCCCAGGACGACCGTGCGCGGCTGGCCGTCTTCGAGGACCGCGACCGGATCGGCCGCGACCTGCACGACCTGGTCATCCAGCGACTCTTCGCGGTCGGACTGACCCTGGAGAACACCGCCCGCATCGCGGGACCCGGCCGGATCGCCGACCGGGTCGACGCCGCCGTCGACCAGCTCGACCAGACCATCAAGGACATCCGGCGGACGATCTTCGAGCTGGCCAATCCCGACCGTCCGGACGATCTGTACGACGACGCGCAGGTCGCGATCGGAGACATGCTGCCGTCGCTCGGCTTTCGCCCGTCGGTCACGCTCAGTGGTCCGCTGAACACCGCGGTTCCCGAGCAGGTGCGCCCACACCTTCTCGCGGTGCTTCGGGAGGCGCTGTCCAATGTCGGCAGGCACGCCCGGGCGAGCAGTGCGACCGTCACCCTGTCGGTGGACTCCGCGGGGGGTGAACCGTCCGTGGAGCTGATCGTCGAGGACGACGGCCGCGGCATCGACGGTGCCACGCCCGGGAACGGCCTGCCGAACATGCTCGCCCGGGCGGACGCGCTCGGCGGGTCCTGCACGCTCGGCCCCGGCGAGCACGGCGGGACCAGGGTCGTGTGGCGGGTGCCCCTGCACTGAGCGGGCCAGCGGGCAAGGTCAGCCGGGGACCACCACGACCCGGTCCGGCCCACGGTCCTCCCACGCCCGCTCCACCTGCGACAACGGGTAGGTCCGAATCGGCACCCGGACCTCGCCCGACGCCAACCGCTCCATGTACCCGGGCAGTTCCGCGATGATCTCGGCCACCGGAACCGACCCGGCGCCCGAACCCTGCACGGTGATCCGGCGGCTGCGCAGCAGCGCCGACGGCAGCGCTGCCGTCGGCCCGCTCGCGGCACCGACCTGCAGGTACCGGATGTCGGCCGGGTCGTCATCAAGGCCCCGGCGGGCGAGCGCGGCCCACACCATCTCCGCGGCCGGTCCCCACACGTAGTCGATGACGATCGTCGGCGAGGTACCGTCCAACGCCTCGATCAGGGACGCCGGGTCGCCGGACAGCGGGACCGGTACGCCGCCGAGCTGCTCGACGCCGGCAAGCCGGGTGGCGTCCCGGCCGACACCGATGACCCGCCTCGCCCCCGATGCGAGGGCGTTCTGCACCGCCATCCTCCCGGCCACCCCGGTCGCACCGACGATCAGCACGGTGCCGAGCGCCTCCACCTCAGCGGCCCTCCGACGCAGCGGCAGCCAGGAGCTCAGCCCGGGATTGAGGCCGCCGGCGATCGTCACCGGGTCCGCGTCCTCGGGCAGCGGCAGTCCCATCGGCGCCGCGATCCGTTCGGCGAGCGTGCCCCAGGGCGCCGTCACGAAGCCCGCGTACCGGGCGACGCCGTCGACTCCCCGGGCCACGCAGTCCACCCCGGGCACCAGCGGATACGCGTGGTCGCTGCCGTAGTGGCGGCCGTCGGCGATCGAGCGGGTCACCGGATGGATGCCCGCCGCCACGACCTCCATGATTCGTGCCCGCTCGGACTCCACCGGATCGGCGAAGTCGGCGTGGACCGGGCGGGCGCCAGGGGCCGTGATCACTGCAGCCTTCATCGGATGCCTCCTTAACGACGTTAAGCCAGTTCTGCCCATGGTTGCTTAACGTTGTTAAGCTGTCAAGCGTGCCGAGGGGAACATCGAAGGGGCTGTCCATCGAGACGATCGTCGACGCGGCATTCGACGTCCTGGACGCGGAGGGCATCGACGGCCTGACGGTGCGGGCGGTGGCCGACCGGCTCGGGGCGAGGGCACCCGCCCTGTACTGGCATGTGCGCAACAAGCAGCAACTGCTCGACGAGATGGGCACCAGGGTGTGGCGGGAGATCGGTGCGGCCACCCCCGACCCGGCCGCGAATCCCGGCTGGCGGGCGGCGCTGCTGAGCTATGCGCGCCGGGCCCGGTCCGGGCTGCTGGCGCATCGGGACGGCGCCCGCTCGTTCAGCGGCACCTACCTGACCGACGACACCGTGCTCGTCGACCAGGAACGCGGGTTGGCCTGGATGCGCGCCCAGGGTTTCGCCGTCGAGGACGCGGTGGACGCCTTCGTGCTGCTGACCGGGTTCGTCGTCGGCTTCTGCATAGAGGAACAGGAGCGCCGGCAGGCACCGGACGAGCGGTACTCATTGGCCAGACGGGACGCCCGGGTCGATCCGGCCACGCACCCGCTGGTGGCGGCGGCCGGTCGCCGGCTGTTCGAGGACCCGGACGCACAGTTCGAGGCGCTGGTGGGCGTGCTGCTGGACGGCATTGCCGCCAGCCTGCGGCAGGGGGAAGATCCGGTCGCCTGAGACGACATTCCCCGGACCGCCGGCGACGGCACCGGCGCGCCGGACGAGCCGATCAGCCCTCGGGCAGGTGATGCTTGGCCGCGAACAGCGCCGCCTGCGTGCGCCGCTGCAGCCCGAGCTTGGCCAGCAGACTGGACACGTAGTTCTTGACGGTCTTCTCGGCCAGGAACATCG
>CAYZBB010000010.1:0-73037 GCA_964476495.1 uncultured Actinomycetes bacterium | reverse complement strand
TCGGATCGGCGATCGCCGGCGCGGCCGCGCTGGCCCTCGTCGTCACCGGCTGCAGCAGCTCCAGTCAAACCCCGGCGAGCTCGATCGCCAGCGCCGCATCCAGCGTGGCCAGCGCCGGGCAGAGCGTGGCCAGCGAAGCTGCCAGCGCCGCCAGTTCCGCGGTGGAGAGCGCGATGAGTTCGGTCGCCGGTGAGGTCAGCAGCGCGGTCTCCGGCGCTGTCGCCGACTCGCAGGTGCTGACGAATGCGCAGGGCGGCAAGCTGATCGTCGGCATCAAGTTCGATCAGCCAGGCCTCGGTCTGAAGAACCCGGACGGAACGTTCTCCGGCTTCGACGTCGAGGTCGCCAAGTACGTCGCCGACAAGCTGGGGGTACAGGCGGACAACATCGAGTTCAAGGAGGCCAAGTCCGCCGAACGTGAGGGTCTGATCGAACGGGGCGAGGTCGACTACATCGTGGCCACCTACTCGATCACCGACGCACGCAAGGAGAAGGTCAACTTCGCCGGCCCGTACTTCGTCGCGGCGCAGGACCTGCTGGTCAAGTCGGACAACACGGATATTACCGGCCCGGAGTCGATGGCCGGGAAGATCCTGTGCTCGGTGACCGGCTCCACCTCGGCGCAGAAGGTGAAGGACCAGTACGCGACGGACGTGGCGCTGCAGGAGTACGGCACCTACACCGAGTGCGTGGAGGCCCTTCGGTCCGGCGCGGTCGACGCGGTGACCACCGACAACGTGATCCTGGCCGGATACGCGGCGCAGTACCCGGGTGAGCTCAAGGTGGTCGGCAAGGGCTTCTCGGTGGAGAACTACGGCATCGGTCTGAAGAAGGGCGACACCGCCGGCACGGTGGCAATCAACGCCGCCATCGCCGCGATGATCGCCGACGGTTCATGGAGGCAGGCATTGGAGGACACCGTCGGCCCGTCCGGGTTCACCATCCCGGCCCCGCCGACGCCGAGCAGCTGATCCGATGCGGACGGCCCCTGGGATCTGCCCGGGGGCCGTTCGTCTTGATAGGTGAGCCAGTCCTCGAGCGATGAGGAGTGAGCGTGGACTTCAGCTTCGTGACCGACCCGAGGTACGACATCCTCGGTGCGTTCTGGATGACCGTGCAGCTGACCTTCTGGTCGGCCATCGGCGCGTTCGTCATCGGCGTGCTCCTGGCCGCCATGCGAGTCAGCCCCGTGCCCCTGATGCGGTCGTTCGCCGGTGGGTTCGTCAACACGATCCGCAACATCCCGCTCACCCTGATCATCATCATGATGTCCCAGGTGGTGGCGAACCAGCTGGGTCTGCGGCTGGCCGTGCGCGAGGCGGGCGTCAACCCGCAAGCCTTCCTGAACTCGCAGAACTTCCGGCTCGCCGTGCTCGGCTTCATCATCTACACGTCCACGTTCGTCTGCGAGGCGATCCGGGCCGGCATCAACACCGTGCCACCGGGCCAGGCGGAGGCCGCCCGGGCGATCGGGCTGAAGTTCACTCAGGTCCTGTCCATCGTGGTGCTGCCCCAGGCCATCCGCGCGGTCGTCGCGCCACTCGGCTCGGTGCTGATCGCATTGACCAAGAACACCACGGTGGCCTCCGCGATCGGGGTGGCCGAGGCCGCTCTGCTGATGAACACCCTGATCGAGAACGAGGCGGACAAGTTCACCGCGGTGTTCCTCGTCATCGCCGCCGGATTCATCGTGCTGACCCTGCCGACCGGCCTGATTCTCGGCGCGGTCGCGAAGAAGTACCAGGTGAAGCGATGAGTCGGGGGAGGACGGCGGCATGAGCACCGATCGCGCGACGGTCCTCTACGACATCCCCGGCCCCAAGGCCCGGCGGCTGAACCTCGTCCTGAGCGTGGCGTTCGGCGTTCTGCTGATCCTGGCCGTCTGGTGGGTCATCACGGTCCTGATCGACAAGAACCAGCTCACGGCCGAGAAGTGGTCACCGTTCGTCGAGGTGCAGAACTGGACGACCTATCTGCTGCCCGGCCTGTGGGCGACGCTGGAGGCCGCCGCGCTCAGCGTGGTCATCGCGCTGCCGATCGGCGCCGTCTTCGGCATCGCGCGTATGTCCGACCACGCGTGGATCCGGTGGGTGGCCGGGGTGGTCGTCGAGTTCTTCCGGTCGATCCCGGTGATCATCCTGATGCTGTTCGCGTTCCAGCTCTGGTTCTTCGCGTTCGGCTCGTCAAGCCCGTTCGCTGCGGTGGTCATCGGCCTGGTGCTGTACAACGGCTCGGTGCTGGCCGAGGTGTTCAGAGCCGGCATCCTGGCGGTGCCGAAGGGGCAGACCGAGGCCGCGATGGCGATCGGCCTGCGCAAGACCCAGCTGATGACGCTGATCCTGCTGCCCCAGGCAGTCACGTCCATGCTCCCGGCAGTGATCAGCCAACTCGTCGTCATCGTCAAGGACACCGCGCTCGGCGGCATCCTGGTCGGTTACGTCGAACTGCGCCGGGCGGCCAACACCTCCGCGAGCAACTACGGCAACCTGCTGCCCACCTACGTGGTGGTGGCGATCATCTACATCCTGATCAACCTGGCGCTCGGCTGGTTGTCGAACTGGTTGGAACGCCGGCTGCGGACGCGCCGCGGCGGTCCGGTGGTGCGGATCGATCCGGCCGCCCAGACCGATCTGATGGCGGCGCGGCAGGAGATCGAAATCGAGAACGCACCCGGGATCGACGAGTTCAACAAGCCCTGACCGGTCGGGTCGGCATCGGCCGGCGTCGGTCTGCTCAGCGGGCGATCTCGGTGGCCCGGGACTCGCGGATGACCGTGACCCTGACCTGTCCGGGGTAGGTCAGCTCCTCCTCGATCTGCTTGGCCACCTCTCGGGCCAGGATGTGGGCCTCGACGTCGTCGACGACATCCGGCTTGACCATGACCCGCAGCTCGCGGCCCGCCTGCATCGCGAAGACCTTCTCCACGCCCTTCTTGGCGCCGGCGATCGCCTCGATGCGTTCCAGCCGCTGCACGTAGGACTCGAGCGACTCCCGGCGTGCACCCGGACGCCCGCCCGAGCATGCGTCGGCTGCCTGGGTGAGCACGGCCTCGACCGTGCTGGGTGGCACCTCGTCGTGATGGGCCTCGATGCAGTGCACGACCTCATCGGATTCGCCGTACTTGCGGGCCAGATCCGCCCCGATCAGCGCGTGCGAGCCGGGCACCTCGTGCGTCAGTGCCTTGCCGATGTCGTGCAGGAACGCACCGCGCGTCACCACCGTGGGGTCGATGCCCAGCTCGGCGGCCATCGCCCTGGCGATGTGTGCGGTTTCGACCAGGTGGCCCAGCACGTTCTGCCCGTACGAGGTGCGGTACTTCAGCCGACCGATCAGCGTGACCAGTTCGGGGTGCAGGTCGGTGATGCGCACGTCGAGCAGCGCGTCCTCGGCCGCGCGCTGGCAGAGCACCTCGACCTCGTCCCTGGCTCGCTCGTACGCCTCCTCGATGCGGTGCGGGTGGATGCGACCGTCCTCGATCAGCATCTCCAGGGTGATCCGGCCGATCTCCCGGCGGACCGGATCGAAGCAGGACAGCAGCACCGCCTCGGGGGTGTCGTCGATGATCACGTTGACGCCTGTCACCGTCTCGAAGGCGCGGATGTTGCGCCCCTCGCGGCCGATGATCCGACCCTTGACCTCGTCGGCCGGCAGGTGGACGACGGCCACGACGGTCTGCGCGGTCTGGTCGGAGGCCACCCGCTGGATCGCCTCGGCGACGATCGCCCTGGCCCGCTGTTTGGCCTGGGCCTGCGCGTCGGACTCGATCCGGCGGATCATCATCGCGGCGTCCCGGCGAACCGACTCTTCCTGGCTGGCCAGCAGTTCAGCGCGGGCGGATTCCACCGTCAGACCGGAGATTCGGACGAGCTCGGCCTCGTGGGCGGCGACTCCGGCGGACAGATCATGCTCGCGCCGGTCGAGCATGGACGCCAGCGCGGCCAGTTCGGTCTCCCGAGCGGTGAGGGACTGTGCCTTGGCCTCGAGCGACCGCTTGGCGGCGTCCAGCTCACCCTGCTCCGTGCCGACGCGGCGTCGGTCGGCGACCAGGGCCTGCTGCTCGTCGGCGAGCGCCTGGGTCGCCGCGCGCAGTCTTTGTTCGGCTTCCTGCAGCTCCCGACGGTCCTGCGTCAGCGCGGCGGTCGCCTCGGCGGCGATCCGATTCCGCTCGCTCTCCAGCCCGGCGCGCACATCCGCCGCCTGCGCCCGTGCGGCGACGATCATCCGCTCGGCCTCGGCCTGCGCGTCGGCGCGCAGCTGTTCGGCGTCCCGCCGGGTTCGGTTCGACAGCTCCTCGGCCGCCTCGGCGGCGGTCCGGCGGACCGCGTCCGCTGCCTCCGCGGCGGCCGCGGCCTCGTGGCTGAGCAGCGCGAAGCGGCCCAGGTCCGGCTCTGCCACCGGCCGCGCCTCGGCCGCACTTCGGCTCACCGCCTCGTCCAGCAGGCGGCGCAACGCGTCCTCATCGACCGGTGCGGCCGCGCCCGTCCTTCGCCTCGCCACGACGACGAGGACTCCGACGGCCACCAGCAGCGCGATGATCAGGACAACGACGAGAGCGTCGGACACGTCACGACCTCCCCTCGTCGGCGCCACCGCACGCGGACCCCCGGATGGGTGGCCCGTCACGGCGGACGGCAGGAGGGTCGCCAACAACCCGTGTCGATGCGACCCTGAGCCGCTCGACGCGTGGATCCACCGGGTACGCGAGCGACCCGGCTAGGTCGGTGCAGGTGCGGCCAAATTCGCCGCTATCGGCCGCGCAGCCGAGAGGTGCGCGTGTGGGTGACTCTCCTGTTACCTCCGAGGTTAAGTAGCGGCATCCCGAGGGTCAAGCCGACCCGCGTGACCCCAGGTCTGTCACGACCACATCGCGGTGGTCTCGGTCCCGTAGTCAGCCATCACCTCTCTGACCACTTGTTGCGACAGTTCGGCGGAGTAGCCGCGACGGGCGAGCAGGCCGAGCAGCCGGCGGCGGGCCGTGTCCGGGCCGTGCGCCATCGCGGAATCGACTCGCCGCTCGAGCAGGACGCGGGCCCGTTCGTACTCGGCCTCGCGGTCCACCACGGCGACGGCCGACGCCGCGGTGGACGCGTCGATGCCCTTACGTGTCAGTTCGTCGCGCAGCGCCCCCGCCCCCAGCGCACCATGTCGGTGCCGGGTGGCGACGTAGGACTGCGCATATGCCGCGTCGTCGACCAGCCCCACTTCGGTGAGTCGGTCGAGGACTCGTGTGGCCACTTCCTCGGGGATGCCCTTGCGGGCGAGCGCCGCAGCCAACCCCGCCCGCGGACGGGCCGCCGACGTGAGCAGCCGAAGACAGATGGCCCTGGCAACGGCCTCCGGATCGCCGGGGTCATCCTCGGGATGGCCGGGTGCTTCAGACGGCACGCCCACCTGAGCGCCGGACCCAACCGTCGTGCGCCTCGTCGACCGCCCGGTGGGCGCTCGGTCGACGCTCGGGGTCGCCTGCGACTGCCTGGTAGTGATCCGTTCGATCTGTCCGGTCAGGCGTGTCAGTACCGCATCCCGGTCGCCGCCTGCGCGACCGATCGGCCCGGTGGTGCCATCGGTCGAGCGTTCCGGGATCGAATGCCCTCCGGCCGATTCCTCGGTGTGCACCGCGGTCAGAAGTCAACGGGTGCGGGAGGCACGTCCTGATCGATCCTGGCGCCGACGCCGAGCTTCTCCTTGATCCGCTTCTCGATCTCGTCGGCGATGTCCGGGTTGTCCCGCAGGAAGTTCCGCACGTTCTCCTTGCCCTGGCCCAGTTGCTCGCCGTCGTAGGTGTACCAGGCTCCGGCTTTGCGGACGAGCCCCTGCTCGACACCGACGTCGATGAGCGAGCCCTCCCGGGAGATGCCCCGGCCGTAGATGATGTCGAACTCGGCCTGCTTGAACGGCGGAGCCATCTTGTTCTTGACCACCTTGACCCTGGTGCGGTTGCCGACCACGTCGGCACCGTCCTTGAGCGCTTCGATCCGGCGGATGTCCATGCGGACGGAGGCGTAGAACTTCAGCGCCTTGCCACCGGTGGTGGTCTCCGGTGACCCGAACATGACGCCGATCTTCTCCCGGAGCTGGTTGATGAAGATCATTGTGGTGTTGGTGCTGTTCAGCGCCCCGGCGATCTTGCGGAGCGCCTGCGACATCAACCTGGCCTGCAGGCCGACGTGGCTGTCGCCCATCTCGCCCTCGATCTCGGCCCGCGGCACCAGCGCGGCCACCGAGTCCACCACCACCAGGTCGATCGCGCCCGAGCGGATGAGCATGTCGGCGATCTCCAGCGCCTGCTCGCCGGTGTCCGGCTGGGACACCAGCAATGCGTCGGTGTCCACCCCCAGTGCCCGGGCATACTCCGGGTCCAGGGCATGTTCGGCGTCGATGAACGCGGCGATGCCGCCCTCGGCCTGGACGCTGGCCACCGCGTGCAGGGTCAGGGTCGTCTTGCCGGAGGACTCCGGGCCGTAGATCTCGATGACCCGGCCCCGGGGCAGTCCGCCGATGCCCAGCGCCACGTCCAGCGCGATGGACCCGGTGGGAATCACCTCGACCGGTGCCCGACCCTCATCGCCGAGCCGCATGATCGAACCCTTGCCGTACTGCTTCTCGATCTGCGCCAGCGCGATGCCGAGCGCCTTCTCACGATCGGGTGCCGACATGACCCACCCCGTACCTTCCTCTGTTCTGAACCGTCCACCACTCGCATGGGTCGGTGTTCAACCATGTCCTGCCTGTCGGAACCGACGCTAGATGCCGGCACCGACAGTCACCCCGATCCGGACCCAGGTTGTGGATGGATTCGGGCATGGGGACAACTCTAGACGTACACTTGTTCGAGGAGAAGCAGGTCGGCGGGCGTGTCGCCGACGACGCCGACCCGATCAGTCGGGCAGCCCGTGCCGCAGTGCCTCGGGCACGTCGAAGTCGTCACAGACGGCGACCCAGACGACCTTCGGATCCAGCCCGGCGTCGATCGCCTGGTCGACGGTCCGGCCACCCAGGGCCGCGAACACATGGTCCATCGTGACCGACGCGGCCCGCGCGGGACCGAAATGGGCCGTCATCAGGCCATGGAACTCGGTCAGTCGCACCGGTCCAATCTATATAGCGGAGCGCGCCCTTGGCCTCGGTGGCATCGCGATACGGAACGGTTGCGTTTCACAATTGGACGGCGCAGACTCACCTGCGGCACCGACCGAAGGACCTGCCATGCCCGATTCACCCGCCACGGACGCCACCCAGCCGGCAGCCGGCCGCCCGGCCACACCCGGACCGCCCCCGACGGCCGCTGCCGGGGTCTATCCCAAGCGTTGGAAGGCGCTGTCCGTCCTGGTCGTCGGGCTGCTGGTGGTCATCCTGGACAACACGATCCTCAACGTCGCGCTCAAGACGATCCAGATCGATCTGAACGCCACGCAGAACGAGCTCGTCTGGGCGATCAACGCCTATTCCCTCGCGTTCGCCGCGCTGCTGTTCACCTGGGGTGTGCTCGGCGACCGGTTCGGCCGCAAGCGCATCCTGCTGATCGGTCTGGTGCTGTTCGGCGCCGCCTCGGCCCTGTGCGCCTTCGCCGACAGCCCCGGCGAACTGATCGCCTTCCGTGCACTGATGGGAGTCGGCGGGGCATCGGTCATGCCCGTCTCCCTGTCGATCATCACCGTCATCTTCCCCCCGCAGGAGCGTGGCCGGGCGATCGGCGTCTGGTCGGCAGCGGTCGGCGGTGCCGTCGCCATCGGCCCGGTTCTGGGTGGGCTGTTGCTGGATCACCCGAACTGGTTCAGCTGGCTGACCGGCAACGACTGGGGCTCGGTGTTCTTCATCAACGTGCCGGTGGTGATCGTCGGCATCATCGGCATCCTCCTGCTCGTCCCGGAGACCAGGAACCCACGGCCGGGGCGACTGGACCCGATCGGCCTGCTGCTGTCGGTGGCCGGCCTGTTCGCCATGGTCTACGGCATCCAGAACGCCGCCGAGGTGGGCTGGGCCGCCCCCTCGACCTGGGGCTTCACCGTTCTGGGCCTGGCCGTGTTGGTCGTCTTCGGCCTCTACGAGCACCGCAGCACGCACCCGTCGATCGATCTGTCGCTGTTCGGGATACGGTCGTTCTCGGTGCCGCTGGCCGGGGTCACCCTCGCCTTCGCCGCGATGCAGGGCACGCTGCTGTTCCTGACCTTCTACTACCAGATCGTCCGGGGCTGGACCCCGCTCCAGGCAGGCCTGCTCGTGCTGCCGTTCGCGGTCGGCCAACTGCTCGGTGCGCCACGCTCCGCCGGCGTGGTCAAGCGCTTCGGCGCCCGGGTGGTGATCCCGGTCGGGCTCGGCTTCGCGGCCGCCGGCATGCTCGCCTTCACGTTCGTCACTCCGGAGACCCCGGTCTGGATGCTGGTCGTGCTCGGCATGGTGTTCGGCTTCGGCCTCGGGAACACCATCGCGCCGTCGACGACCCGGATGACCCTGGCGACGCCACCGGAGCGATCGGGCGCGGGATCGGCGGTGCAGAACACCGTTCGCCAGGTCGGCGCGGTGTTCGGCGTCGCGATCCTCTCGTCGGTGGTCAGCACCGTGTACAGCAACAACATCACTCCCCTGCTGGAGGGCAGGGGCCTGCCGGCGGAGGCGTTCACCGCCGCCACCGAATCGATCGGCGGCGCCAACGAGGTCGCCGACCGGCTCGCAGCCGCCGGCGCCGCGCCGGCCCAGGCCATCGAGCTGCTGCGGCAGGCGTCGATCGACTCGTTCATGCCGGCCTTGCACACCGCGACGCTGTTCGCGGTCGGTCTGCTGGTCCTCGCCCTGTTGATCGTGGCCGCCTGGCTGCCGACCAAGGCGCAGGCGGCCGCCTGGGGTGGCCCGGCAGTCGCGTCCGCGGGCCCGGACGTCGCCGGACGACCGGCCGAGGACCAGGTTCACGCACTCGACGAGACCGGCGCCCGGCCGGACGATCCGGCCGGGCGGTGACGGACGTGAACACCGGGTCGCTCGATCTGGCGACCAGGACGCAAGCCGGAACGACCCGGACGCGCCGGCCCGGACGCCCGCGGGAACGCCGAGCCGACCGGGCGATCATCACCGCAACGCTCGAACTGTTCGCCGAAGACGGTTACCACGCACTGTCGATCGAGGCCGTTGCCGCGCGTGCGGGAGTCGGCAAGGCGACCGTTTACCGTCGCTGGCCGGGCAAGAAGGAACTGGTCATCGACGCGTTGGCGACGCTCAACGACGACGTCGCCATGGCCATCACGGCACTGCCGGACGCGACCGCCGACCGGGTTCTGGCCATTCTGCGGTACCTGACCACCCGCGACGACGACAGCCTGACCGGCCGCATCACCCCACGCATGATCGTCTACAGCGTCAGCCAGCCCGACCTGTACGCCGAATACTTCCGCAGGGTGATCATGCCGCGCCGACGGTGGTTGCACGAGGTCCTTCGGGACGGAGTCAGCCGGGGTGATCTGCGGCCGGACCTCGACGTGGAGGTCGCCGCCCTGGCCATGGTCGGACCCACCCTGATGCCGGCCCGCGGACTCGGCCTGGAGCCCGGCGGTGAGGACCTGGCCGAACGACTGTTCGCGATCCTCTGGCCGGGAATGGCCTCGACCGGCCCGGTTCCGCGGCGGTCGCCACATCGTCCGGTCGACGGCTGAGCTCCTACACGTCGCTCCCTCGTCCTGCCACGCAGGTGGCAGGACGCGGTCACCGGGTCAGTTCACGCATCCCGGCCGCCAGGGCGTGCAGCCGATCGATCGGATCGACGAGCTCCGGTGCGCCGGCCGTCGGCGCCGGGGGTCGGTCCGGCTTCGTCTGTGGGCCGGCCACGGCCGGGGCGCCGGACGCCGCGCCCTGCGCCAGGCCTCGTGTCGCGTGGGCCGCCTCGTTCGCCGCGGTCACCAGCCGTCCGTACGCCTCGACCCCATCCTCGACCTCCGTGCGCATCGCCGCGATCGTCACGTCGAGTTCGCCGGTCACCTCCTGCGTCGCGCGACGTCGGGTTCGGATCAGGTCCGACAGGTCCGCTGCGCGGGCCCGCAGGCGCCGCTCGGTGGCGTCGGCCGACATGATCACGTCGTCGCGCAGCGCACGAACCGTGCCGTCACCGACCAGGCCGACCATCCCGACCAGTCGCCGCAGCCCGTCCGAATAGCCGTCCAGCCGGGCCATCGTCGACCGCAGCTCGGCGGCGACCGCGCCGCGCTGCGGGGACGGCGGAGGCAGGGCGTCGACGACCTGGGTGCGCGCCCGCAGGTCCGCGGCCGCGCGCAGAGCACGCGCCACGCACAGGATGAGCGCCACGGTCAGCACGACCAACCCGACGATCACCCCGGCGGACAACCCGCCAGAGACGGCGACCACCCCGGCGCCACCGGCCACGGTCGCGACCGAGGCCGCTGTCCAGGACTTCACCCTGCGCCGCGCCGCTCGCTGCCGACGCCGTGCCACCGCGGCGGGCTCCCGGCGGGACCGCACCGCCTCGACCGCGCTGGCGCCGACCTGGTTCGCCAGGTCGAGCCCCTGCTCGACCACCGCGCCCGAGGTCCACGGCGGGACGGCCTGCCTGCGCATCAGGTCTGTTGGTTCGGCAGCGAGGTCTTCTGCAAGGACGGCGTCGTCGGCGTGACCGTCGCGGAGTCGATGGAGCGCGGCTGCTGGCTGGACAGCTCCGGGTGCATCTGGGCACGCAACTGATCCAGCCGCGCGGCACCGGCCATGTCCAGCGTCGACTTCTGCACCTCGAGCATGCGACCCTCGACAGAATCCGCATGCAATTCCGCGGCACCCAGCGCGTTGGCGTAGCGGCGTTCGATCTTCTCCCGCACCTCATCCAGCGACGGGGTGTTGCCGGGTGCCTGCAGCTGCGACATCGACTGCAGCGACGCGGACACCTGCTCCTGCATCTTGGCCTGCTCCAGCTGGGACAGCAGCTTCGTACGCTCGGCAAGCTTGGACTGCAGCTGCATCGCGTTGTTCTCGACCGCCTTCTTCGCCTGCTGCGCCGCCTGAAGTGCCTGGTCGTGCATCTTTTTCAGGTCTTCCATCTGCTGCTCGGCGGCAACGAGCTGGGTGGCGAACGCCTGCGCGGTCTGTTCGTACTTGTCCGCCTCCGCCGCATTGCCCTTTGCTCGCTGTTCGTCGGCCAGCACCAGCGCCTGACGCGCGGACGACGAGAGCCGCTCGACGTCGCCCATCTGCCGAGTCAGCTTCATCTCCAACTGGCGCTGGTTGCCTATCACCGCCGCCGCCTGCTGCGACAGCGCCGCGTGCTGCCGCTGTGCGTCCTCGATCGCCTGCTGGATCTGCACCTTCGGATCGGCATATTCGTCGACCTTGGACGAGAAAAGCGCCATCAGGTACTTCCACGCCTTGGTGAACGGATTCGCCATGATGTTGTCCTCTCGCCAGTTGCATGCTCCCGCGCCCCCGCGTTTCGCGGTGATCTCATCGTTCCAGTTCGGCGCCCCAGGTTCCACCCGGTACGGGCAGACCCGGGACGTTTTCCGGCGCCACCCGTAGCGCAGCGTCAGCGGGCTCGGGGTTCCCCCGGATCCGGTACCGCCGGATCCGTGCACTACGGACGGAGCCGTCGGCGACACGTTCGGAGCATTGCCCGCGATCGCCCCTGGTTACAGTTGGGGGTCCGTGCCCGTCATCCCGGGCGGCAGCCGCGCGGGCGCCCGCGGCATGCGACCAGGAGGATTGATGACGTCACGGCACGGCTCCGGCACCGGGGGTCGCAGGATCGCCCCGTGGATCGTCGTGACGATCGTGGCGGTCGTTCTCGTGACCGGAGCGGCCACCGCCTACCTGCTGATCACCCGGGACAGCCAGGACGCCACGACCTGCTCGAAGCAGGTCGTCCTGCCGATCGTCGCC
The DNA here is from genome assembly GCA_964476495.1 of uncultured Actinomycetes bacterium. Taxonomy (GTDB): domain Bacteria; phylum Actinomycetota; class Actinomycetes; order Mycobacteriales; family Nakamurellaceae; genus Nakamurella. Next base: position 61,169 of record CAYZBB010000010.1, on the reverse strand, counting down.
GCGCCCGGCGCCGCGCCGGCCGTCCGGGACGCGGCGGCGGCGTTCGACGCGACCTCTCCGGTGGCCCGGTCGGCGTGCGTGACCACCGAGGTCACCGAGCGGCCCAGCCCGGCCACGGCGACCGCGCTGGCCGGCGGATGGATCGCGCAGTCCGGTCCCGCGCCCGCCCTCTGGTTCCCGGACAGCGCCGCCGATCTGAGCACCCTCGAATCCGCCGACTCGGCCATGACCGCCGGCCGCAACACCGCGCCGACGGCCGTCTCACCGGTCGTCCTGGCGGTTCGCACCGAGGACGCGGACACGATCAAGGCCGCCAACCTGCAGTGGAAGGACCTGCCGACCGCGGTCGGCCCCAACGGGTCGGCGTCGCTGCCGAACTCCCGCAAGCTGATCCTTGCGTTACCCGACCCGACGACGAACCGAGCGACCAGCTACGCGCTCCAGTCGGTGCTCGCCGGTATCACCTCGACACCGATCGACCCCGCGGTCGTCTCGGCCAACGCCGCGCAGCTGGCCGGTCTGGACGACGGTGGCCCCGTCGTAGCGCCGTCCACGACGTCCGACGCGTTGGACGATCTCGCATCCGGAGGCGCGGGGTTCACCGCGGTGCCGGTCGTCGAGTCGGACATGACGCAGCTGGGGCAGAACCGCGGCCTGAGCGTCGTCGTTCTCGGCGGTGGCACCGTCGGCGACCAGGTCTTCGGCGTGCCGATCACCGCGAGCTGGGTCGACCCGACGCTGGACGAGGCCGCCGGCACCTTCCTGGCATACCTTCGTGGTCCGGAAGGGTCAAAGGTCTTCGTCGAGAACGGCCTGCAGGCGGGCGCGGGCGGCGGCACCGACCTCGCCGACGCCGGACCGGACGTGGCCTCGGCCCTGGCCGCGGCAATCGGCGCGCAGGCCGGCTGACCGCAACGATCACCGCGAACGGTGATGTCGCCGGCTGATCACGACACGAACGGGATCGGTCCATCACCCAACCCGACGACCGAGCCGTTCAGCTGCCGGCTTCCGGCGGCGACGACGAAACAGCCGATCGAGGACGGGTTGCCCGTCCACGTCGCCGTCAGCCGGTCCATCCGCTCCGCGACCATCTCCAGCTCGCCGTTCCTCGTGGGGTCGTCGGTGACCATCATCCGGCCGGCCAGCCGGCCGCACGAGGAGCCGACATCGGCGGACGCACCGCCGCCGGAGGTCAACCCGCGATCGCCGTTCCACCCGACGGCGAGCAGCTCCGCGGTGTGGGAGCGTCCGCAGTCCCTCGGCCCGGCGAGCCTTCCCGACTCGTCAGGCACCCAGCACGAACCGAATCCGGCGGGCAGCGGGCCGTCCCGGTCGGAGGCATGAAGACTGCCCCGGTACCACCCGCCGTTCGCCGGCCCGACGACGCAGGCTGACCAATCCCGTCCGGCCCGCTGCTCGAGCGCGGAAGGGACGATCAGGAACGCCCGGTAGGACAGCGTCGGTCGCCACGACACCAACTCGGCCGGCCCGCCGGCGGACATGCCACCAGGGCCCTGCGGCGGCGTCAGCCCTGCGTACTCGTTCAGCGGGAGGTGACAAGGACCACCCCGGCGGGACCGCGGCGCCGCATCCAGTTCCGCCCGATCCGGCCAGAACGCGACTACTTCGGCCGCGACGAAACCACGGCAGGAGCCGAATCGCAGCGCGGACACGGACAGCAGGGGCGGCACCGAGACCACGTCGGCGGTGACGTCCGCGAGCCGGATCACACAGTCACCCACGGCAGGCGGCGACGGCAGTGCGATCGGTACCGCGGTGCCGATCGAACGCCGGCCGGAGAGCATTGGTACGACCATGACCACCGCGAGGGCGAGGACGACCACGGCCACACCGACCGGACGGCGGTCCATTCGACCACGGTAACCGTGGTGTCCAGACGCGCTGACCGGTCCGCGGACGTCGCATGGCCGACGGCAGCGACTCGGCAGTGACAGCGACGGCGACGGCGACGGCCGCTAGGCGTACGCCTCCGGCGCCGGGCACGAACACACCAGGTTGCGGTCACCGTAGGCGCCGTCGATCCGGCCCACCGGCGGGAAGTACTTGTGAGCGGGCGAGACACCGGACGGGAATGCCGCCTCCTGCCGGGTGTACGGGTGCTCCCACTCCCGCGCCAGCGACGCCGCGGTGTGCGGGGCTCCGCGCAGCGGGTTGTCCGTCACCGGCCATTCCCCCGCACCGACCCGATCGATCTCGGCCCTGATCGCGACCATCGCCTCGCAGAACCGGTCGATCTCGGCCAGATCCTCGCTCTCGGTCGGCTCCACCATCAGCGTGCCGGCCACCGGGAACGACATGGTCGGAGCGTGGAAACCGTAGTCGGCCAACCGCTTTGCCACGTCATCGACGGTCACGCCGGTGGCCGCGGTGATCGGTCGCAGGTCCAGGATGCACTCGTGGGCGACGAAGGAGCCGGCCCCGGTGTAGAGCACCGGGTAATGCTCGTCCAGCCGGCGGGCGATGTAGTTGGCGGCGGCGACGGCGGACAGCGTGGCCCGGCGCAGCCCGTCGGCGCCCATCATCCGCACGTACGCCCAGCTGATCGGCAGGATCGAGGCGGATCCCCAGGGGGCGGCGGCGATGGCGCCGATGCCGGTGGCCGGACCGGCGGCCGCTGCCAGCGGATGGTTGGGCAGGAACGGCGCCAGGTGTGCGGCGACCGCGACCGGGCCGACGCCCGGACCACCGCCGCCGTGCGGGATGCAAAACGTCTTGTGCAGGTTCAGGTGCGACACGTCGCCGCCGAACGCCCCCGGCCGCGCCACCCCGACCAGCGCGTTCAGGTTGGCGCCGTCCACGTACACCTGACCGCCGGCGGCGTGCACCGTTTCGGCCAGCTCGGTGATCGTGTCCTCGTACACCCCGTGCGTCGACGGGTAGGTCACCATGATCGCGGCCAGCTCGGGGCCGTGCCGGTCGACCTTGTCCCGCAGGTCGGCCATATCAATGTCACCAGTTGTCGCCGTCTTGACGACGACGACCCGCATCCCGGCCATCACCGCGCTGGCCGCGTTGGTGCCGTGCGCGGACGCCGGAATCAGGCAGATCGTCCGACCGTCGTCGCCGCGCGAGCGGTGATACGCGCGGATCGCCAGCAATCCGGCCAACTCGCCCTGGGAACCGGCGTTGGGCTGGAGGGACACCGCGGCGTAGCCGGTGATCTCGCACAGCCAGGCGGACAGTTGCTCGATCAGCTCCAGATACCCGGCGGCGTCCTCGACCGGTGCGAACGGATGCAGGCCGGCGAACTCGGGCCAGGTCACCGCGTCCATCTCGGTGGTGGCGTTGAGCTTCATCGTGCAGGAGCCGAGCGGGATCATCGATCGGTCCAGCGCCAGATCCATGTCCGAGAGGCGACGTAGGTAGCGCAACATCGCGGTCTCGCTGCGGTGTGTGTGGAACACCGGATGCGTCAGGTACTCGGAGGTGCGCACGGCCCAGCCCGGCCAGGAGGCGTCGGTGGTCGCCTCGACGCCGGTCGGTAGTGCCTCGATGCCGAAGGCGTCCAGCACGGTCACCAGATGGTCCGGACCGGTCGACTCGCCCACACTGATCTGCACCGCATCGTCGCCGTCGGCCCACAGGTTGATGCCCCGCGCCCGGGCGGCGGCCACCACCGCGGCCGCGCGGCCCGGGACGAGCACCCGAACGGTGTCGAAGAAGTGATCATGCTCGACGGCCACGCCGCCCGCCCGCAGCGCCGCGGCCAGCAGCACGGCGTCCCCGTGAATGCGTTCGGCGATGCGCCGCAGCCCGTCCGGCCCGTGGTAGACCGCGTACATCGAGGCCATCACCGCGAGCAGCACCTGTGCGGTGCAGATGTTGCTGGTCGCCTTCTCCCGGCGGATGTGCTGCTCCCGGGTCTGCAGGGCCAACCGGAACGCGGTCGTGCCGTGCGCATCGTGCGAGACACCGACCAGTCGCCCGGGCAGTTGACGCTGCAGCATGCCACGCACCGCGATGAACCCTGCGTGCGGACCACCGAAGCCCAGCGGCACCCCGAAGCGCTGCGCCGAGCCGACCGCGACGTCGGCGCCGATCTCGCCGGGCGGCGTGAGCAATGTCAGCGCGAGCAGGTCTGTGGCCACCACCACCTTCGCCTCCCGGTGATGGGCGCCCTCGACCAGCTCGCGATGGTTCCGGATCGCCCCGGATGCCCCCGGGTACGACAGCAGCAGGCCGAAGAAGTCTCCAACAGGGAGGCCGGGCAGTCCCTCGGACAGGTCGGCGACCACGACCTCGACACCGATCGGTTCGGCCCGGGTCCGGATCACCGCGAGGGTCTGCGGCAGGGTGTCGGCGTCCACCACGAACCGGTTCGACTTGGACTTCGCGGTCCGCCGGATCAGCGTCATCGCCTCGGCGGCTGCGGTGCCCTCGTCAAGCATGGAGGCGTTGGCGATGTCCAGGCCGACCAGGTCGGCGACGGCGGTCTGGAAGTTCAGCAGCGCCTCGAGCCGACCCTGGGAGATCTCCGGCTGGTAGGGGGTGTACGCGGTGTACCAGGCCGGGTTCTCCAGCACGTTCCGCCTGATCACCCCCGGGGTGATCGTGTCGTGGTAGCCCAGGCCGATCATCTGCACCATCGGTCGGTTCCTGCCGGCCAGCGCGCGCAGCTCGGCCAGGGTTTGTGCCTCGGACGCCGGCTCGGGCAGCTGCAGCGGTCGGCCGTCCCGGATCGTCGCTGGCACGGCGGCCGCTTCAAGAGCGTCAAGATCCTTCTGTCCCAACAGCTCGAGAATCCGCTGCATGCCACGGGTGTCGGGGCCGATGTGCCGATCCGCGAAGCTCGCGCTGACCGCACCGGTCGCCGGCATGATGCTGGTCGCTGATGTCACTGCAAGATCACCTTCCCGAGGGGGCCGAGAACCGCCTCCCCCTCAGTCACCCGACATCGTCGGGTTCCAGAGGTGTCTCACCCGAGCGGTTCGTTGGCCTGAGAGATTGGCGGGGAGGCTTGCTCCTTCGGCGGCCCGACTCGCTCTGGTGATCTCAACGGCGCGGCCCGGGCACTCTCCCGCAGGGGGTCGGTGACGGCATTCAGGCTACCAGCGGGGCCCGACCCGCGAACTCGACCGGCAGCGAGGGACGCGGGAACCGCCGTCAGCCGGCCGGGACTCGGAACAGCAGTTCCTCGTCGAAGGCCGTCGCCCAGACCGACCCGAACGCCACCAGCACGTCACCGCCCGAGGTCACCGGGCCGTCGATCGTCTCGACGGCGCCGCCCGCATCGACGCTGCGCAGGAAGTGGTCCGGGTCGCGGACCCAGAGGGTCGATCCGTCGACCGCGATCGCGCCGGCCGGCCCCGTGCCGACGTCGACGGTCTTGACCACCGTCGCCGTCGTCGGGTCGATCTCGGTGGATGTGGTCCGTCCGCCCACCCACAGATGGTCACCGACGGCGATGCTCTCGGGCTGGTCGATGCCGTCCAGCCGAGCGGTGACCGTGCGGGTCGCCGGGTCGACCTTGACAACGGCGTTGTCGAGCCGACTGGTCACCCACACCGCGGTGTCGGTCACCGCGATATCGCTGCCCAAGGCGCCGAGGTCGATCGGCGGATCGACCTGATTCGTCACCGGGTCGACGCTCACCAACTGGCCACCGATGTTGGCCAGCACCCAGATCCGATCGAACCCGGCAGGGATGCCCGCCTGTTTCCCGGCAGCGACGACGCCCTCGATCGCCGTCACCTGCCCGGTCTCGAAGTCCAGACGGACGAGCTCCTCACCCCGGCAGGTCCAGACGGCGCCGTAGCCGGCACCCACCCCTTGGCAGAGGTCCCCGCCGATGTTGACCGACCCGGCCGGCTGGTTGCTCTCCGGGTCGATCCGAACCACCCCTCCCCAGTCGAGCTTGACGTACAGGTAACGGTCGTCGGCGGCGAGCCAGTCGGGTCCGCCGGGGAGAGCGAGCGACGGCGGTCCGGCCGCAATGGCCGACCCGGCCGCCGAGCCCGCGGCACCCGGGCCGACCGACCCCGCTGACGCCGCCGGCGACCCCCCGGCCGATCCCAATGTCGAGGCACCACGGTCCGACCCGCCGCCACACCCCACGAGGACAAGCGCAAGACCCACCAGCACAGCCGCGCGATGCGGTGCCAACCGACCCGGACGACCCATGTCCGACATGGTCGGATCGCCGGAATGTCGACGTCAAGGGCCTTTTCGAGTCGCGAGTGACATCGGTCCACATTTCCCGGCAACCGGACGCTCGGTTTCCGGCCGCGTTCGCGAGCCGCGATCATGACAGCCGCGGGGTGGACTGGACTCGGACCGCTGTCAGCCGCCACCCCGCGGGTGGGCGACGAGCCGGCGCATCACAGCGGGTACTCCGAATCGCGGCGAGCGCCCGGCCGAGCGGGCCGCCAGCACCGCGGCGCCGGCCGCCGCCAGCAGGCAGACCAGGCCCGATGCGATCAAGGCCGCCGGTGCGCCCCAGCGCTGGGTGATCGCACCGACGATCGGCGCCCCGATCGGCGTGCCGCCCATGAACACCAGCATGTACAGGCTCATCACCCGGCCCCGCACCTCTGGCGAGCTGGCCAGCTGCACAGTGGCGTTGCCGAGGGTGTTGAAGGTGACCGAGACGAACCCGACGACGACCAGCAGCACCAGGAACGGCCAGAACCACGGCGTCATGCCCAGCACGATCAGCCCGAGGCCGAACCCGCCGGCGGCCAGGAACAGCGTCGGCAAGCTCGCGGACGTGCGACGGGCGGCGAACAACGCGCCGGCCACCGATCCCGCAGCCATCGCCGTGTTCAACAGGCCGTACAGGTCGGCGCCGGACTGGAATACGTTCTGCGTGTAGGCGGACAGGATGATCGCGAAGTTGTACCCGAAGGTGCCGATGAAGAACACCAGGACGATCGGCCACAACAGCGTCGGATTCTGCCGGACGTACCGCAGCCCCTCGCGCAGTTGACCGCGTGCCCGGGACGCGTGCGGCAACGGGAGCAACTCCGCCGGTCGCATCATCAGCAGCGCGAGAAGCACGGCGGCGAAGCTCGCCGCGTTGAACGCGAACGCCCAGCCCAGACCCACGGCAGCGATCAACACACCGGCGGCCGCCGGCCCAAGCATCCGGCCGAGCTGGAAGTTGCCGGAGTTCAGCCCGACCGCATTGCGCACGAGGTCGGTCGGCACCATCTCGTTGACGAAGGTCTGCCGGGTCGGATTGTCGACGACGGTGGCCAGCCCCAGCCCTAGGGCGATCAGGTACACGTGCCAGACCTGCACCGTGTCGGTCAGGGTCAAAGCCGTCAGCATGGCGGCCAGCAGACCCATCGTGGCCTGGGTGGTCAACAGCAGCCGTCGCTTGGGATAGCGGTCGGCGATCAGCCCGCCCCAGAGCCCGAACATCAGCATCGGCAGGAACTGCAGCGCCGTGGTGATACCGACGGCCAGCGGCGAGTTGGTCAGCTGCAGGACGAGCCAGTCCTGCGCGATCCGCTGCATCCAGGTGCCGGTGTTGGACACGATCTGGCCGGCGAAGAACAGCCGGTAGTTGCGGATCCGGAGCGCGGCGAAGGTACTCGGGCGAACGGGCTCGGTCGGCACGGTCGATTCCGGTGGACGGGCCGCCGGCGGTCCCGGCGGCTCGAGGGCCGCGACCGGCTGCATCGTCGGGCGCACGCTCACGGCAGGTCCGCCAGCCGTTGCAGGGCCGCGGTCGCCGCCAGCACCGCGCGCCGGTCGTCGTCGGGCAACGCGCCGAGCCGCTCGGCGAGCCAGGCGGTCCGCCGCTCCCTGGTCTCCCGCACGAACGTCTCGCCAGCCTCCGTCCGCGAGATCAGGCATTGCCGGCCGTCCGTGGGATGGGGGCTGCGGCGCACCAGGCCACGCTCCTCCAAACTTTCGATCACCTTGGTCATCGACGGCGGCCTCACGTGCTCGGCCCGGGCCAGCGCGCTGGGCGCCATCGGACCACCGAGACCGATCCTGCCCAGCACGGCCAGCTCGGTTGCCGACAGGTCGGCGTCGCCCAAGGTCTGGTAGCGCAGCCGACGTCCCAGCCGCAGCACCGCACCACGCAGCGCGGCCACCGCCTCGAGGTCCAGGTCGTCGGTCATATTCATTAGTTTAACTCATTAGCTCAGCGAAACGAATCGCTGCGCAGAACTGCCGTGCCAGGAGCAGGGTCGGATGCGGGGCAGGGCACCCGGGTGCGCGAAAGGCACCGAGGGCCACAGAAGAGCTCAGGAGGGCCCGGAAAGGCGCAGGGAAGGGGAGCCGAGTCCCGAGTGTCAGCCGGCCGTGCGTGCGCGACGCCGTTCGGCGAGCTCGTCGCGTTCCGCGGGCACCACGCGATCACCCTCGACACGCTCCTGCGGGAACTCCGCGAGCGAACCGGTGATCTCCTTCATCGTGCCGCCGACCGCGATGCCGAACACACCCTGCCCGCCCTGCAGCAGGTCGACGATCTCCTCCGGCGAGGTGCACTCATACACCGTCGTGCCGTCGGAGAACAGCGTCACCCCGGCCAGGTCGTCGACGCCCCGCGCCCGCAGGTGCTCGACGGCGACCCTGATGTTCTGCAGCGACACCCCCGTGTCCAGCAGCCGCTTGACCACCCGCAACACCAGGATGTCCTTGAAGGAATACAAGCGCTGGCTGCCCGAGCCGTGCGCGCCGCGCACCGTGGGCACCACCAGTCCGGTCCGCGCCCAGTAGTCCAGCTGACGGTAGGTGATCCCGGCCGCGGTGCAAGCCGTCGGTCCGCGGTAGCCGATGTGCTCGTCCGGCACCGAGGTGTTCGGGAACAGCGCGGCTTGATCCTGCTCGGCCATCCCGCCACCTCTCTGAAGGGTCACACTCGCGAAGAACCTGTCTCGACAAAGCAAAGACCACTACCGTGCCGAACCACAGACGGAACCAATGTCAGCGCCGACGAATCACACCCGCGTGACTCGTTGACGGTAGGCCCGACCCCGCCGGGGGTCAACGTCTGGGGTGGGCGTGTCCTCAACCTGAGCTTCAGGGTTACCGTCTCGTGACCGAAACCCGGGCGCCGGCTCGGGTCAGGGCTTCTGTTCGCCGCCGAAGTCGTCCGGCGACACCGTGTCGAGGAACTCGCGGAAGCGTTCCACCTCGTCCTCGGCGTCCTCCCCCACCTCGGCGGCGTCACCGCCCTCGCCACCTTCGCCGTCCGCGTCCGGGATGACGATGCCGGCCTCCGCGAGCACCGCTTCCTCGACGAACACCGGGATCTCCACACGGACCGCCAGAGCGATTGCGTCGGACGGCCGGGCCGACACCGTGGTGCCGTTGTCGAAGGCAAGCTCGCCGAAGAAGGTGCCCTCGCGGAAGTCGACCACCCGGACCTGGGTGACCGATCGACCCAGCGCCGCGATGACGTTGCCCAGCAGGTCGTGCGTCAGCGGTCGCGGGGGGCGGACACCCTGCTGGTGCATGGCGATCGCGGTGGCCTCGGCGGAGCCGATCAGGATCGGCAGGCTGCGCGGACCGTTGACCTCGGTCAGCATCAGAATCGGCTGCTGCGTGGGCATCTCAACCCGAACGCCGACGATCCGCATCTCGATCATCTGGGTGCGCCTTTCTCCGTCCACCTGGAACGCTACACGCCCGTCGGTGCCTGCGGCTGACCGTTCCCGCGTTCCGGTGAGGGGTACCGGACGGGCACCTCAGCGGCCCAGGTCGCGACGCAATCCGGCCTTGACCAGCTGCGAGTGCAGGCGCAGGACGGTCGCCGCGAGTTGCGCCGCTTCGGCGCCGGCGCGCTCCCGCGCATCGGGGTCACGCTGCCGCGCCTGGGCGGAGACGAGCTGGGCGATCAGCGTCGCCTCCCGGTCCGCGGCGGTACGGAACGACCGCAGATGCCTGGCCTCCAACCCCACCGCGAGCAGTTCGGCAGCGGTTGCGGCGACGTGCGCGGCGTCGGCCTCGAAGTAGCCGCCGGGCCCGGCGGACAGCAGCCCGTACTGCTCGAGTTCGGCCAGCGACGTGGCCGAAAGGCCCGAGTGCGCGAGCAGCTCCGCCCGGGTCATCCGCACCTCTGCACCGGCCGCGAAGTCACGCGGCGAGGGCGGTGGCGGGGCACCCGCACCGGCCCCCGAAGGTGCGGGCAGTCGCGCCTCGGGCACCGCCGGTTCCAGCCCGCGGTCGATCGCGTCCAGGTGATCCTTGATCACCTTCAGGGGCAGGTACTGGTCCCGCTGCGCGGCCAGCACGTAACGCAGCCGGCTTACGTCCGCCGAGCTGAACTGGCGGTAGCCGGCCGGAGTGCGGTGCGGGGTGACCAGGCCCTCCGACTCCAGGAACCGGATCTTGGAGATCGAGACGTCGGGGAATTCCGGCTTGAGCCGGGTCAGCACGGCGCCGATGGAAAGGGTGACGTTCGGTGGCATGTCGGACTCGGCAAGTGACGTGGTCATCGTGAACTCACCCGCACTCGTTCGCGATCGGCTGGCCCGGACCCGTGCGTCCACGACCCCGCACCGAACGCTCCCCCCTCCGACAACGCTGTCGGTCCGCTGCGCAGACCGGCATGGATCATGACCTGGTGTCACCCTGGGCCTGGTCGCCGGACAGGAACACGAGGCGGAACTTGCCGATCTGCACCTCGTCGCCGTTGGTCAGTGGGGAGACCTCGATGGGCTCACGGTTGACATAGGTGCCGTTCAGCGAACCTATATCGGCGACCTCGTAGCCCTCGGACGTCCGCCGGAATTCGGCGTGTCGGCGGGAGACGGTGACGTCGTCGAGGAAGATGTCGCTCTCCGGGTGACGCCCGGCGGTCACCTTGTCCCGATCGAGCAGGAACCGTGAGCCGGCGTTGGGTCCGCGCTTGACCACGAGCAGCGCGGTTCCCGAGGACAACCCGTCGACACCACCGACCACCTCGTCTGTGGTCTCGGAGTCCGCGGCGGCGAACAGGCCGCCGGCGAAGATCGACGTGGAGTCGGATGCCGCCGACGAAGACGCCGCCGACCCGGGCGGCCCCGGGAAAGGCCCCGCCCCGCGGTCACTCTCAGTCACCAGACACTCCTTCGTATCACCGTGGCTTCACGTGCCCGATCAGGTGTTCCCGCTTTGCCACGACCGTACCGTGCCGCGCCGGCCGGTCGCATCGCGGGCGGCACCGATCCGGGCGATACCGACAAATCAGCCCTCGCCGATGACCTCGGCATAACCGTTGGCATCGAGCAGCTCGTCGAGCTGGGCGGGATCCGTCAGCTCGATCTCGATCATCCAGCCGTCGCCGTACGGATCGCTGTTGACCACCTCGGGCGAGGAATCCAGGGCGTCGTTGCGGGCGACCACGGTGCCGCCGACCGGGGCGAAGATCTCCGAAACCGACTTGGTCGACTCCACCTCGCCGATCGCGTCGCCCGGCTCGACGGTGGTGCCGGGCTCGGGCATCTGCACGAAGACGATGTCTCCCAGCGAGTTCTGCGCGTAGTCGGTGATGCCCAGCCGGGCGACCGTCACCCCGTCGGTCTCGGGGCCTGCCTCCGAGGTGCGCAGCCATTCGTGCTCGGCGCTGTACCGCAGGTCCTCAGGGATCACGATGGACGGCCTTTCTGCTGGTAGATCGCCCGCGTGGCACGGTCGATCACTGGGCGGGGCGAGCGTAGAGCGGTTCGCGCGACTGCCGCAAGGCGTCGATGACGACCGCGTCGGACTGCTGAACGTCCATCGTCCCGCCCGCCCGCCGGACGGTGTCGAAGACCCCGCCGGGGATGGCGAGCGCGGCAGCCAAGGTCGGCGGATCGCCGATCGCGGTGATCGTGTACGGCGCGACCAGCGGCTGGCCGTCCAAGGTGATCGCGCCGCCGGATCCGGTGAATGCCGAGTCGACGCCGATCCGCACCGGGCCCACCTGGAAGGCCTCGGCGCCCGCGTTGCGCAGTTCCTGGATCGCGTCAAGCAGCACCTCCGGGGGGACGCGGCGGTCCGGGTCGTCGATGACGATCCGGACACCGGGACCACCGGCCGGCACCGTCCCGGTCAGGATCCCGAGCGCCGCGGCCTGCCGCTGCGCCTCCGCCAGGGCCTCCTCACTGGACTGGCCGCTGCGCTCGAGCCGGCCCAGACTCTCCTGCAGCCGGGTGATCTCGGAGTTCAGGTCGTCCTCGCGACGCTGTAGCTCGTCCAGGATCTGCACCAGGTCGTCCGGCCGGGCGGAGGCCAGGGAGTCCCCGGACGCGGTGCGCTGTACCTGCAACACCACCGCGAAGCCGAGCAACGCGCACAGGCCGGCGATCAACAGGTGCGCGCCGGCGCCGCTCCATCGACTTCCGCGCTCCGGCGGCTCCGGTCCGGCCGCCGTCACCGGATCGTCCGGTGCCGCGCCGCTGGTGTCGTCGTCGGTCATGCCTTGAAGATGTGCCGGCGGATGGCTGCCGCGTTGCCGAAGATGCGGATGCCGAGCACGACCACCACCGCGGTCGACAGCTGGGTACCCACGCCGAGCTGGTCACCCAGGAACACGATGAACGCGGCGACCAGCACGTTCGCGATGAACGAGACCACGAAGACCTTCGCGTCGAAGATGTCGTCCAGCTTGGCCCGCAGGCCACCGAACACCGCGTCCAGCGCGGCCACCACCGCGATCGGCAGGTAGGGGGCGAGCCATTCGGGGACCGTCGGGTGCACCAGCAGCCCGACGACCACCCCGACGATCAGGGCAATGACCGCGTACACCGTTCGCTCCTCGCTGGATCATGACCACCCGTCCGCAGGGAACGCGTCATCGGGTGGGTTCGGGCACGGCCGACTCGGTGACCGGTTGCGCGTGCCGTAGTTCGGGCTCCGTGCCCCCCGGAAGGCTCAGCTCCTGCTGCGCCGACACGTCGAACTCTATGTCGTACAGCTGCGCGAACGACGAAAACCGCCCGTACGCCGGGCTGCTGATGAGTTCGACCTGCATCTTCGCCGAGTCACCGATGGCCTCGACAGCCAGCGGCCAGAACACCGGTCGGTTGTCGACCAGGATCGCACCGCCCGCCTGGCGGATCGCGCTGCGCGTGTTCAGCCGCACGCCGCCGATGGCGATCGCCTCGGCGCCGGCCGCCCAGAGATCGTTGACCAGCAGCTGCAGGTCGCGATCCAGAATGACGCTCCGGTCCTGCCCCTGGTCGGCGGCGGGCTGGTTCAGCACGATGCGCAGGCCCGGTCCCGTTACCGGGGTCAGCTGGCCCTGGTTCGCCAGATCCGTGACCTGAGCGACGGGGCCCGCCGCGCCCGCCGCCGACTGGCTGGCGCGCAGCTGCTCGGCCAGTTCGGCGGCCGAGGTGGCCAGCTCGGACTGTCGCCCCTGGGCCCGGTCGATGTCGTCCAACAGCGCTGATCTGGTGTTCTCCGCACGTGGTTGCTCGGTCTCGTTGCGCCAGGCGGCCACGCCCAGGATGACGCCCGCCACGAGGCATCCGGCCACCACGAGCGCGACCGGCCGGGTGAACGTGCGAGCGGACGTCGCGTCGTGGCCGGCGCCCGCGGCGGCCCGCCTGCGCGCCGCCGCCGCCGCGTAGCCCGGGTCCAGGTGCTCGCGACCGAGCGTCTCCAGCAGCGGCGCCATCGCGTTGTGCGAATGGCCGCCACCGGGTCCCGTTCCGGACTGCGTCATGCCGGCCGGTACTTCGGGGCGAGCGGGCAGTGACGGACGATCCAGACGACCTGACCGAGGTAGATCACCCCGGCCCACAGATACATGACCGTCCCCCAGGCAATGAACGCATAGGCGATCGGCAGGCAGACCTGGCCGACCACCGTTCCGCTCGCGCTCTGCCCCAGCAGCAGGAACGGCAGCCCGTAGAGCAGGCAGAAGGTGGCGGCCTTGCCCAGGTAGTGCACCGGTAGGCCGACGTAGCCATACCTCTTGAGGACCGGCAGCGTCGCGGCCAACACCACGTCCCGGCCGATGATGACGGCGGCGAGCCACCAAGGGATGAAGCCACGGATAACGAACCCCAGGAGCGCGGCCAGGACGTACAGCCGGTCCGCGATCGGGTCGAGCAGCTCGCCGAGCCTGCTGTACTGGTCCAGCAACCGGGCGAGCTTGCCGTCCGCCCAGTCGGTGATCGCGCTGGCCACGAGCACGACCAGTGCCCATCCGTCGCTCTGCTCGACCAGCAGCAGGTACAGGAACAGCGGCACGCCCAGCAGCCGCAGGAACGACAGCAGGTTCGGGATGGTCCAGATGCGATCGGCGGTGCCGGCCGGATGATCGTGCGTCACCACGCCTCCCACCTCGTCGCGACGGCCTGACGTGCGCTCCGGCCACGCGCCCTCCGGAGTCTACGGAAGTGCGTCCCCCGCGAGCCGCAGCACCGCGTACGCGGCGATCGTGGGCGCGTCGAAAACGCGGCCGTCCGCGATCATTCGGCGGAACTCGCGCTCCGTCACGAACGCCTGGGTCATGTCCGCCTCGGTGACCTCCCGGTCGTGCTCGCCCGGGGTCAGGTCGGTGGCGTGCCAGACGGCGAAGCCCTGCGAGCAGAAGCCCGTCGACCCGTGCAACCGGCCGCCCAGCCGGCGCCAGGTCGCTGCGGTGAATCCGGTCTCCTCCAGCAACTCCCTGCGGGCCAGCTCCTCCGGACTGCCGGACTTGCCCGCCGCCCACCCACCCATCGGGAACTCCCAGGACCGCCGGCCAACGGCGTGCCGGAATTGCTCGACGAGATGGAATCCCCCGTTCTCTTCCGGAATGACAAGCGCGTAGTCGTCACGGTCGACGATGCCGTAGATGCCGGTCGACCCATCGGCCAACACCAGAGTGTCCTCACGCACGCTCATCCACGGGTTGCGGTATGCGACCCGGCTGCCGAGGCGGGTGGGCGGCTTGATCGATTCGGAAGGCATGCGGTGCAGTATCTCCCGCCGTCGCAGCCCGCCGTCGCAGCCCGCCGCCGCAGGCCGCAATCGCGTTCCTGCCGTCGCCACAGCTGTCCCTACCGGCTCTACGCTGACCCGCAATGACGATCGAACCGCCCTTCGCCCACCTCGGCGGCCTGCTCGCCACAGATCTGGAGCACGTCGCCGATCTGCGGGCGGACCCTTCGGTGCTGGACCGGGGTTGGTGGGTGATGGTCGGCACCTTCGAGGGCGCGCTCACCGGGTACCGGTTCGGCCGGGTGGAGCAGGCGCCGCTCCCGGGAGCCGACGGTCCGTGGCCCGATCATGACGTTTCCTGGCGTTCGAGCCTGAACCGCGACGCCTACCTGGCGGGCGTGGAACGTATCCGGGACCACATCGCGGCCGGCGACGTCTATCAGGTCAACCTTTGCCGAATGCTCACCGCCCCGTTGGACGGTCCGGCCGACCCGCTCGTGCTGGCCCACCGGCTGGCGGCCGCGAACCCGGCCCCGTTGCAGGGGGTGCTGCACCTCGGCACGTCGTGGGTGGTCAGCGCGTCCCCTGAACTGTTCCTGTCCCGGGACGGTGATCGGCTGGCCTCCGCCCCGATCAAGGGCACGACGCGGCCGGGTGAGCGGTTCGCGGACAAGGACTTTCCCGAGAACATCATGATCACCGATCTGGTGCGCAACGACTTGGGAAGGATCGCCCGGCCCGGGTCGGTGCTGGTGACCGAGTTGCTGGCCCGTCAGGAGCATCCGGGCCTGGCCCACCTGGTATCGACCGTGACCGCCAGGCTGGCCGACGGGGTCGGCTGGGCGGAGATCCTGGCCGCGACATTCCCGCCGGGGTCGGTCACCGGGGCACCGAAGATCCGCGCCCTGCAGCTCATCGCGGAACTCGAACCGGTACCGCGGCAGGTCTATTGCGGCGCATTCGGGTTCGTGGACGGTGATCGGCGGCAGGCCCGGCTGGCGGTGGGCATCCGCACGTTCTTCGCCGAGGAGGGAAGTATCCATTTCGGCACCGGAGCCGGCATCACCTACTCCTCGGACGCGGCCGCGGAGTGGGACGAGACCACTCTGAAGGCGACCCGGCTGATCGGGCTCAGCGGGCCGTCGGTGCCCAGGCCGGATCCCGACCGGCCAACCCCAGCACCCGGTCCAACGGCGGTGCGGTCGCCGGCACCTCGATAACCGGACCGAACAGACCGCCACGGACCTCGGGATCCGGACCGAACGAGGCGACGAAGCCGTGCACGGCCGCCAGCAGGTCCGGGTCAACCTCGTAGGTGCGGCCGATGGCCGCTGCGAGGTCCCAACCGTGCAGAACAACCTCGTCCAGGGCGACCAGGCCGGTGACCTCCCCGGGCATGGTCACCCCGCCGGCCGTAGCCATGCCGGTCCAGGCGTCGGGGACCCGCCAGGCGGTGGCCAGCGCAACCAGGTCGGCGGGAATCCGCGAGCGCCAGTCCACCGGCAGCCGGGATGCGTCCGGCCGCGGTGGGTTGCCGGTCAGCAGGCTCATCTCCTTGCGCGCCGCCGCGGTGAACGCCAGGGCCAACCCCCCGATGTGCTCGACGAGATCGCCAACGGTGAAGTCCGGGCACGGCGTGGGGTCGCCCAGCTGCTCGTCGGGCACCTCCTGCACCAGGAACCCGAGCGTGGTGGCCGCAGGCAGCAGGTCCAGTTGTGTCATGTCGGGGCTCCTCGATCGCACGGGTCGTGACGCCCATGACGACCGGCGAGCGCCGCCGAAATCATCGGCGCCGATCCCCGCGGGCGGCGCTACCCGCCCAGCACCGTGCCGTCGGGGATGGCGCCGGGCGAGCCATCGGCCGGTACTTCGACGACCCCGACGGCGCGGACATCCCGGCCGAACGTCCAGTCGCCCTTGACGGTCAGCCGCTCACAGTCGACCAACGACGGGACGCCGTACGGGAATCGGGCATCGAAGTCGCCGACCAGCTTGTACGGCTTGTCCAGCTCGACCAGCGGCGCCGACGCGCGGGAAGGCACCAGACCGACCTGGGCACCGTCCACCAGCTCGTAGGCGTCCGATCGCAGCACCAGCAGGTCGCTGGTCGCCTTGACCGGCAGGAACCGGGAACGGTCGACCTCGATGGCCGCCGCGCCCTCGAACACGCCGATCGCCGCCCCCATCGCGGTCTCGATCTGGATGACCTCGGGAGACGACGGGTCGGTCGGGTCGACGGGCTTGACGTTGCGGATGATCGGCAGGCCGAGCACCCCGTCGTTGGCCTGCAGCACCGCTTCCAGCGCGGCCAGGTCGAGCCAGAGGTTGTTGGTGTTGAAGAACCGGTGCCGGTCGATGTCACCGAACGCCTGCGCGTCCTCGGGCCTGGTCTGCGCGGACTCGCGAAGCACCAGCCGGCCGTCGGCCACGCGTCGGGCCAGGTGCCCGCCCTTGCGGTCGGCCGCCGTGCGCCGGCAGAACTCGGCCGCGAACGGCGCCCCGCCCTGGGCGAACCAGGCGGCCAGTCGTGGGTCGGGCCTGGCCCCCAGATTGTCCGCGTTGGACACGAACACGTATCGATACCCCTGGTCCAGCAACGAACGCAGTAGCCCGCTGGCGTCCAGGGCGGTGTAGATATCGCCGTGTCCGGGCGGGCACCACTCCAGCGTCGGGTCGGCCGGCCAGCTGACCGGGGTCAGATCGTCGGAGCGAAGCTTTGGCTCCCGGTTCTGCAGGAAGTCAAGCGGCAGCCCGTCGCTCTGCAGGCCGGGGTGGGCGGCCAACGCCGCCAGGGTGTCCTCCGAGGTGCGAAAGCTGTCCATGAAGATCACCGGCAAGCCGACACCGTATTCCGCGCGCAGGGCGAGGACCTGCTCGGCGATGATGTCCAGGAAGCTCTTGCCGGGCCGCACCTGCAGCAACGACTTCGCCCGGTCCAT
The DNA here is from genome assembly GCA_964476495.1 of uncultured Actinomycetes bacterium. Taxonomy (GTDB): domain Bacteria; phylum Actinomycetota; class Actinomycetes; order Mycobacteriales; family Nakamurellaceae; genus Nakamurella. The sequence goes on along the minus strand of CAYZBB010000010.1, from coordinate 43,413 downwards.
GCCCATGGAGGTGCCGAGCCCACCGTTGAGCTTGACCACGGCCGTCGCGGCCATCGCGTCGGCGGCGACATCGGGGTCGGTACGCAGGTCGGCGAGTCGCGGCAGTTCGGTCACCGGGTCCAGGGCGGTCTCGGGCAACAGACCGGTCTCGCCGGACGCCAGCACGCCGTAGGAATGGGCGAAGACCGCGATCGCGCGCGGGTGCACACCGGCCTCGGACATCAGTCGGCGGGCAAGCTCCAATCCGTCACCAGTCATCGGCGAATCGTAGCCAGCGCGCCGCGCCGAAAGGTGCCCGCAGGCGCGCCTGTCGACGAACGACGGGCGCGTCGCGGCTGGTCAGACGGGTGGTCGCTAGGCCAGGGCGGCATCAAGGGTGATGGTGGTCCCGGTCAGGGCCTTGGACACCGGGCAGCCGACCTTGGCGGCCTCGGCGGCCTTGACGAACGCGTCGTCGTCCAGACCGGCCACCTGGCCGCGAACGGTGAGCTTGATGCCGGTGATCCGCAGCCCGCCGGCCGGATCCGGACCGAGCCGCACGTCCGCCTCGGTGACCAGGCTCTGCACCGTGCCGCCCGCCTGGGTGAGTTCGTTGGACAGCGCCATCGAATAGCAGGACGAGTGCGCCGCGGCAATCAGTTCCTCCGGGCTCGTCACACCTTCGGCCTCGTCCGCGGCGCGCCGCGGGAACGAGACGTCGAAGGTGCCCACGCCGGAACTGACCAGGGTCACCTGACCCGATCCGTCCTGCAGGCCGCCGCTCCACTGCGTACTTGCCACACGAGAAGCCATGCTCACTCCCGACATGCTCGTGGCCCGCCCCGAACGGGCGGAGCCGCCGTCCGGACGCGACTGGATGCGCCCCCGGGACTGGCCAGGCTAACGCACCCGGTCCGTGCGGCCGCCCGCGGCGGGGGCTCCCGACGCGATCGGGCAGAATGACCCACGCCGGCGGATACACCGGGCAGAGATGGAGGAGACCATCGTGTGGACCACCACCCTGGTCATGGCCGGGTGCGTCATCGTGCTGGCCACGCTGGCGATGATCGGCACCGACAGCTTCAAGCGTCCCGTCACCGCCGTGCTGATGTACCTGATCCTGCCCGTCGTGGCGTCGGCCGGGTTCGCCGCCCTGGCCAGCCTGTCCGGTTGACCCGGGAACCGACGAGTCAATCCGATCCGGGAAGGCCCGCCAGCCATCCCGCCACGATGCGGGCCACCTCGTCGTAGGCGCGCGGGTCGTGCCCACCCGGCAGCCGCACCGCGGTGACCGGTCCGGGAATGGCGGCGACCTCCCGGTCGAACTCCTCCGGACTGCCGAACGGGTCGCTGCGCCCGGACACGAACAGCACCGGCACACGGATCCGCGGGAAGTGCTCGACGCGCATCCGGTCCGGCTTGCCCGGCGGATGCAGGGGATAGCTCAGCAGCACGAGACCGGCGGCCGGCAGTCCCTGCGCCACCGCCATCGAGCACATCCGCCCGCCGTATGAACGGCCGCCCAGCACCAGCTGATCGGGCCCGATCGCGGTCCTGTCGACCAGCTCCCGCGCCGTGCGCACCAGATGCTCGATGGCCACCTCGGGCTTGTCGGGCATCCGCGCACCCCGCAGCCGATACGGAAAGTCGACCCGTTCGCACGGCAGCGGCGCCACCGCCAGGTCGATGGCCACGAGCGTGCGCTGCTGGCGGTCGGCGCCGGCACCCGGCGTGAGCAGCAGCGCGCCCGGTGTTCGGTTGGGCGTTCCCATCCGCCACGCGTACCACAGGAACTGACAGCGCAACGGGGGCCAGCTAGTGTCACGAATGTCACTCTCGCTTCGCCGACCGGGAGGTTCGATGACCGACACCGCCGTAGCGTCGCTGCAACGATCGATCGACGAGCTGGCGTCCGCGGTCGCCGTCCTGCTGCACGCGCACGGCAAGATCCCGATCGTCGCCAGGCTCTGCAACGACCTCGAGCGGCTGAAGCTGGACGTCGCCGACGCTCAGGTGCTGCGCACGCCCGCGGCGGCGGTCACCGGCGTGGCTTCGGCACCGACCATGTATACGGTCAGCGACGAACCCTACGACCAGTCCATGTGGGGTGATGACGCCGACCAGGAGGGGGTGGGCGGTTACCACGGGAAGAGCCGTTGAGCGGGGTCAACACTCCGGGCCGCGCCCGTCTTGCGGCCCGGACACTGCGCAAGGACAACTGGCGGCGTGCGCCGCTGATCACCTTCATCGGTCTGAGCCTGTTCGTGGTCTACGGCACGGTTCGTGCGTTCTGGCCCGTCAACTACTACGCCAGCCCGTACCTGTCACCGTTCTACTCGCCGTGCATCACGACCCAATGCGTTCCCGAGGCCAGTGATTTCGGACAGCCGATCGCGTGGTGGCCGCTGTCACCGGCCCTGCTCATCCTGATCTTCCCGCTTGGCTTCAGGTTGACCTGCTACTACTACCGAAAGGCGTACTACCGCTCGTTCTGGTTGTCCCCGCCCGCCTGTGCGGTCGCCGAGCCGCACAAGCGCTATACCGGGGAGACTCAGTTCCCGCTGATCATGCAGAACGTACATCGCTACTTCTGGTACGTGGCGATGATCTTCGGCGTCATCCTGACCTACGACGCGATTCTCGGTTTCCGCAACCCCGAGGGCCAGTGGGGCCACATGGGACTGGGCACGCTGATCCTACTGATCAACGCCGGCCTGATCTGGGTGTACACGCTGTCCTGTCACTCCTGCCGGCACATCATGGGCGGCAAGCTCAAGCACTTCTCCCGGCACCCGATCAGATACAAGGCTTGGCAGCAGATCTCCAGGATCAACGCCAAGCACATGGAGCTGGCGTGGGCGTCGCTGATCTGGCTGGCGCTCACCGACTTCTACGTCGTGCTGCTGGCCTCTGGCACGATCAGCGATCTTCGCTTCTTCTGATTCCGTCCGTTCCCGACCCGTCACCGGCCAGGAGGCACTTTTCGTGACCGACCACGAGGAATACCGCTATGACGTGGTCATCGTCGGGGCCGGCGGCGCCGGGTTGCGCGCCGCGATCGCGGCGCGGGAGGCCGGCCTGCGCACCGCGATCGTGTGCAAGTCGTTGTTCGGCAAGGCTCACACCGTCATGGCCGAGGGCGGCATCGCGGCGTCGATGGGCAACGTCAATTCGAACGACAACTGGCAGGTGCATTTCCGGGACACCATGCGCGGCGGGAAGTTCCTCAACCACCCGCGGATGGCCGAGTTGCATGCCAAGGAGGCGCCGGACCGGGTCTGGGAACTGGAGACCTACGGCGCCCTGTTCGACCGCACGCCCGACGGCCGGATCAGCCAGCGCAACTTCGGCGGCCACGAGTACCCGCGGCTGGCCCACGTCGGCGACCGCACCGGGCTGGAGCTCATCCGGACCCTGCAGCAGAAGATCGTCTCGCTCCGCCAGGACGAGGACAACGCGGCCGTCGCGTCCGGCATGGAGCCGCCGACCGACGAGGACGCCGGCCTGCGGGTGTTCGCCGAGGTCACCATCACCCAGTTGCTGCTGGACGGGAACGGCACGGTGGCCGGCGCGTTCGGCTACCGGCGGGAATCCGGCCGGTTCGTCGTGTTCCACGCCCCGGCCGTCATCCTGGCCACCGGCGGCATCGGAAAGTCGTTCAAGGTCACCAGCAATTCGTGGGAGTACACCGGCGACGGCGACGCGCTGGCGCTGCGGGCCGGATCGACGCTGGTGAACATGGAATTCATCCAGTTCCATCCCACCGGCATGGTGTGGCCGCCGTCGGTGAAGGGCATTCTGGTCACCGAATCGGTCCGCGGCGACGGCGGTGTGCTGCGCAATTCCGAGGGCAAGCGGTTCATGTTCGACTACGTGCCCGACGTCTTCCGGTCCAAGTACGCCGAGACCGAGCAGGAGGCGGACGGCTGGTACAAAGACCCCGAGAACAACCGCCGGCCGCCCGAGCTGCTCCCCCGTGACGAGGTGGCCCGGGCGATCAACTCCGAGGTGAAGGCCGGCCGCGACACCCCGCACGGCGGAGTGTTCCTGGACGTGTCCACCCGGCTGCCGGCCGAGGAGATCAAACGCCGGCTGCCGTCGATGCACCACCAGTTCTCCGAACTGGCCGACGTGGACATCACCAAGGAGCCGATGGAGGTCGGCCCGACCTGCCACTACGTGATGGGCGGCATCCAGGTCGACCCGGACACCGAGGCAGCCGCCAGGGTGCCGGGCCTCTTCGCCTGCGGGGAGGTGGCCGGTGGCATGCACGGCTCCAATCGGCTCGGCGGGAACTCGCTGTCCGACCTGCTGGTCTTCGGCCGGCGGGCCGGGCTCGGCGCCGCCGACTACGTGCGCGGGTTGGGCGCGGATCGGCCGGTACCGAGGTCCGGATCGGTGGAGGCGGCGGCCCGGGCGGCGCTGGCCCCGTTCGACCGTGAGGACGGGGAGAACCCGTACACGTTGCACCGTGAGCTGCAGCAGACGATGAACGATCTGGTCGGCATCATCCGCCGGGAATCCGAGATCGAACGAGCAATCGAATCGCTTGAAGCGCTCAAGCCGCGGGTGGCCGCCGTCAGCGTCGAGGGTCACCGGCAGTTCAACCCCGGCTGGCATCTGGCCCTGGATCTGGTGAACATGCTGCAGGTCAGCGAATGCGTGGCCCGGGCGGCGCTGATCCGGCAGGAGAGCCGCGGCGGGCACACCCGGGACGACTACCCGGAGATGAGCGCACAGTGGCGCAGGCGGCTGCTGATCTGCTCGTTGAACGATTCCGGCGGAGTGGAAGTGGTGCAGGAGCCGATCACGCCGATGCGGCCCGACCTGCTCGATCTGTTCGAGCGGTCCGAGCTGGAGAAGTACCTGACCACCGAGGAATTACCCCCACCGGAACTACTCACGGCGGAACTGCCCACAGAATCACAGGAGGCCGATGATGGGTCGTGACGCGCACTTCCGGGTCTGGCGGGGCGACGCCTCGGGCGGCGACCTGCGGGACTACACGGTCGAGGTGAACGAGGGCGAGGTCGTCCTGGACATCATCCACCGACTGCAGGCCACCCAGGCCGGCGACCTGGCGGTGCGTTGGAACTGCAAGGCCGGCAAGTGCGGTTCGTGCAGTGCGGAGATCAACGGCCGGCCCAGGTTGATGTGCATGACCCGCATGTCGACGTTCCAGCCGGACGAGACGATCACCGTCACGCCGATGCGGACGTTCCCGGTGATCCGCGATCTGGTCACCGACGTGTCGTTCAACTACCGAAAGGCCCGGCAGATCCCCGCTTTCGCGCCGCCACCGGGGCTGAAGCCGGGCGAGTACCGGATGCAGCAGGTGGACATCGAGCGGTCCCAGGAGTTCCGCAAGTGCATCGAGTGCTTCCTGTGCCAGAACGTGTGTCACGTGGTGCGCGACCACGAGGAGAACAAGGAGCCGTTCGCCGGGCCCCGGTTCCTCATCCGGGCGGCGGAGCTGGACATGCACCCGCTGGACGCACGCACCGATCGCCGAGAGTTCGCCCAGGAGCACCAGGGCATCGGGTACTGCAACATCACCAAGTGCTGCACCGAGGTGTGCCCGGAGCACATCAAGATCACCGACAACGGCATCATCCCGATGAAGGAACGCGTCGTCGACCGCAAGTACGACCCGCTGGTGTGGTTGGGCAGCAAGCTGTTCCGGCGCAACCGCGACTGAGACTCCGCGCCGGCAACCCGACTGACCGGACCCGATCGAACCAGACCCGACGGCTGGACGCGCACGAACGCAGGCCATCGGGAGGGCCGGCCGGGTCACACACCCGCCAGCGGGATCAGCCCTCGATCTCCACCGCCACGTCGGTGCCGGCCTCCACTTCGGTCCGTTCGGACGGGCGCTGGTTGACGATCGTTCCGGTGGGTCCCTTGTCGGTGTCGACGGTGGTGACCGCGCCCAACCTGAGTTCCTTGTCCTGGAGCGCCGCGGTTGCCGCTGAGACGGTCATCCCGATGACGTTCGGCACCGCGACCTTGGCCGGCGGTGGTGGCGTGGTGATCACCACCAGGGTCAGCCAGAGCGCGCCGACCAGGGCGAGCGCCAGGCCGCCGAGGCCGACGTAGGTCCAGCGGCGACGCTGGGCGGCCTCGCGCTCCGGGTCGATCGCCTCGACCTCGTCCAGCACCGGCAGCGTCAGCCCGGGGGCGAGCAGTGGGGCGTTGAGCGTGGGCTGTGGTCGAGCCGATGTCGTCGCCCGACGTTCGGCCGGCGGAGCGACCGGACCGCGCCGGGTGGCGGGCGCCGGCGGCTCGAACTGCCGACGGGCGTGCACTGCGCGACCGGCGAGCGCACGCTCGATGTCGACCCGCATCTGTTCGGCGTTGGCGTATCGGTTCACCGGATTCTTGTTCAGGGCGGTCAGGACGATCGCGTCGACGTCGCGCGGTACTGAGCGGTTGTACTCGCTGGGCGCCCTTGGCGCCTCCCGCAGGTGCTGATCGGCGATCGTCTCGGCCGTCACGCCGATGAACGGTGTTCTACCACAAAGCATTTCGAACATCACGCAGCCGACCGTGTACAGGTCGCTGCGTTTGTCGGGTAGTCCACCACGTATCTGTTCAGGCGAAAAGTACTGTGTAGCGCGGACTCCCGAGGCAGTGAGCGGCGTTCGCTGGCCGATGTCGATCACCTTGACCCGGTCGCCGTCGTGCCCACCCGCGTGCGGGTCGACCAGCACGTTGGCTGGAGTGATATGACAGGGCAACAGGTTTCGCCGGTGTGCATGGTCGATTGCCGAGCACAGCTCGGCCGCGATTCGCAACGCGCGCCGCCAGGGCAACGGTCCCTGGCGGTCGAGGACCGTCCGCAGGGTGTCGCCCTCGACGTACTCCATGACGACGAACGGGACGCTGCCGGAATCGGTGGGGGTGTCGCCGGTGTCGTACACGGCAACGAAAGCCGGATGGTTGAGCGCCGCCGCATGGTGGGCACCCTGGCGGAAGCTGGTCTGCACCGAGGGTTCCTGGGTCAGGTCCGCCCGCAGCACCTTGATCGCCACGTCCCGGTCCATCAACAGATCGCGGCCTCGACGGACCACGCAGATCGCGTCCTGACCGATGACGTCGGTCGCCTGGTACCGGTTCGCGTAGCGATAGCCGACCATTGCCCACTCTCCCGTTTGCCCAGGCCACCCGGATCTTCGAGGTCTACCAGGGCCGACCGACCGAACCGTGCAGGACGTGGCCGAGTGTCGGGAAAACGTTACGAACCGCATGGAACCGACCCGGCCCCCGGCGGCACCGGACCGACCTCGTCGCAGGCTGGTCGTCAGCGGACGATGGTCAACAGCAGGGCCGAGTCCTCCAGCGCCGTCACCGCATGCCGCTCGTCGGGTATCACGAGCAGCTCGCCCGGCCCGCCCTCCCACCGAGCACCGCCGGCCGTCGTGAACAGCACCCGACCGCGCAACACCAGCAGGGTCGCCTCACCGGGTCGGTCATGCTCGGGCAGCGCGCCATCGGCGGCCAGGGTCACCAGCACGTGCCGCAGGCGCAGACCGTGGCCCCCGTGCACCTGCTCGACGCTGCGGCCACCATCGACGGCACGCGCTGCGAGCAGCTGCTCACCGGCCCGGTCGAGAAGTGAGAGTGATTGCATGATGGTTCCTCTCGACGATTCCTCGCGGTCACCCGGAGGACAGCAGCAACACCCCGCCGGCCAGCAGGGCTAGGACCTTGATCGCCTCGATGGCGACGTAGGCGTGATGCGCGCGGGAATGCGGCAGGTCGTCGTTCCCGGCCAGGACGGCGTCCGACCTGCGGGTCAGCCTGGGCCGAACCACGAGAAGTTGACCCGCCAGGCCGACGACGGCCACGGCCAGCGCGACCGTCGCCGCCGTCGCCGGTGGATCGAGGACGAGCGCCACGATCACGATCACGGCCAGCACCGACTCCACCGCGTTGAGCGCACGGAAGACCAGTCGGCCGATGCCCAGCCCGATCCGGACCGTCACTCCCGGCGCGCGGAACTTCAGCGGCGCCTCCAGGAACGAGATGGCCAGCACCATGCCGAGCCACAGGAACGTCACCGCCACGGCGATCGCGGTGGCCGCACCCACGCCACTCATGCCGCGGCCGCCGGCGCCAGGTGCGCGGTGCACAGGTCGGGCTCCACGAAGGCTCGCAGCCCGTCCACGGTGACCGGCGCGGACCAGGCGGCCAGCGCGCCCTGCATCAGGCCGAGATGAACGGGGCAGATCACGCTTGCCCGCGTGAGCGCGAGTTCGAGGAACGGGCAGTGCCGCAGCCGCACCAGATCGCCACCGGGCTCGGGGCTCTCGGGTGCGAAACCGAGTTCGTCGAGCAGCCCGATCAACCTGTCGACGGCGCGGGGCGGGCCGTCGGCGTCGTCCGGCGACCCGGCGATGCGGCGCCCCCACGCACGGCCCGCCGCCCGCGCGCGGCCGGCGGGATCGGGCGTCTCCGCCAAGCTCTCGACCAGGATCCGGGCCAGCAGGAGATAGTGCCGCGGCCCGGCCGGATCCATTCCGGGCGCCGCCCGGAACCGCTGGGCGGGCCGTCCCGGGCGCGTCCGTTCCCCGGTGACCTGCTCGACCTGCCCGGTGCGCCGGAGCGCCTCGAGGTGAAACCGCACGGTATTCGGGTGCACCGCGAGCCGCTCGGCAATCTGGGCGACGCCCATCGGAACCGGCGAGTTCCGCAGCAGCCGCAGGATGTCGTGGCGCCTGCCGGCGGTGTGATCCTGGGCGCGTGCCGGAGCGTTGGAGTGCACCATGACCTAGAGTTTATACAAGTCACTCTTGTAATAACTCATCGGGAGGCGCGATGACCGACGCACAGGACACCCGCCGGACACCGGCCGCCGGGCGCACGGACGAGGCCACGCAGGGCCATTGGCTCCTGGCCAGGCTCGGCAAGCGCGTCCTTCGGCCGGGCGGCGTCGAGCTCACCGACTGGATGCTGAACGCGACCGAGCTGACGGACGCCGACGTGGTCGAGCTGGCGCCTGGGCTGGGTCGCACCGCGACCGAAGTGCTCACCCACCGACCTCGGACCTACCGGGGTGTGGACGCCGATCCCGAGGCGGCCGCGGCCGTCCGCGCGATCGTCGCCGACCGAGGTGAGGTGGTCGTCGCCGACGCCGCAGCGACCGGACTGCCGGATGCGACCGCGGACGTGGTGCTCGGTGAGGCGATGCTGACGATGCAGGGTGACAAGGCCAAGAACGCGATCGTGGCCGAGGCGGTCCGGCTGCTGCGGCCGGGCGGCCGGTATGCGATCCACGAACTGGCGCTGACACCCGACAACCTCGACGACGACGTGAAGACCGATGTGCGCCAAGCACTTGCCCGATCGATCAAGGTCAATGCGCGGCCGTTGACGCCGGCCGAGTGGCGCGGGTTGCTGGCCGGTCACGGACTAGTGGTCGAGCAGGTGCACACCGCCCCGATGGCGTTGCTGCAGCCGCGGCGGCTGGTGGCCGACGAGGGCCTGCTCGGAGCGCTGCGGTTCGCCAAGAACCTGATCACCCACCCGTCGGCCCGCCGCCGGGTGCTGGCGATGCGCAAGACATTTCGCCGGCACCGCGGGAATCTGACGGCGGTTGCCCTGATCGCCCGCCGCCCCGCCTGACGGTCAGTGCCAGGTCGCCCGAAGGTAGGCGCCGGGTGTCGCATCCAGTTCGCGGCGAAACGCGGTGATGTAGGCCGACGGCGTGCCGTAACCCGCCACCATCGCGGCGTCGGTCACCGATCCGGTGGCCAGCAGGGTGTCGAGGGAGGTCAGGATTGCCGCCCGGCGACGCCAGGCGCCGACACCGGTGCCGGTTTCGCGATGGAAGATCCGTTCGAGCGTCCGCGTCGACGTACCGACGCTCCGGGCGATCGCGTCGGTCGAGTCGTGTCCGTTCGCCGCGTCGCGCGAGCCCTGAAGCACGTCGACGAACGCCCGAGCACGCGGATCCCGCGGCACCGGGAGCCCGAGTGGCTCGCTCGACCACCGTTGGATCTGGTCCACGAGCAGAACCCGCAGGGCACGATGGACCGGTCGACCCATGTCGAGCGGAGCGTCCCGAACCGCGTGCAGCAACAGTTCGCGGCCGAACCGTGTCACCGCGAATGCTCTGGGTCGCGGCGGCAGCAGGCGGTCTGTGGCGGGGAAGTAGAGCGCCCTGACCGCGACTGATCGCCGGTTGACCAGCACGACGCGCTCACCGGACGGGATCCACAGCGCCCGGTCCGGCGGAATGATCCACAGGCCGCTGTCGGTGCGGGCGGTCAGCACGCCGGATGCCGTGTACAGCAACTGGTCCCAGCCGGACTCGATGCGCACCTCGGCGGAACCGGGTGGGTGCGTGACCGCGTATCCACGCACCGCCGGCTCGGCCTGACCTTGGCGGAGATTCGACATTCCTCGTCGAAGTCTAGAAGGCACGACGAGCCTCCGCCGGCCAGGCTGGAACCATGACCGCCGATCTCGCGCACTTCGCGATCAACGCCGACCACGTCCCGACCAGCCGCAGGTTCTACGAATCGGTGTTCGGCTGGCGCTTCTCCGCGTGGGGACCGCCGGGCTTCTACCGGATCAGCACCGGTTCGGGCGGCGTCGAGGGCGCCATGCAGCAGCGACGTCAACTCGGTGGGCGGGACATCAACGGCCTCGAATGCACGTTCGCCGTCGATGACGTGCGGGCCACGACGCAGGCGGTCCGCGACGCCGGCGGGACCATCGTGCTCGAGCCGTACGTCATAGCCGGTGTCGGCACGTTGATCTTCTTCAGCGATCCGAGCGGCAACACGATCGGCGCGATGCAGTACGACCCGGACGCCGAATGAACCCTCACACCACGCGGTGAGGGTTCATTCGGCGTGCGGATCGAGCGTGTCGGACCGGGGCGACATGATGAGCCCATGACCGGACCCACCGCCGTCACCCCCGCCGCCGAGGTGCTCACCCGGGTGATCGCCACCGCCGCCGGGCCGGACGCCCGTCCACGGGCGGACCAGATTCGAGCGGTCGACGAGCTCGTCGAACACCGGCGCCGGGTGCTGGTGGTGCAGGCCACGGGGTGGGGCAAGTCCGCGGTCTACTGGGCGGCCACGGCCGCGCTGCGGGGTCGGGGCGCCGGCCCCACCCTGGTGGTATCGCCCCTGCTGGCCTTGATGCGCGACCAGATCGCTGCCGCCGAACGGGCCGGGCTGCGCGCCGCCACCATCAACTCGACCAACGTCGACGACTGGGCCGGCGTACTGGACGAGCTGCGCGCCGACCGGCTCGACCTGCTGCTGGTCTCCCCGGAGCGGCTGGCGAACCCGCGGTTCGCCGCCGAACTGCCCGACCTGCTCGCGCGGTGCGGCCTGCTCGTCATCGACGAGGCGCACTGCGTCTCCGACTGGGGCTTCGATTTCCGGCCCGACTACCAGCGGCTGACCCGGATCCTGCTGCGCCTGTCGCCGGACACCCCGGTGCTGGCCACCACCGCCACCGCCAACGAGCGGGTGACCGCGGACGTCGCGGCGCAGCTGGGCGACGACACGGTGACCCTGCGCGGGTCGCTGGCCCGGGCCTCGCTGCGGCTGTCGGTGGTGCCGGGGCTGAGCACCCTCCAGGGGTACGCCTGGGTGGCCGACGCGCTGGCGACAATGCCGGGCTCCGGGATCGTGTATGTGCTGACCGTCGCCGAGACCGAGCGACTGGCCGGGTTCCTGGCCGAGCGCGGGCACGATGTGGCGGCCTACTCCGGGCAGACGCAGAACCGGGAGGAACTCGAGGACCGGTTGCGCCGCAACGAGATCAAGGCCTTGGTCGCGACGTCCGCGCTGGGCATGGGCTATGACAAGCCGGATCTGGCGTTCTGCCTGCACCTGGGTTCGCCGTCGTCGCCGGTGGCCTACTACCAGCAGGTCGGGCGGGCCGGGCGGGCGCTGGACGACGCGGTGGCCACCCTGGTGCCCGGCAGCTCCGACGAGCGGATCTGGGAGTACTTCGCCACCGCCGGCATTCCGACCGACGATATGGTCCGGCGGGTGCTGGGCGTGCTCGGCGGTGCTGCCGGAGACCCGCAGAGTCTGCCCGCGATCGAGGCCGCGACCGGCATCCGGCGGGGTCGGCTGGAGACGCTGCTGAAGGTCCTGGCCGTCGACGACGTGGTCGTGCGGGACCCGGCGGGCTGGCGCGAAGGAGACCGGCCGTGGTTCTACGACGAGGCGAAATGGTCGGCGCTGCGCCGGGCTCGGTCGGCCGAGGCCGACCTGATGCGCCACTACGCGCACGGCGCGGGTTGCCTGATGCAGTTCCTGCAGCAGGCGTTGGACGACCCGGAACCGCACCCGTGCGGTCGATGCTCGGTGTGCACCGGTGAGCTGCCAGCACCGGGCGCGCGGCCCGATCCGCAGACCCTGGCGGCCGCTCAGCGATTCTTCCGTGGACAGGACGTGGTCGTCGAGCCGCGCAAGCTGTGGCCGACCGGGCTTTCCGGCCGCAAGGGCAGGATCGCCGGGCTGGCGCCCGGCCGAGCGCTGGCCTTCGCGGACGACCCGGCATGGGCCGAGGTGCTCGCTGGGCTGTGGCGGGCCGACGGGCCGGCGCCCGCCGAGGTGCTGGACGGGCTGGTCGACGTGCTGCGCCGCTGGTCGCGGTCGTGGGATCGGCCGGTGGCGGTGGTCCCGATGCCCTCCCGGCGATTCCCGCAGCTGGTCGGATCCGTCGCCGAGCACATCGCGCGGATCGGCCGGTTGCCCCTGGTGGAGGCGTTGGAGGTGACCGGTCCGCCGCCGTCGGCCGAGGTATCATCGGCGGTTCGCGTGCGGGAACTGTTGGCTCGCACCAGGTTACGGGACGCGGTTGGCTTCAACGGCCCGGTACTGCTGGTCGACGACATCATCCGTACCCGGTGGACCGTCACCGTCGGCTCGGCGCTGCTGGCGCAGGCCGGCGCCACCACGGTGCTGCCGCTGGCGGTGCACCAACTGCCATGAAGCTAGACGAGATGGATGGGCACGTCGCTGAGTCCACGCAGAAACCCTGCTTGACCTTGACGCCGCGTCAAGGCCTTCACTGTCAGCATGCGGATCGGCGAACTTGCGACCCTGGTCGGGGTGTCCACCAGGACCATCAGGCACTACCACCACGTCGGAGTGCTGCCGGAACCGGCGCGGGCGGCGAACGGCTACCGGGAGTACGGGCTACCCGATGCGGTGCTGTTGGTTCGGGCCCGCCGGCTGACCGACCTGGGACTGTCCCTGGAGGACGTTGCCGGTGTGCTCGCCGACGACCGCGGGCGGGATCTGGACGAGCTCCTGGCCGAGGTCGAGGCCGACCTGGCGTGCCGGGAGGAGGAGCTGCGAACGCAACGGGAGCGGGTGGCCGCGCTCCGATCCCGGCTGGCCGAGATACCCGCGTCGGTCGCGGATTCGGTCGACGACCCGGGGCTGGTCGGGTATTTCGGCGCGGTCCGGGCCGCCGGATCCGGCAGCCCGTCGCTCGACCGGGATCGCGAACTGCTGTCGTTGATCCGCGGCAACGAGGCCGCTGATCTCGGAGCGATGCTGGCCGACATCGGTGGCGGGTCGGCCGCGGTCAGGGCCGCCGGCATCTACGCCCGGTTCGATGCGCTCGCGACCGACCCGGAACTGGATCCGGCGGTCGTGGCCGGGCTCGCGGCCGACATCCTGGACGCCGTTCCACCCGGACTGGTCGCGCAGGCGCGTGGGCAGCTCGACGGGGTTACCCGGACGCAGCTGTCCTTGATCGTCGAGGGCCTCGCGGCGGGTCAGCGGACGGTCGTCGAGGCGGTGATGCGCCTGTTGGGCGGGACGTCGGAGGCCGACCGATGAGAAGCCCAGACAGGGCCGGTGCCGGGCGCCTACCACGATCGGCCGCCGGCACTGCGACGAACCGGCTGCGACCCGCAGCGGTGCTGACCGCCGTGCGGTGGGAGTGGCGGGTCTGGACCGGGCTGGTGCGCGGGTTGCTGCGGCGCCCCGACATCCCTCCCGGCGCATCGGCTTTCACCCACCACCGAGCGCTGGCTCCGGTGCGGTGGACGCTGGCCGGAATGCTCGTCGTGGAGGTCGCGGTCGTCCACCTGCTGGTGCCGGCAGGTGTCGCACGGACGGTGTTGCTGGTCCTGGGCCTGTACGGCCTGGTCTGGCTGATCGGGTACCTGCTGGGCTCAGGACCGGTCCGGCCCCACCTCTTCGACGGCGATCGGGTCGTGCTTCGCAGCGGACTGACCACGGACGTCACCGTGCCGATCGAAGCCGTCCGGCAGATCCGCGCGGTCCGGCACAACCGGGCCGGGACGGCGACCGTCCAGGTCCACGACGGCGTCCTGAGCCTGGTCGACAATGGTGGCACCTCGGTGGAGATCGAGCTCTGCACCCCGTTGACCGTCACTCTCCCCCGCCGTTGGGTGGTCGAGGTGAACGCCGTCCGCGCCTGGGTGGACGAGCCGCAGGCGCTCGTCGCGGCGATTGCACCCCGCATCGCGCGGATCGAGTGAACGGTGTGCGGATCCGGAAACCCTGTTCGCGCCCGCACACCGTTCACTCGATGCCGTCACCAGGCGCGCCGGCCCATCCGCGCGAGCAGCACTACCTGCCGCGACGCACCGTCCGGCGGCACCACCCCTGGCTTGCAGATTCCCTCCAGGTACATCGCGTCACCCCAGGTCTCGATGCTGGCCTCCAACCGATCCACCTCGTCGTCGCCGAAAGCGCGATCGCCGTCGACCGCGGACGCGATATCCCAGCGGTGCACCACCATGTCGGGAACGTAGAACCGGATGAGGGTCTCGCCGACCGTGGTGGGCCCGAAGTAGCCGTCGTACTCGGTGCCGGGCACCTCGGGCCGGGCGAGGATCGTTGCCACGGCGGCGCTGTGGGTGCGCCAAGCCGCGGCCGGATCGGTGTCGACGTCCACCGCCGGCCCGGGATCGAACCCGCGGCCGGTGAGAAAGACGCGTTGCGTCTCGATCAGGTGGCGCACGACGTCCCGGGCGTCCCAACCCTCGCATGGGCTCGGTTCGGCCCACCGATCGGTGGGCACGGCAGACAGCAGCGCGGTGAGTGGGACGTCGGCCTCCGCGTAGCGTTCGTGGGCGGTGCGTTGGGTGCTCAGGTTCATGGTGCCGACCGTAGGGCGAAGGGGTCAGGATCGGATTGATGAAACCCGACAGGATCGACCGGGCCCACCTGCGTGACCCACGGGACCTGTCGCACACGATCCACCGCCATCCGGCGCCACCCGATCTGGCCGGGCTGGTGCAACGGTTCTGGATCCCGGTGTGGTCGGTGGAACCCGGCCGGGAGGCGGTCCAGCGGGTGTTGCAGTACCCGTGCGCTCTGCTGGTGATCACCCCGGAGTATGCGCGGTTCTACGGTGTGGCGTCCGGCTTGTCGACAACCACCCTGGTCGGTGACGGCTGGGCGGTCGGCGTGATGTGCGAGCCGGCCGGTGGGTTCCTCATCGCGAGGAGGTCGATGGACGAGTTCACCGATCGTCACGCCGGCTTGGTTGACGTCCTGGGTCAGCCGGGAATCAAACTCGCACAACATGTTCGGGCCGCCATGGAGCAGCCGTCGGCGGAGGCGTCACGCATCGCGGCGATGTCGCTGCTCGGTGACGCCCTCCGCGCGTTCCTCCCGGTCGACCAGGAGGGTGCGCTCGTCAACGAGGTCGTCGCCTTCGTCGAGCGGAACTCCGAGGTGACCCGGGTGGCGCAGGTCCGCGAACACTTCGACCTGACCGAACGCGCCCTGCAGCGGCTGATCCGGCGCCGGGTCGGGCTCTCCCCGAAATGGTTGATCCAGCGCCGACGGCTGCACGATGCGGCTGCTCGGCTGCGGGACCGGACGGACACCCTGGCCGTGGTGGCAGCCGATATCGGTTACGCCGACCAGGCACATTTCACCCGCGACTTCCGTTCGGTGACGGGAATGACGCCCGGCGAATTCGCCGACCGCTACGGCTGACCGGCGAACACCAGTTGACGACCTGAATCCGAGGGGGAACCGTGGCAGGGCTCGATCGTGGGCAACGGCGCCGATCGCAGGCACCCATCATCGTCGTGGCCCTGGTCGTCGTCGTGGTCGCGGTCGTCGGGTTCGCGGCGGCGACCCGCGAGGCCGATTCCGCGATCGACTCGTCGGCGGACCCCACACCGGCACCGGCATCCGCCGAGCACCAGGTGACCTCGATCGTCGACGGCGACACCCTGCATGTGCGCGTCGGCGGCCAGGACGCGACCGTGCGGGTCGTCGGCATCGACGCGCCCGAGACCAGCGAGTGCTGGGGCGCCCAGGCGACCGAGGCCGCGGCCGCGCTGCTGACCGGGACGAGGGTTCAGTTGATCGCCGACCCGAGCCAGGCCGACACGGACCGATACGGTCGACTGCTGCGTTACGTGCTCCTGCCGGACGGCACCGACCTCGGCACGCGGATGATCACCGATGGCAACGCGTACGAGTACACCTACGACGCGCCCTACGACAATCAGGATGCCTATCGAAGCGCTCAGGCCGCGTCGGAAGCGGACGGTCGTGGTCTGTGGAGCGCCGGGTCCTGTCGCGGCCGACGGAGCCTGCCGGAACCGACGACGACCGCGACCACGACGACCTCGGAGCGTGGGGCGTGTGACATCAAGGGCAACATCAACGCGGACGACGACAGGATCTACCACGTCCCCGGCGGCAACGACTACCACCGGACGAAGATCGACGAAGCGAAGGGTGAGCGTTGGTTCTGTTCGGTGGCCGAGGCCGAAGCCGACGGATGGCGCGCACCGTTCAATTGAATCCCCGCAGCTACCGATTGCAGGCCTCCGATGACTGACAAGATCGACTTCAAGAGAATCCTCGACAGCTACCACGCAAGACAGGGCCGATTTCGGATCGTGGACGTGCCCGAAAGGCACTACATCATGATCGACGGCCACGGCGACCCGAACGTCTCACCGGAGTATCCGCAGGCCATCGAAGCCCTCTACCCCGTCGCCTACACGATGAAGTTCGCCAGCAAACGAGAGCTCGGCCGCGACTACGTCGTGCCACCCCTGGAAGGCCTGTGGTGGGCAGACGACATGGGCTCCTTCACGACGGCGCGCGACAAGTCCCGCTGGGACTGGACGCTGATGATCATGACCCCGGACTGGATCGAGCGTCGAATGTTCCAGGCGGCCGTCGAGCAGGCCGGAACCAAGAACCCGCCGAGTCGCCTCGGCGACGTCCGGCTCGGTGCGCTGTCCGAGGGGCTGTGCGTGCAGACCCTGCACATCGGCTCTTTCGACGACGAGGCCGAGGTGCTGGCACGAATGCACGACGAGTTCATCCCCGCCAACGGCCTGCACATGGTCGGCAAGCATCACGAGATCTACTTCAGCGACTCGCGCAAGGTCGCCCCCGACAAGCTGCGCACCATCCTCCGACAACCCGTTCGCACGACGGCTCCGAGCGACCACCAGACCGGAGCCACGCGATCACCGCGTCCGCCGGGAGCCGTCGGGCTCGCTCGATAGGATGTCGTACATGGCAATAAGACTCGATAACGTCGGCATCGCTGTCCGCGACATCGAAGCAACGATCGCCTTTTTCACTGACCTCGGCCTCACCGTCCTCGGCCGTGACACGGTCAGTGGCGAGTGGGCCGACACTGCCGTAGGTCTCGACGGCAACCACGCCAAGATCGCGATGCTCCAGACGCCGGACGGCCACGGTCGCCTTGAACTGTTCGAGTACATCCACCCTGATGCGATCGAATCGGAGCCCACTCGTCCCAACGAGATCGGCATGCACCGCGTCGCCTTCTCCGTCGACGACATCGACGAGGCCCTCGAGATTGCCGCGCGGCACGGCTGCCGTCCACTTCGCGGCGTGGCCACCTACCAGGACGTTTACAAGCTCACCTACCTCCGCGGTCCCAGCGGCATCATCGTCATGCTCGCCGAGGAGTTGAAGAAGAACTGACATCCGGATCCGCCTGCCAACCAAGCCGTGTGCCGTTGTCGGCGACGGCACCGGGCCTGGGTTCGGTGACCTGCGAGATGACGATTGTCATCTCGTAGTGATGATGCGCGGCACTACTGGCCGCAGCCGGGCGGCGCGAGGCTGTCCGGCATGAGAACTACACCAGAGATCATCACTGCCCACCCCGGCGGTGCCGCCGGCCCGGGTGTGCTGGCCGAGCTGCGCTGCGCGTCGAAGGTGTTCGGCCGGGGTGCGCGGGCGGTGGACGCCGTCCTGAACGTCGATCTCACCGTCCGGCCCGGCGAACTGCTGGCGGTCCTCGGGCCGAACGGCGCCGGCAAGTCGACCGCGATCGGCATGTTGACCGGGATGACCGCGCCGACCACCGGCACGGCCCGGCTGTTCGGGATGGATCCACGTGACGTCACCGCCCGCCGACGGGTCGGGGTCATGCTTCAGGCGTCGGGGGTCCCCGACACGCTTCGGGTTCGGGAATTGCTGACCGCCTTCCGCGGCTACTACCCGGATCCGCTGCCGCACGAGACGGTGGTCGCCGCTGCCGGCCTGGCCGGCCTGGAAGCCCGGCTGTACGGGTCGCTGTCGGGGGGTCAGCAGCGGCGGGTGATGTTCGCGATCGCGCTGTGCGGCGACCCCGAATTGCTCTTCTTCGATGAGCCGACAACCGGCCTCGACCCGGATATCCGCCGGACGCAGTGGGCCACCCTGCGCGAGTTGGCCGGCGCCGGTCGGGGCGTGGTCCTGACGACCCACTACCTCGAGGAGGCCGACGCCCTGGCCGACCGGATCGTCGTCCTGGACCGCGGACGGATCATTGCGCAGGGATCACCGGCCTCGATCAAGTCCCTCGTTCCCGGGCGCAGGAT
This sequence comes from uncultured Actinomycetes bacterium, assembly GCA_964476495.1. Lineage (GTDB taxonomy): Bacteria > Actinomycetota > Actinomycetes > Mycobacteriales > Nakamurellaceae > Nakamurella. The sequence goes on along the minus strand of CAYZBB010000010.1, from coordinate 24,593 downwards.
CGCCGCCCGGACCACGGTGACGGTCGAGGAAGCCCGGCTGTTCCCCGAGGTGCGCGGCGCGTCGCGGGCGGGGTCGATTCTGACCCTGCTGGTCGGCAGCCCGGAGCCGGCGCTGGCCGCGTGGCTCGGTCGCGACCCGGGGTTGACCGGGCTGACCATGACGGAAACGAGCCTGGAAGAGGCATTCCTGACCCTGACCGACCGAAAGGAGAGTGCGGCATGACCATCCCGAGCACGATGTCGCGACCCGCTGCCAGGCGGACCACCACGTTCCGGGTGTACCGCACCGAGGCGCGTCAGGAATTCCTCAAGCTCATCCGCATCCCGATCTTCGCGGCCACCACCGTTGCCCTGCCGCTGATGTTCTATGTCATCTTCGGCATCACCTTCGCCGACCAGACGGCGCGCGGGGTCTCGGTGCCGACCTACATGCTCGCGACCTACGGCACCTTCGGCGTCATCGGGGCGGCCCTGTTCGGCTTCGGCGTGTCGGTGGCCGTCGAGCGCGGGCAGGGCTGGATGAAGCTCAAGCGTGTCTCGCCCATGCCTCCGCTGGCGTACTTCGTGGCCAAGGTGATCATGAGTGGCACCGTCGCCGCCTTGATCGTGGCGTTGCTGTTCGTCCTCGGCGCCACCATCGGCGGGGTCCGCATGCCCTTCCAACAGTGGACCGCCCTCGCCGGCGTCCTGGTGGCCGGCGCGTTGCCGTTCTCCGCGATGGGGCTGGCGTTCGGCTACCTGGTCGGGCCCAACTCGGCACCGGCGGTGCTGAACCTCGCGTGGCTGCCGATGGCGTTCGCGTCCGGACTGTGGATCCCGATCGCGATGCTTCCCGAGGTCGTTCAGTCCATCGCGGTGTTCCTGCCGCCCTACCACTTCGTGCAACTGGCGCTCGGCACCATCGGCGCGTCCGAAGGTGCGGCACCACTGCTGCACTTGTCGGTCCTGTTCGGCTTCACCGCGGTCTTCCTCGCCGTGGCAGCCTGGGGTTTCCGGCGCGACGAGGGACGAACCTACGGGTGAGGTAGATCGTGAGAGCCAGCAGCGAGCACCTGAACCGCGGGTCCCGGTACCTGCCCTACATCTGGCTGGTCTACCTGGCGGCGCTGTTCTTCCAGCCGGCCCTGGACCCGACTGCCAGTCTGTTCGACTGGGTCGCGGTCGGGGTGCTGATCGCGGTGTTCCTCCCGCTCTACCGGACCGCGCTGCACACCCGTGACCAGCGCCGAATGGTTGTCCTGATGGCGGCCATCGCGCTTCTGGCCCTGCTAGGTTCGCTGGTCAACACCGGTGCCGGCGTCTTCCTGGTCTACGCCGCCGCCCTCGCCGGAAGGCTGGAACCGGTCCGTCGCGCCGTCGGGGTGATCGCTGCCCTTGCCTGCGCCATCGGCATCGTCTACCTGACGTCGACGATCCCGATGCCCTGGCGGGTCGCGCTGGTGGCGCCGGGGTTCGCAGTCACCCTGCTGGTCGGTGCCACGAGCATCTTCGACACCGAGCGAGCGAGGGCGCAGCGCCGTCTGCGGCAGGCCGACGAGGAGATCCAGCGCCTGGCGACCATCGCCGAGCGGGAGCGCATCGCCCGGGATCTGCACGACCTGCTCGGCCACACCCTGTCGGTGATCGTTCTCAAGTCCGAGGTGGCGGGCCGCTTGATCACCATCGACCCCGGTCGGGCCGAAAGCGAGGTGCGGGACATCGAGAGCACCGCACGAACGGCCCTGACCGAGGTGCGCTCCGCCGTGGCCGGATATCGAGCAAAGGGCATCGGCGGCGAACTGGCCAACGCACGTCGCATCCTGGCCGCCGCCGGCGTCGACACCGAACTCCACGCGGATCTGCCCGACCTCGACGCCGAGCAGGAGTCGGCCCTGGCCCTGGCGCTGCGCGAGTCGGTGACCAACGTGCTGCGGCACGCGCAGGCCAACCGGGTCGACATCCGTATTCGGAGTAGCGCCGACGAGGTGATTCTCGAGGTGACCGACGACGGGCGAGGCAGCGACGCACCCGATAGCGCCGGCCTGGCAGGCATGCGCGAGCGCATTTCGGCGCTCGGCGGCGGTGTCACCCGCACGTCCGTCCCCGGCGGCGCTGCTGGGTCGGGCACCCTGGTCCGGGTGACTCTGCCCCGCGTATCCGGAGGCGCCCACCGGCAGGGCGTGAAGCGGGCGGCCAGACCAGGGGCGAGCCCATGAGCATCACCGTTCTCATCGCCGAGGACCAACGGATGGTTCTCGGCGCCCTCGGCACGCTGCTGGGGCTGGAACCCGACATCGACGTCGTCGGATCCGCCGCCGATGGCGACGAGGCGCTCCGGCTGACCCGCACCCTGCGGCCGGACGTCCTGCTCACCGACATCGAGATGCCGGGCCGCACCGGACTCGACGTGGCCGGCGAAGTCCGACGACAGGGCCTGCCCACCCGCGTGGTGATCCTGACGACCTTCGCCCGCGCCGGATACCTGCGCCGCGCGCTCGACGCCGGAGCCCGCGGGTACCTGCTCAAGGACGCGCCGTCGGCCACCCTCGCCGAGGCGATCCGCACGGTCCATGCAGGCGGCCGTGCCATCGACCCCGAGTTGGCGGCCGACGCCTGGAGCGAACCCGACCCGCTCACCGACCGGGAACGCGAGGTCCTGCGGCTGACCGGGGAGGGACTGGCCAACGCCGACATCGCCCGGCGCCTGCACCTTTCCGAGGGAACCGTCCGCAATTACCTTTCTGAGGCGACCCGCAAGCTCGGTGCCGGCAATCGCATCGCCGCCGCCCGATTGGCGCGCGAACGCGGCTGGCTGTGATCACCAGGACGCCGGCGCGAGCCGCCCCATACCTCGACCATCAGCTGTCCTCGACAGCACGGCACGTGTGCTTGGGTCACCGCGCGGTCCCGAGGACCGAGGGATCGGCGTCGAGGAGTTCGAGGGCGGCGGCGACCTGGGTGGGCGATGCTGCGACTCGGGTCAGCGGCACGGCCTGCGCGGCTCGACCAGGTCGCCGGCCTCGGCTCGTTCGACCGCCCGGATCTCGTCGTCCACGTCCGCAGCGTCCATCGCTGCCGAGGAGGGGTCGCTGCGGCTGCGCCACAGCGCGCTGGCGATCTCGGTCAACGCGGTCGCGAGCTCGTAGTGCGGGCGCGAGTCGGCGATGGTGTCGAGGCTGGTGATGTCGGTGACGATGTCCTCGTTCAGGCGTACTCGGGGCGACCGCCCACGCTGTATGTGAGGGCAACGATGCCCGTACCGAACACGCGGGAGTCAATGAGGCGGAGTGCGAAGTCGGTGCCCTGCGCGGGGAACAGGCGTTCGCCCTCGCCGACGATCACCGGGAACTGGACCAGGTTCAGCTCGTCGACCAACTCGTTCTCGAGCAGCCACCGTGCCAGCGCGACGCTGCCCACCACAAGCAGTTCGCCGCCGGGCCGCTCTTTGAGCTCGCGCACGCGAGTCGCGACATCACCGGAAATGACCGTGGTCTGCTCCCACGTCGGGTCGGTCACCGTGGTGGAGACCAGGTACTTCGGCTTCGAGCTGATCGCCTCGCCGAAGCCGCGGTCGTCGCTGCGGGCCCCCCAGAACGTCTCGAACAGACCGTACGTCCTCCGGCCGAGCAGGAACGCGTCCGGTCGCTGCCAGGTGTCGAGGATGTACTGCACGGCGTCGCCGTCGTTGAGCGGGAGCGCCCAGCCTCCGCGCGTGAACCCGGGGTCCATCTCCTCATTGTTGCCGCCGTTCGCCTGGGCGACGCCGTCGAGGGTGACCTGCAGACTGACAGTGAGTTTCATGATCGGTTCCCTTCTCTCATCGGTACCACGAACGGGCTCAGTCGATTTCGACAACGTCCGAAGATCGGTGAGCCCGTGACCGGTGTCCCACAGCCATTCGCCTTCCCCAGAACGTCGGCGAAAGCCGCCCGGCGGACCACCTTCTCGAGCAGGACACCGCGGATCACGCGGGGCGGGGCTCTCGCCCCGCATCCTTGACCAGGCGATCCCCGACTTTCAGTTCCTTCCACAACGCCCGGTCGACACGGATCCTCTCTGTGGTGCCGGCTTCGGTCTGGACGGTGACCTGCCGGTAGAGGTTCGAGCCGTCCAGCAGCTCCCGCGATTTCTTGACCACCGTGCCGGTCCAGGCGTTTTCGTGTCCCATGCGGTCTCCTTCATGTTCTCTCACGAAGCTTATCAACGATAGTCTTGCTCGCCAAGTGACGATATTCTGGGGCGATGCCGTACCCGCCGCGCACCGACCGTGCCTCGATCGTCGCGGCCGCGATCATGGTCCTGGACGAGCGCGGACTGGACGCCGTGTCGCTCCGCGCGATCGCAACGAACCTCGGCATCCGCCAACCGGCGCTGTATCACCACTTCGCCAGCAAGGCCGAGCTGATGGATGCCGTCGCGAACGAGATCCTGGCCCGGCAGCACGCCGACCGTCTCCCCGCTGACGGTGAGCGGTGGGACGCGTTCGTTGCCCGGAACGCGCGGAGCCTGCGCGGGGCGATGCTCAGCATCCGCGACGGCGCCCGCCTGATCGCCTCGTCCGGCTCGCGGAGCCCGCATCTCGACACCGCGATCGCTCAGGTGAGCCTGCTGGAGAACGCGGGCTTCACAGCCGCGGAGGCCATCCTTGCCCTCATTGCGGTTGCGCGTTACACGATCGGCTCCGCGATCGAACAACAGACCGCTCGCGACGGTGGGGACATCGTCATTGAGACCGACCGAACCGACAGTGCTGCGAGTCACCTCATCGACGGCACTCGACATGTCGTCGCTCTCGGCCAGGACCACGAATTCGAGACCGGGCTCGCCGCCCTCATCCGAGGACTCACCCCCACCACTATCGCTCCTCCTATATAGCCAGCCGGGCTCACCCGGGGGACTGGGGATGCACCCGGCGAGGCGCCGTCGTTCAGGAAGGTGATCGGCAGCGCCGTCCTGGTGAAATCTGCTGGCCCGAAGCTGACGCCATTTCCTTGTGTTCCTGCCGATGTTCGTCAACCCGGCAGCCGACTGGGCCGTGTTCCGGATGGCCGGGCTCGGCGCGGTGGTCATGGCGATCACGCTGGTGATCTTCGCCGCCTACGGAGTGTAGGGGTTGGCTACGGCGATGCACGATCGGACGAACTGTGGCGATGCGGTGGATCGGTCGCGAATCGCGGTCTCGATCGTGGCGCCGGCGAGGCGTCGGCGGTGACCGTCAAAGCTCTCGGGAACGGATGCTCCGGAAACGATGAAACCCAGGTGAGAAACCATCCTCTCACCTGGGTCTTTCTCGGGATGACGGGATTTGAACCTGCGAGCCCTTGACTCCCAGTTGCTGCGAGGACGTGAATACTATGTGCGCCAACGTGTTTGAATCTCTTGCGAGTTGTGCGGCATGGCAGGCGCCGGAACACCTCCCGTCACATCGCCTCAGCGGTGACAAGGCTGATTGGTCCGGCCAGTGGCATGTGTCCCGTTGCCCTCCAGCCGGTGGCCGCGAGCCAAGCTGCACCTTCCGTAACGCTGTAAACATCCCCGTCGTTGACGTGAATCGCGAACTCGCCGGCCATCAGCGCGGCCGCAAGCGGCTGGGTGTGAGACGGGTCGGTCCAAAAGTCGGCGATGAGCAGGCGGCTCCCCGTTTCGGCCGCCGCGCGGATCCGCCGCAGGATCGACTGGTTCGTCTGCGGCGTGAAGTAGTGCACCAGGTTGGCCAGCAGGAAGGCATCGAACCCGCTCGGCAGGTCGTCAGCCAGCACGTCACCGACTCGGACGTCAATGCGGTCGGTGTACCCGAGCCCCCGCAGTTGCTCACCGGCGACCCGAGCGACGTCGGCCAGTTCCAACACGGTCGCGGTCAGAGCCGGGTCGGCCGCCGCCAGGGCGATCGACCAGGAACCGGTGCCGCCGCCGATGTCCAGCACCCGGCTGGCCGTCGGCAGGTCGGCCACTGCTGGCAGGGCGCGACATGCGGCTGCGGTGGCGGCCGCGATGCCGGCCGACATGACGGGCACGAGGTCGTCATCGATTTCGAAGATCTCGCGAGCGGGCCGACCCCTGCCAAGTGCACCTGCGAGGTCGTCCCACGCGGGGTAGCTCAGCCGGTCCCAGAACCGGAGCAGAGGTCGCAGATCGGCAGGGGTCGCCCCGGACAGGAACATGGCCGCCACCGGGGTGTTCGCGTAGCGACCGGCGCGCACCTCCAACAGACCGATCGCGACCATGGCGTCCGCGGAGATGCGTGCCGTGCGTCGGGTGAGTCCGGTCCGGGCGGCGAGGCCGTCGAGATCGACCGGACCCTCACCGAGGGCCTCGAAAACGCCGAGCTCGCTCGCCGCGAAGAGGTGCTTGCTGGCCATGAAGCCCTGCGCGATCTCGAAGATCCGATCGGGCATCACGACAGTCTGGGCAGCGGCAGTAGGAGCCTGTGTTGTTGTCATACTCTTCAGCCTGACGAGCGGACGCTCGCGGCCGCTATCCCATGATTCTGGGGGGCCGCGCCAACACCCAACAGTCGTACTCTCCAAATGTGGCCGGAGCGCTGATCCCGCGGGTCCGCGCCGACATCCAACGGGTGCGAGCGCGCGGGCTGACGTGGGTGGACTATGGCGCGGCCGTCGCAGGCGTACTCGCTGCTGTCATCCCGTTCGACGCCTACTGCTGCCATACGGTGGACCCTGGGACGATCCTGTTCACCGGCAGCATGAACCGGAACGTGGGCTGCTCCGGCTCATGGCTCGCCCACCACGAGTACGTCATCGAAGACGTCAACAAGTGGTCCTTCCTCGCCCACAGTGGCCGGATCGCGGGGGCGACCAGCATCGACACCCACGGCGAACTGTCCCGCTCCACCCGACACCGGTCCCAGCAGGCCTACGGTTTCGGCGATGAACTGCGCGTCTCCCTCGTCGTCGACGGCATCTACTGGGGCGCCGCGGCCTTCCTTCGCCATGCCGACCAGCCCTGGTTCAAGGCAGCCGAACTGCAGACGATGATCACTTTGGCCCCCTCGATCGCGGCCGGACTGCGCCGTGCCGTCCTGGCGCAGCCGATGTCCAGCCATGCCGACGGAACGGTCGACTACGGTCCGGGGGTCGTCATCTTCGACGAGCACGGCGTTGCGGAGTCGGTTTCGGGTGCCGCGGCACGCTGGATCGACGAATTGATCGAGGAGCCTGGACCGATCACGCCGAGCGAGTCGAAGACAGTGCAGGCTGTCGCGGCCCGCGCGCGCGCCATCCCGCCCGGAACCGACCCGCTCGAACTGACTGCCCGAGCCCGGGTCCGTACTCGCTCCGGCGCATGGCTCTTGCTCTACGGCACACGGCTTGGCGGGGACACCGGAGAACGGACCGCCGTGATCATCCATCCAGCCACTCCACAGGACGTCGCGCCGGTGATCGCTCTCGCCTACGGCCTGACCGAGCGGGAGTGCCAGGTCGCCATGCAATGCGTTCAAGGCCGGGTGACGAAAGAGATCGCCCGCGCCCTGTCGCTATCGCCGTACACCGTCCAGGACCACCTCAAGTCGATCTTCGACAAGACCGGTGTGCGCAGTCGTGGCGAACTGGTCGGACAGATCTTCCTCGACCACTACGCGACCCGATGGGAGGCCCCGACGGTCGCGACACCTGGCCTGCTGGTGCGCAGCATCTCGCCCGACGGAAGGCCGGCTGGGGCACCCCGGATCAGCTGATCAACCCGGCCACCGCAACCGGCAAATTCCTCGACCGGACGGTCACCGTCGCCAACTGGCAGACCAGCTCACCCGGGACCGTGGCCCAGGAGGTGCGGGGCTCGCCGTCCAGTGACGGCGGGATCTACGCGACAGCGTCCAGCAGGCCACCGCCATCGTCGCCGCACTCGACTCTGGATCCGGGCCCCCCTCTACGAGCGGTGGGCCCGCCCGTCGTCGTCGCCCAGACCCTCGCCGGCTCGACCTGCGGGCAGCCCTGCCGCCAACACGGCCGGCGCGACCGGGCCGGTGGCCTGGGGCGGCTACCAGAACGGACGCTTTCCCACGTGCCCGTCGATGTCGGAGGGATCGGTCACGACCCGGCCTGTTCGCGCAGGTGCGGGGTCCCTTCATGGTGGGACGGACGTGGGGCGGGCGCATCACGCGACCGAGCGACTTGGTAAGTCCGACGGTCGGCACGACCGGGTGACGGCGCACGCCGAACTGTTGCCGGAGAAACTGTTGACAGACAAGCGCGAGGGCCTCGTCCGTCTGTACGAATCGAGGCCCTCACCTGCGTCGGGATGACAGGACTTGAACCTGCGACCCCTTGACCCCCAGTCAAGTGCGCTACCAAGCTGCGCCACATCCCGGTCACCCGGCGAGCCGGGCGTCAAGGAGCCTACCGCAGGCTGCCGGTGTCCGGGGCCATCAGGACCGGCCAACCCACGTCGACGCGCTCAGGAGCGATCCACCGGCGGATGGGGCGTCGGATCGTCCCTCGACAACTCCTTTGTCCAGATACGTACAAACGTGCTGTTTATAGGCAATCATCATTTATGTTTGTCGCCGAGCATTGGCGTGGGAGCGCGGTGCGGGTATGGCAGGGAGCCGTACACGCACCGCCCACGATGCCGGGGTCGCTGACAGCGGGGATTGTGCTCGCCGGGTCCGACACTCCCACCACCCCCGACAGTCGTGCCAGCCTGCGCGCTGTTGCCGCGATCGTCGACTGGCGGCACACGCTGACCCGGACACCCCACTCGGCCGTCTCCCCGACCAACCACCCGACACTGGCAACCCCCACCACTCGATCCGCCCGAACGACCAGCACCGGTCTTCGGGTCCCCACCACCCGACGCGGCCAGCGTCGACTACGACCCACCGCCCTTCTGACCGGACTCCGCTCCGGCGAGACCGAAGGGTGACCACCCGGGGAGCTGTCCGCGCGGCACCGCCGAGGTCGACGTCGCTGATTTCGACAAGGCCGCCGTGCGTGCCCGGCTTTACACTCCACCCGCCGGTGATCAACTCCCTGACTCCGGACGAACGCGGGAGCAACCCGATGACCTCCGCTATTCTGCTGGTGGCCGCCGGCCTCGCGCTGCTGATCGTCGGCGCCGAGGTGCTCGTTCGCGGGGCCGCGGCACTCGCGGGGGCGTTGGGCGTCCCACCCGTCGTCGTCGGCCTGACCGTCGTCTCCGTCGGCACCAGCGCTCCCGAGCTGGCCATCGGCATCGACTCCGCGATCAACGACGCCGGCCCACTCGCGATCGGCAACATCGCCGGCACCAACATCGTCAACTTGCTGCTGATCCTGGGCCTGTCCGCCGCAATCGTCCCGCTGACCATCGCGGTGCCGACCATCCGTCGCGACCTGCCGATCATGGCCGCCATCGGTGTGCTGGTACTGATCCTGTGCTGGGACGGTTCTCTCGGCCGGATCGACGGAGCCATCCTGCTCGCCATCGCGGTCGGCTACACGGTCCTGATCGCGATCCAGTCCAGGCGGGACCCGGTCGCCGTGCAGATCGCCCAGGACGAGGTGCCCCGGCCCCAGGGCAAGACCTGGGTGCATCTGCTGCTCACCCTGGCCGGCCTCGCCGTCATCGTCGTCGGCGCCGACGTGCTCGTCCGCGGATCGGTCGACCTCTCCCGCGCCTTCGGTGTCTCCGAGGCCGTCATCGGCCTGACTGTGGTCGCGATCGGCACGTCGGCGCCCGAACTGGTCACCACGATGGTGTCCACGTTCCGCGGCGACCGGGACATCGCAATCGGCAACCTCATCGGTTCCAGCACCTACAACATCGGCCTGGTACTCGGTGGCTCCGCCCTGGTGGCGCCGCTGGAGGTGACCCCGGACCTGGTCCACATCGATCTGCCGATCATGACCGGGGTGATGCTGCTGTGCATCCCGGTGTTTCTCACCGGACGCCGGATGAGCCGGGCCGAGGGCATCTGCTTCGTGCTCGGCTACCTGGTGTACCTGACCGTGTTGCTCGCCGTCCGCACCTGACCCAGCTGAGCCAGCGGTCAGGGCATCGGCCCACCGCGCACCGGCAACGACTTTCCCGTTCGCCGCTCGTTGTCCCGCAGCCGAGGTTCGTAGTGGCCGAGGAACACGGCGCTCACCAGGTCCCGCCGGCTGCGCACACCCGTCTTGTCGAACACGCTCTTCAGGTGCTGTTGCACGGTGTGCCGCGAGATCACCAACCGACGTGCGATATCGGCGGTGGAAAGGCCCTGCAGCACCAGCCGGGTCAGCTCCTGCTCGCGCCCGGTCAGCCCGTAGGCGGACATCAGCAGCGGCGAGATCCGCGCCGGATGAGCGGGTTCCACGACCACCGCCACTCTGCGCAGGCCTCCGGCAACCAGCGGGATTCCGTGCAGCACCACCCAGGTCCCCGAGCGGGTCAGCACCCGGGCCACCGCGACCCTGCCGGCGTCCGCGAACGGCGAGTCCGCGACCAGGGGTGCGTCGGCGATCGCCAGCGCTCGACCGGCGACCGCCAGCACGGACGGCGGCAACCGACGCAGGTCCCACGCGCCGCCGGGCAGGTCGCGTATCCACCGATCCAGGCCCGGCGACACGGATTCGGGAGTCCACCGCTCGGTGAGCACCAGCAGCCCGGGCGCGTCGGGGCCCTCCGGATCCCGCGCCTCGCCGACCAGCAGGCCGCGCCGCACCCCGTCCGCCAGCGCCGGAGTGACCGAGCGCACGAAGTCCAGTTCGCCGGCATCGAACAGCGGCAGCCCCGGCTCCCGGTACAGGGTCAGCGACCCCCACACCTGGCCGTCCCGGGTACGGAGTGCGGCGACCAACTCCTGATCGCCGCCATAGGCCATGTTGGCGCGCCAGCGGGCACTGCTCTCGGGCCGGCCACCGGTCGCCGCGTGAAGCGTGGAGATCCCCGACGCCGACCTGGCGACGTCGGCCAGGTGGTTCACGTCGCCGTCGTCGAGGTACTCCTGCGCGGCCCACTCCGCGGGGAACACCGGAAGGTCCTCCTGGAAGTGGCTGGTCATCACCAGCGACGCCGGATCCAGCGTGAACCAACACGGCCCCATGTAGTGCGGCACGGCGTCCGCGAGCACCTCGGTGCACTGGCGCCAGAGCGTCACCACGTCGCTGCCACGGCCCGCGAGCGCGACGATCCGGTCCGTGGCGCGGCGGCGCGCCGCGGCGTCCATGACCACCAGGGTAGAGCCGTCCCGCAGGCTACTGAAATGCCACAGATCTGGTATTCCGCGTGCCCACCGGTATCCCTACCGTCGGCTCATGACCATAGACCTCGGCATCGAACGCACCATTCGAGTCCTGGCCGCCGGGGCAGGTGAGACCACCGGTGATCTCGCTCGATCCGATCGCTACCTGATAGACGGCGGCGAGACGGACGGGCGGGTGGCGCTGGTCGAGCAGACCGTCGCACCACGGACCCTGGCCGCACCGCTGCACCGGCACTCCAGGGAGGACGAGTACAGCCTGGTCCTGGCCGGGACACTCGGGGTCTATCAGGAAGGGATGGAGATCACCGCATCGGCAGGCGATCTCGTGTTCAAGCCACGCGGGCGCTGGCACACGTTCTGGAATGCCGGGGACGATCCGCTGCGCATCCTGGAGATCATCAGTCCGGGCGGGATCGAAGACCTGTTCCGCCTACTCGGCCGGCCGGGCGGCGAGTACGACCCGCAGACCCTGCCCGCGCTTGCCGACCGGTTCGGCTGCGAGGTGGACTTCGAGGGCACCATGCCGCTGGTACGGCTGCACCGGTTGACGTTCTGATTCAGCGAGTGGCGGCACGTACCGCGTCCGCCGACGGCTGTTCCCCCTCGGCGGCCAAACCCTCGATGACGCCGTCGATGTCGGCATCCGGCCGGTTCTGGCTGAGCTTGGCCTTTGCCTCGATCCTGCTGATCAGCACCTCCACCCCGACGATCGCCCGCAGCTGACCCGCAACGAACTTCGGCGGCGCATCGTCCACCGACCACGGCTCCACGCGACCGCTTTCGTGACGCACGGTCAACCGGCGCACCAGCGACCCCACCCAGTCCGGGTCGTCGTGCACCACCAGCTGCCCGTACACGTGCGCGGTGACGTAGTTCCAGGTCGGCACCACCCGACCGTGCTCACGCTTGGCCGCGTACCAGGACGGCGTGATGTAGGCATCCGTGCCGCGGACGATGACCAGCGCCTCCCCGACCGGCACCCGTCGCCACTGGTCGTTGTTCCGCGCGACATGACCCTGGAGTGCGCCGTGCTCCCCTACCGTCGGGTCGAACAGGAATGGCAGGAACGTCGCCACCAGCCCGTCGGCGGTCGTGGTGATCAGATCCGCGGCGCCGTGCCGGTGCAACAGGTCGGCGACGTCGTCGTCGGACACGGCGAAATGCGTGGGTATGTACACATGGCCATTGTCCGCCCACCGGGAGTCGAGCACCGGCCCGGGTTCGCGGATGAAAACCGCGTCACCGCAGCTGATCTGTCCGTTCGGCGCGGGATTGACCAGCGAACTCACGCAGTGAGCCGCGAACGGGTCCGCCCTCCTACTTACGCCCCGCCCGCTTCTCGCGGACCCGCACATTCACCCGCACCGGCGAGCCGGTGAAATCGAAGTCTTCGCGGAGCCGCCGCTCGATGAACCGCCGGTACCCCGCCTCCAGGAACCCTGTCGTGAACAGCACGAACGTCGGAGGCCGGTTCGATGCCTGGGTCGCGAACAGCACCCGTGGCTGCTTTCCGCCCCGCACCGGCGGTGGGGTGGCCGCGATCAACTCGCCAAGCCAGGAGTTCAACCGCCCGGTCGGGATCCGCCGGTCCCACGACTCCAGGGCCCGGACCATCGCCGGCGCGAGCCGGTGCACCCCCCGTCCGGTCTGCGCCGAGACGTTGACCCGCTGGGCCCACGACACCCGGGACAGGTCCCGCAGCACCTCGTCCTCGACCTCGGCCCGACGCTCGGCATCCACCAGGTCCGCCTTGTTCAGCGCGATCACCAGCGCCCGGCCTGAATCGATCACCATGCTGATCACCCGCTGGTCCTGCTCGGTGATCGGGGTCGACGAGTCGATCAGCGCGATCGCCACCTCCGCCGACTCCAGCGCCGTCTGGGTGCGCAGTGAGGCGTAGTACTCCATCCCCTTCGCCTGGTGCACCCGCCGCCGCAGCCCCGCGGTATCCACGAAACGCCATACCTGGCCGTCGATCTCAACCAGCGAATCGACCGGATCGACGGTGGTGCCGGCCACCTCGTGCACCACCGACCGGGACTCACCGGTCAGCTTGTTCAGCAGCGACGACTTGCCCACGTTCGGCCTGCCGATCAGCGCGACCCGCCGCGGGCCGCCGACACCACCGACGAACTCCGAAGGTGCCGTCGGCAGCGCATCCAGCACCGCGTCGAGCAGATCGCCCGACCCACGGCCGTGCAGCGCCGACACCGGGATCGGCTCGCCCAGGCCCAGCGACCACATCGCCGCCGCGTCCGCCTCGGCCCGCTCGTCGTCGACCTTGTTCACGGCCAGGATCACCGGTCGCTTGGACCGGCGCAGCACCCGCGCGATCGCGTCCTCCGTCTCGGTCGCCCCGACCGAGCCGTCCACCACCACCAGCACCGCATCGGAAGTCTGCATGGCACGTTCGGCCTGCGCGGTGACCTCGGCCTGCAGCCCGCTCGCTCCCGGGTCCCAGCCGCCGGTGTCCACCACCGTGAACCTGCGACCCCGCCACAGCGCGTCGTGCGTGACCCGGTCCCTGGTCACCCCGGGTACGTCCTGGACGACCGCCTCCCGCCGACCGATCAGCCGGTTGACCAGCGTGGACTTGCCCACGTTCGGACGGCCGACCACGGCCAGCGTGGGCGCCGGACCCTCGTCGACCCCGGCCGTCTCGTCCCCGGACAGGTCCTCCCAGCCGGTGAATTCGCTCTCGTCGCTCCAGGAGCCGTCAGCATCCCCGACGACCTCGAACTCCTCGCTCATCGCACCCTTTCATTCCCGGGTGTCAACGGAGCGATGTGCGCCCATGATTCGCTCGCAGGCTCGCTCATTGCACCCTTTCGTTCCCCGGTGTCAGCGGAGCGATGTGCACCCATGATTCGCTCGCAAGCTCGCTCATGACCTCGCTCCATCGACCCGCGCCAGCTGCGCGTCCAGCTCGCCGACCACCCCGGCCAGGTGCAGCCGAATCGTCTCGGTGGCCTGCGCCACGATTGTGCGTCCACCGCCCCCCGGCACCCGGAACGGCTGCCCGACCAGCACCGTGACGACCGGCCGGAGCCGGCGCCGGGACCCGGCCGGGCGGGCGGTGCCGCGGATCGCGACCGGCACCACCGTCGCATCCGTCCGGGCGGCCAGCCACCCGGCTCCGTTGAACACCGCGTCGACGTTCCCCGTCCCGCGGGTGCCCTCGGGAAAGATCCCGATCACCCCGCCCGCCCTCAGTTGGGCCATCGCCCGCATCAACGGTTCCCGATCGGGGGTGCCGCGGACGACCGCGTACTGGCCGACCGACGTCAGCAGCCACCCCAGTGGTCCCTTGACCACCTCCGCCTTGATCAGGAACGCCACCCGCCGCGGCAGGCAGCCGAACAGCACCGCCCCGTCGAGCAGATGCTGGTGATTGGCCACCAGGACGACCGGTCCGCTCGCCGGCATCCGGTCGCCGTGCCACAACCGCAGCCGGTACAGCACCGTGTTGACCACGATGCCGGTCCGCCGTCCCCGGTCCACGGCCCGCGCGGACGCGTGCGAGGCCACCGGGTCGGCCGACCCGCCCAGGTCGCGCCAACTCACGCCGCCGCCTGCCGACGGATCACTCGCTCCGGCCCGTTCACCGAATGCCCCGCTCCGCAGCCAGCGCCAGCACCCGCGCCACGGTCTCTTCGAGCGCGAGCTCGGACGAGTCGACCACGACCGCGTCCGCCGCGGCCTGCAACGGTGCGTGCGCACGGCTGCTGTCCCTGGTGTCCCGCCGGTGCAGGTCGTCGGCTACCGCGGCCAGGTCGGGCGAGGGACCGCCCACCAACGCCGCGTTCTGGCGATGCCGCCGCTTGGCTCGCTCCGCCGCGTCCGCGGTCAGGTAGACCTTCAGGTCGGCATCGGGCACGACCACCGTGCCGATGTCCCGGCCCTCGACGACCATCCGGCCGGACCGGGCCAGCAACCGCTGCCGGTCCAGCAGGAACGCCCGCACCGCCGGGTTCGCCGACACCGGAGTCACCGCGAGAGTGACCGCCGCGCCGCGGATCTCGGTGCTCACATCCGTGCCGAGCAGCGAGTGGTGTTGGCGCCCCGCATTCGTCGGGCTGTCGAACGACAGATCGGGCAGCATGGAGGCCACGGCGGCATTGTCGGCCGGGTCCACACCGGCGCGCAGCACGGCCAGGGTGACGATCCGGTACATCGCTCCGGTGTCCAGGAAGCCGGCATGCAACGCCTGCGCCACCCGCCGGGCCACCGTCGACTTGCCCGTGCCGGACGGCCCGTCGATCGCGATCACGAACCCCACCCACCCGCCCGCCCCGCTCACAACCCGACCGCCCTGTACAACTGTGCGACCTCGACCGGGTTGAGCTTGCGCAGGGTGCCGGGCCGCTGATGACCCAGCTGCACCGGTCCGATCCGGGTCCGTACCAACCGGGACACCGGCCGGTCGACCGCCTCGAGCATCCGCCGCACGATGTGCTTGCGGCCCTCGTGGATGACGATCTCCACCACGGCCCGGTTGACGTGCGTGTCCAGCACATCGAACGAGTCGACCTTGACGGGGCCGTCCTCCAGCTCGATCCCGGCGCGCAACCGACGGCCGAGCTCCTTGGGCACCGGCCCCGGGACCTCGGCCACGTATGTCTTCGCCACCCCGTACGACGGGTGGGTGAGCCGGTGGGCGAGCTCGCCGTCGTTGGTCAGCAGCAGCAAACCCTCGGAGTCCATGTCCAGCCGTCCCACATGGAACAGCCGCTCGGACCGGTCCTGCAGCATCTGCCCGACGTGCGGCCGGCCCTGGTCGTCGGACATCGTGGACAACACGCCGCGTTCCTTGTTCAGCGCCAGGTACACCAGGTCGGACCGGGTGGTGATCCGGTTCCCGTCGACGTGCACCACGGCCCGGTCCGGGTCGATCCGGGTGCCCATCTCCCGCACCACGATCCCGTCGACCTTCACCCGGCCGGCCCGGATCAGCTCCTCGGCCTTGCGGCGGGACGCGACGCCCGCGGACGCGAGGACCTTCTGCAGGCGCACACCTTCCTCGGCGGCGGACTCAGACATCGTCCAGATCCCCGATGTCGGGCAGCAGCGGGCCAAGCGACGGCAGCTCGGTCAGATCACCCAGGCCGAGCCGATCGAGGAACAGATCGGTGGTCCGGTACAGGGTGCCGCCGGTATCCGTATCGATGCCGCAGTCCTGGATCAATCCGCGCGACATCAGCGTGCGGATGACGCCGTCGACGTTGACGCCACGCACGGCGGCAATGCGGGCGCGGGTGACCGGCTGCCTGTAGGCGACGACCGCCAGGGTCTCCAGGGCGGCCTTGGACAGCCTGCTCTGCGCGCCGTCCAACACGAACCGCTCCACCACCGGTGCGAACCGGTCCCGGGTGTAGAAGCGCCAGCCGCCGCCGAATTCACGCAGCTCGATGCCGGAGTTCGCCGCGGTGTAACGGTCGGCGAGTTCGGCCAGCAGCACCCGGACGTGTCCGGCGGTGTGCCCGACCGCGGACGCGATCGCCTCCGAGGTCACCGGGGCGTCGGTGACCAGCAGCACCGCCTCCACCGCACCGGTCAGGTCGTGCTCGGGCACCTGGTCGACGGGCCCCGGGTCGGCCGCATCCGTGGCCGGTTCGGCCGTCACGATCTCGGGATCGCCGGTCACTCGTACTCCTCGTCCATCTCGGCCGCGACGGAGCGCGCCACGTCGGCCGTCGCCATCCACCGTACGGTCAACTCGCCCAGCGGTTGGGGTTGGTCGAAGGCCACGGCGGACTCCCGGTACAGCTGCAGCAGACCCAGGAACCGCGCCACCACCTGCAACGTGGCGGTGCAGTCGGCGACCAGCTCACCGAACGTGGCCGCGCCGCGGGCGACCAGCAGCTCGCGCAACATTCCGGTGTGTTCGGCCACCGACACCCGCGGCGCGTGGATGTGGTCGACGTTGACGGTCGGCTGCGGCTTGGGCGCAAAGACGGAGACAGCCAGGTCGGCGAACGCGGCCGGGGTCAATCCGATCGTCACCTCCGGCAGCAGCCCCAGATACCGCTCCTCCAGCGACACCGCCCGCGGGTATCGGCGCAGTGCGCCGGCCTCCAGCTCCGCGAACAGTGCCGCCACCTGCTGGTAGGCCCGGTAGGCCAGCAGCCGGGCAAACAGCAGGTCCTTGGCCTGCAGCGGCTCGTCGGGGTTCAGAGTCTCGTCGGCGGGGGTAGGCAGCAGCCGGGCCGCCTTCATGTCCAGCAGCGTGGCGGCGATGACCAGGAACTCGGTGACCTGGTCGAGGTCCCAGTCCTCACCCATGCCCCGCACATGCGCGAGGAAATCGTCCGTCACCCGGTGCAGCGCCACCTCCGTGACGTCCATCCGGTGCTGGCTGATCAGCTGCAGCAGCAGGTCGAACGGGCCGTCGAAGTTGTCCAACCGGACATGGAAGGTCTTGCGCCCGGCCGCGGAGGTGTCGCCCTGGCCCACCTCCGGCGGCGGGGCCACGGTCATCGTGCGATCACTTCACGGGCCAGCGCACGGTAGGCCTGCGCGGCCGGGTGGGTCGGTGCGTACGACGTGATCGGCTCCCCGGCGACCGTGGTCTCCGGGAACTTCACGGTGCGCGTGATGATCGTGTCGTACACGGTGTCGCCGAACCGCTGGTCGAGCATGCCGACCACCTCGCGGGAGTGCACGGTCCGGCCGTCGTACATGGTGACCAACACGCCCGCCACCGACAGGTCCGGGTTGATCCGCGCCTGCACCTTCTCGATCGTGTCCACCAGCAGGTGCACGCCACGCAACGAGAACCATTCCGCGGCGAGCGGGATGATCACGCCCTGCGCGCAGGTCAAGGCGTTGATGGTGAGCAGGCCGAGCGAGGGCTGGCAGTCGATGAGAATGTAGTCGTAGGCGTGCATCAGCGGCTTGAGCGCACGCGTCAGGGTGTGCTCGCGGCCGACTTCGTTGATCAGCTGTACCTCGCCGGCGGACAGGTCGATGTTCGCCGGGATCAGGTCGACACCATCGATCCGCGTGGGGACGAGCACGTCGGTCAGCTGGGTCGAGGGCTCCAGCATCAGGTTGTAGATGGTGTGGTCCAGTTCGTGCGAGGCGATGCCGAGGCCTGCGGACAACGCGCCCTGCGGGTCGAGGTCCACGAGCAGGACTCGGCGTCCGTAACCTGCCAACGCCGCGCCCAGGTTGATCGTCGACGTGGTCTTGCCGACCCCGCCCTTCTGGTTGCACATGGCCAGCACGGTCGCCGGGCCGTGACCGGTCAGCGGATGCGGCTCGGGGTCGCGGCCACGCATCGCACGCAGTGCCGGCGACGACGATCCGGCCACGCCCTTGTCGACGGGTTCGGGTGCCCGGACGACCGGCTCGGCTTCCTCCTCAGACAGCGGCTCGGCCGGCGCGTCGGATAGCGGCTCGGACGGAACCGCCTGCACCGGCGGCGAGGTCGCCGTCAGCGTTTCGGTACCCGGCAGCATCGGGGGCCCGTCGTACCCGACGGCCGCGGCAAGGGATCCTTCGACCCTGGTGCCCCCGGCCGCCGCGATCCACACCGCGTCATCCGCCTCGCTCACGACCCAGGCACTCCCTCGCGTCATCCCGACGATCCGGGTTCAGGGTAGGTGGGCGCCCCGGGCCGAACCAACGCGACCCGCCCGGTCGATGCCGACTCAGGAGTCTTTCGGCGCGACGCCCGAGGCCGGTGTGACAGGTGGGACGGTCGGGGCTGTTGGGTTCTCCTCGTGCCCGCCGACGGGCACCAGTTCTTTCGTGTCGGCATCCGGGCCGGAGCGCGGTTCGACCTCGTCCTCCGGGCCGCCGGCGCCCGGGCTCACCGCGATCACCGCGGCCAGGCCCGCCAGGAGCACCAGCACCACCGCCCAGAGCACGCGCGGTTCGTCCATGGCCAGCAGCCAGATCACCAGGGCGATCGCGACCACACCGGCACCCACCCGGACCCACAGGTACCAGCGGGCGTCGCGAACCAGCCCGGCCGTCTCCCGGGCCTGCCGGCGCAACACCCGTGCGCTGCGGGAACGGCCGAACAGCCAGGCTGCGGCCGCGACGACGGCCGCGATGGGCATGAGCGTTCGAATGTCGTCACGCAGGCCACCGGTCAGTTGCTGGACGAAGGCCTGGGTCACCTGTGGCTGCAACGGCGACTGCGACACCAACCAGTCCTTGCCCACCGCCAGGCCGACCACCAGCACCAGCAGGGACACCGCGACCCAGAACCCGGCGCGGGCCAGGCCGGTGAGCCTGCTGGGCGCGATCAGGATCGATGCGAGCAGCAGCAGCGCGGCGATCCACGGCAGCCACGCGCCCAGGGTGTTCAGCAGGTCGTAGTAGCGGGCGATGGTCTGCAGGTCGGCCTTTCCGGTGAGGTTGAACACGACCGGGACGTCAGGAATCTGGGACGCCCAGGAGACCCCGGCCGACTCGAGCTTCTGCTTGATCGCGGTCACACCCTGGGACAGGTCGACGTTGATCGAGTGCAGCTTGTCGATGTCGTCGTCGAACTGACCCTGCATCGCCTGCACGAAGACCGTGTGGGCCCGGGCGTTGGCGGAGTTCCACAACTCGGCCATCTTCGGGCTGGTGACAAGTTCATTGACCATCCTGCCGACGGCATCGTCGATGTCAGAGCGGAACGTGGCCAGGTAGCCGGTCGCCAGGGCGGCCAGCCTCGGCGGCAGCCCCAGCGACTGCAGTTCGTCGCCGATCTTGTCGGCCAGCTGCAGGTTGCTGATCTGATCGTCAATCGCGCCGGTCAGCCGATTCTCCACGGCGCCGACGATGACCGGATCGGTGATCAGCGGCTCCACCGCGGCCAGGTAGGTGTCCTGGTCGGCGACCAGGTTGCTGGCCCACTTGGCGGTCACCGCGATCGGCGTCAGCACGCAACCGAGCGCCAGCAGCACGATCGACAGCACACGCCACACCCTGGCCTGCGGACCGCGGTCCACCGCGCGCCACACGCGGGCCGCACCGCGCTCCGCCGCACCGCTCGCACCCACCGCGTCCGCGCCCATCGCCGGCCCACCGTTCAACTCTTCGATCTCGGGCAGTTTCGATCTCATTCAGTTTCGGTCTCATTCAACGGGGTACCTGCGGTGATCTCTTCATCCGTCCTGGATGATGTCCGCGCAACCAGCAATCGGCAGGGTCGGTGACGCCCCGGGGAAGCATGCCGCTCGGACCGTACCGTCAGGGACCGGGGACCGCGGGGGCCGCACCGGCCCGAGAAGAACGGAACTGCGATGGCGAACCAGCCCGACCCCGCTCCTGCCGCGGATCTCCCGGCCGATCCGGTGGACCCGCCCCTGCCGCAGCAGCCCCACCGCCGGGTGCACGCCTACGGCCTGCCCCGCGGCCTGATCATCATGTTGGGCCTGGCCGCCGGCGTGGTGGTCGCTGCCGGCATCCACGCGGTGCCCGACCTCATCGGCCCGATCTTCCTGGCCCTGGTGCTGACCATCACGGTGGACCCGCTACGCGGCATGCTGATCCGCCGGGGCGCGCCGCGCTGGCTGGCCACGCTCGTGGTCATCCTCGGCGTCTACGCGATCATCTTCGGGCTGGTGATCGCCGCGGCCGTCGGCGTCGCCCAGTTCGTCGGCCTGATGCCGCAGTACGCGGACCAGATGCAGAGCCAGCTGTCGGGCCTGCGCAGCTGGCTGGCCGGGATGGGAGTGACCCAGGAACAGATTCAGAGCATGCTGTCCGGTGTCGACCGCAGCTCGATCCTCGGCTACATCGCCAGCCTGCTGTCGGGCGTGCTGAACGCGATGACCTCGCTGTTCTTCATCATCACGCTGCTGATCTTCCTGGCCGTGGACGGCTCGGTGTTCAGCCAGCGGATGGTCAAGCACCGGCCGGGCCGTGAGCCCGCGCTCACCGCGCTGGGCAACTTCGCCGTCGGCACCCGCAAGTACTTCGCCGTCTCCACCATCTTCGGCGGCATCGTGGCGATCCTGGACGGGGCCGCCCTGGTGATCTTGGGGATCCCGGCCGCCGGCCTGTGGGCGCTGCTGGCGTTCGTGACGAACTACATCCCCAACATCGGGTTCATCATCGGGCTGATCCCGCCGGCCCTGCTCGGGCTGCTGGTCGGCGGCCCCAGCCTGGCGATCACGGTCATCGTCGTCTACTGCGTGCTGAACTTCATCATCCAATCGGTGCTGCAGCCCAAGTTCGTCGGCGACGCGGTCGGCCTGACCACCACCATGAGCTTCCTGTCCCTGATCATCTGGGCGTTCCTGCTCGGGCCGCTCGGCGCGATCCTGGCCATCCCGGCCAGCCTGCTGGTCAAGGCGATCATGGTCGACGTCGACCCGGACGCCAAGTGGCTGCAGCTGTTCCTCGGCGACGAACCGGTGCTGACCAAGAAGGAACCCGGGGCCCGCAAGAAGCGCAAGAACCACGACGCGGCGGAGGCCGGACCGGCCTGACCCGCACCAGGCGAAGGCCGCGGACCTATGGGTCCGCGGCCTTCCGCAACTGCGGCGTCGCTCAGCGAGCCTGGAAGGTCAGACAGTCGGCGGCATCGGCACCCGCGCCGATCTTCACAGACGCTGCCGTGCATTCCAGTGACTCGTTGTGCACGCAGTCGGCCCGCTGACAGGCCCCGACGTGACCGGTCACCCTGGCCAGACCACCTTTCGCGGACAGCGGGATGAACGTGGCGCACTCGGCGTCGCCCGTCCCACCGCCCACCGTGATGGCGAACGCGTGGCAGTTCGAGTGGTCGTTGTACGAGCATCCGGCCACCGTGCATTCGGTGATCGGGGCCATCTCCAGGACTGCGGTCATGATTCCTCCGTCGAACCGTCTCGAACGGGGACCGACGCACCGGCGGCGGTGTCGGCACCGGAAACCCCAGACCCCCGGGGGCGGCGTTCCCCGGGCATCGGAATCCACGCTAGACCTGCGAGTGACAGGGCGCCAGCAAGGTAGTACTGCCTTACCGCAGGTCAACGGCACCATGAATGATCATGAAAGGGTAGCCTTGGCTGCCTTTCGGCGGCCGGCGGGGTTGCTCAGGCAGGGGCTTGCCCAGTCAGCTGTGCGATCGCGCAGCACCCGCATCTCCCGGGAGTGCTGCTCATGTCCGACCATCCGGTTCAGCGGGATCCAACTCGCCGCCCGCAGGCCGAGGGTGAGCCACATGCGCAGTTCGCGCCGGAAGACCTTGTGCACCAGAACCATGTCCGTGGCGAGTCCGGTCCCGTCGACGCGCTCCAGGATGACGGTCACGGGAAATTTCCTCCACTGTTGCGCGGCGGTGTGCTGCACCAGGGAGGTGTGACCCGTCCGGCAGATACACGGGAGATCCGTGGGCACCGCCGTCATCGGCCCGGCGTGGCGCCGGAGGTCAGCGGGCGCGGGGGTGGGAGGTGGCGTAGACCTCGCGCAGCGAGTCGACGGTGACCAGGGTGTAGATCTGCGTGGTGGTCACCGAGGCGTGACCAAGCAGTTCCTGCACGGATCGGACGTCCGCACCGCCCTCGAGCAGGTGGGTGGCGAACGAGTGCCGCAGCGTGTGCGGCGATACGCCCGTCACCGGCAGTCCCGCCCTGCGCGCCGTGTCCGCCAGCACCTGCCAGGCGCTCTGCCGGGACAGCCGCCCGCCGCGGACGTTCAGAAACAGCGCACCCCGCGCGCCGCCCGATCGGGATCCGGGTGCCGCGGCCAGGGCCGGCCGTCCACGCACCAGATAGGCCTCCAGCGCGCGCATCGCGTAGGACCCGACGGGCACCAGCCGCTGTTTGGATCCCTTGCCGTGCAGCCGCACCACCGACTGCACCGCCGGCCCCTCCCCGCCCGTCCGCAGGTCGATGTCGTCGACGTCGAGCCCGACGGCCTCGCTGATCCGTGCCCCGGTCGCGTACAGCAACTCCAGCAGGGCGCGGTCCCGCAGACCGCGTGGCCCGTCGGCACCGGCGGCGTCCAGCAACCGGGCGACCACATCGATCGGCAGTGCCTTCGGCAACCGACGCGCCGGGGTGGGCGGGCGAACATCCCGGGACGGGTCGGCGTCGGCGGTGCCCTCGTCGAGCAGGAAGCGGTGCCACCCCCTGGCCGCGACCACCGCCCGTGCCGCGGACGATGCGGCCAGGGCGGGCCGTCCGTCCGCTCCGGTACGCAGGCGTACCAGGAACTCGGCGACGTCGGACGAGGTGACTTCGGCGACCCGGGTGCGGCCGGCCGACGCCAGAAAACCCAGGTAGCGCTTCAGGTCTCGGCGGTAGGACAGCAGGGTGTTGCGGGCCACGCCGCGCTCGACGGCCAGGTGGTCCAGGTAGCCGCGCAGCGCGGCAGCGAGCTCGGGGGACGGCTCGGGCGAGGCGGGAGGGCCGCCGGACGTCACAGTTCCATCGACCCGTCCAGGGGTGGCGCACCGGGCGTGTCCGGCCCCCGGTGCACCGTCCACGGGGCGTCGGGCGCAGTGTCCGGTCGATCCACCTGTTTCACGGTGCCCCGCAACACTGCGTCGGCCGCCAGCACCCCGGCCACCGCCATGACGTTCACGATCGAGCCGGCCACGGCCGCCGCCACGGCGACCCGGAGCGGGACGAACACCACCCGCAACTCGGACTCCTCGTCGTCCCCGCCGTCCGGTCGGCCGACGAACGTCAGGTCGGTGGCCAGGAAGATGCGCACCGTCTCCTCGGAAAAGCCCGGCGACGTGGCCACATCCAGCAGCACCGACCAGGTGCGGGCACGGAACCCGGTCTCCTCCATCAGTTCCCGTTCGACGGCCGGCTGCGCAGGCTCACCGGGAACATCCAGCAGCCCGGCCGGCAGCTCCCACAGCCGCCGACCAAGCGCGTGCCGGTACTGCTCGATCAGCAGCACATTGGCCGTGTCCGGGTCGAGTGAGTCGAGCGCAGCGACCGCCACCGCCCCGCCATGGCCGACGATCTCCCGCTTGGCGGTGCCGCCCCCTGGCATGCGCACGTCGTCGACCCGCAGCCTGACGACGTTGCCGTCGAAGATCGACGTGCTGGACACGACAGTGAAGTCGTGCGGGACGGTCATCCGGCGACCAGTTCCGGCTCGCTGTCCGCGATCGGCAGCCGCTCGGACTCCAGGTAGTCGAGGGCGGCCCGGACGAACGCCGCGAACAGCGGGTGCGGGCGGGTCGGCCGAGACTTGAATTCCGGATGCGCCTGGGTGGCGACCATGAACGGATGCAGGTCGCGGTCGAGCTCGACGAACTCGACCAGCGACGAGTCCGGCGAGGTCCCCGACAGGTGCAGGCCCGCCGACTCCAGCGCCTCACGGTAGGCGTTGTTCACCTCGTATCGGTGCCGGTGCCTTTCGGAAACCGTTGTGCTGTCATAGATCTCGGCGACGAGTGAGCCGGGGGCGAGTCGCGCCGGGTATGCGCCCAGCCGCATGGTGCCGCCCATGTCCTTGGCGCCGGCGACCACGTCGTGCTGGTCGG
>CAYZBB010000009.1:0-75679 GCA_964476495.1 uncultured Actinomycetes bacterium | reverse complement strand
CGCCGTCCCGGAACACGATCGATCGGAAGCCGTCCCACTTCGGTTCGTAGGACAGGTCACCGCCGGGGATGCTGGGCACCGACTTGGCGAGCATCGGCGCGACGGGCGGCATGACGGGCAGCTGCATGCGGGCCATTGTCACCGATCGCGGTCGCGGGGCGGCGCGTCATGCGTCCAGGTCGGCCCCGGTCCGATCCTGGGCGAATGAGACGGAGAGCAGCGAGACGACCGCGACCACCATCAGGAAGATCCCGACCGGGATGTAGCTGTTGCTGTAGGCGGCCAGCAATGCCGTCGCGATCAGCGGTGCCGGACCGCCGATGATCGCCGCTCCCACCTGATAGCCCAGCGATATGCCGGTGTACCTGACATCGGGACTGAAGCTCTCGGCGAAGAGCGTGCCCAGTACCGATCCGTATGACGACCAGATGACGCTGAATCCGATGATGACGGCCACGGCGAGGGCGGCGACGCTGCCCAGCGACAGCAGCCAAAAGAACGGGATCGCGAAGACGAGCATTGCGACGACGCCGCCGACATAGACCTTCTTGCGTCCGATCCGGTCGGACAGCGAACCCATGAACAACATGACCGGAACGGCGAGCACCGCGGCCACGAGCACGGTATTGAGCACGGTGCCTTGTTGGTACCCGAGGGTGTTGGTGGCGTAGGAAATCGTGAACGTCGCAAATATGAAGAACGTCGCGGTTTCGATGAGCTTGGCCCCGATGCAGATCAGCACCGCCCGCCAGTGGTGCTTGAGTGTCTCGACGATCGGCACTCGCGCCTCGTGATGTTCGGCCTTCACCTTGACGAACGAAGGAGTCTCGCCCACCTTGCTGCGGATATACAGGCCGACCAGGATCAGAACGACCGACAGGAGGAACGGAATGCGCCAGCCGATGGTCTTGAAACCCTCGTCGGAGAACAGACTGGTCGTCACGGATCCGGCCAAGGCGCCGAGCGCAAGTCCCAGCAGGGCGCCCGTCTGCGGGACAGCACCGTACAGTCCGCGCTTGTTCCTCGGCGCGTACTCGACCGCCAGCAGCAGACCTCCGCCCCATTCGCCGCCGAGAGCCAGACCCTGAATGAGACGTAACGCGGTCAGCAGGATCGGCGCCCATACGCCGATCGTGTCGTAGGTCGGCAGCAGACCCATCAGTACCGTCGACCCACCCATCAAGGACAGGGTCGCGACCAGCGTCTTCTTCCGACCGACCCGGTCACCGATGTGACTGAAGACGATCCCGCCGAGCGGACGGACGACGAAGGCCAAGGCGAATGATGCCAAGGAAAGGGCGAGGCTGACCGTCGGGTCTGTGCTGGGAAAGAACAACGGTCCGAAGACGATGCCGGCCATCGTTCCGTAGAGGAAGTAGTCGTACCATTCAACGATTCCGCCTACGAGGCTGGAAAACAGCGCCTTCAGCCGCGTTCGTGGGTCGATATCATCGACCGATAACCCCGGAGTTACAGTTTCGGACATAGTTCGATTCCTCCCCGGTAAGCGTCGGGTGGGACGCCCCTCCCAATAACGGCACCGTAGCGGTGGTTGTTTGCCACAGTCAAGACCGACTCGAATTTCCGCAGTACGGAAATGGCGAATCATGATTACGCATCAAAGCGAGAGAGCATTCGTGGAACTATTCAAGGAAAGGAGCGCCGCGGAGGCTGTCGCGGTCCTCGGTCGGATAGCCGGGCGACCGGGTCCGGCTGCCCAGGACGCCCCGGCCGGAGGCATGCTGTTACCGGTGGGTGGGATCCCGGCACCGGCCCGCGCCGGGCACGGTCGATACTGGCTGTCGTGCTCGACATCCGACTGCCCCGATTCGGCCGGCGCCCACCGACAGCGGTGGGCCGGTGACCTCCAAGAAGAAGCGGTACGCGCAACCGGCCGCGACTCCGGCGCCGCCCGCCGCCTCGGAGACCACCACCCGGGAATGGGTGATCCGGGGCATCGCCGTCGTGGCCATCGTCGGGGGTGCGGTCATGGCGCTGATCGGGGTCACCCCGGGCATCGCCGGCGGATGGGGAAAGCTGGTGCTGGTCATGCCCGGTGTGATCCTGGCGACCGGCGGCGTCGTCGCGTTCATCGAGACCACCAGCATGGCGCGCAGCCGGCGGCCCACCCGCCGGCGGTTCGGCCGGTAGCTACCGGCCCGACGCCGAGAAGTGCTGGTAGTCGATCGGTCTGGTCCAGTAGCCGCCCCAGCTGAAGCCGTGGTCGGCGAACGCCTGCACCACCTGATCGCCGGGGTGGATCACCCCGGGAGCGTCGGGACGGTCCACATACTGCAGGCCCTCGGCGGGCAGCACCGTCGATCCGCTCAGGTAGGGGTTCTGCACCGGATCGACGTCGATGGCCGTGCCGTAGGAATGCTCGGAGAAGCCGCCGCCACCGGTCACCGGGCGACAGTTGAACGCCGACGTGTTGTTCGCCGACATCGAGGCGTCGTCGTCGCCGCCGAAGTCGTCGACAAGGCGCATCGACGCGATCGGGTAGCCGATCTCGTACAGCCGGCGGAAGATCGCCACGACGTCGTCGGCGACCGATGCCGCCACCACCATTTCGCCCTGATGGTCCGCTCCGTCGAAGCCGCGGTAGGTCAGCGTGACGTAGCGCAGGTCGGCAAGCGGTACCGGACAGCCGTCCCGCCAGCTGGATGTCATGCGGGTGGCCAGGGCCGCCTCGATGACGCTGATGGTCCCCGAGAAGCCGGTGTCGGGTACCGGGTCGGCCTGGTCGGGTGGCTCGATGTCCGATGCGGCGGTCGGCGTGGATGCCGGGCTCGTCGCGGACTGATCGTCCGACGTCGCGGAAACCGACCCGGACCAATCGGTCGCCGATGATGCCGCCGTCGGGGTCGCGCTCGGCGAGAGCACCGCCGGTGACTGCGTGGCGGTGGAGGAGTGCGAGGCGACGGTCGGTGGCGCGCCCGTCCCGGCCGTACAGCCGCCGATGCCCATCAGCACGGCCAGCACGACCGTCACCGGCAGTCGCCGCATCAGATGTCCGACCCGAGCTGCGACCTCGACGGGTGTCCGGCCCGGCCGTCGGCCATCGCGATGTGCATGGTCAACTCCTCGTCCGTCGGCGCTCGACCCGGTTGCAGCGTGCGGCGGGCATCAAAAGACCCCGCGCCGTTTCGGGCGGGCAGCCAGGGGCGGGGCCCGGCGCGTGTGCGGGGCCCCGCCGGTGCGGTGGTGGACCCGGACGGACGCTGCGTTGCGTCCGCTGCCGGGCGCCGGTGTGACCGCCGGTCCCGTCGCTGCCGACCGACCCGGTCGATCGATCGCGCGACGTCCGCCCACCGCGCCGAGGATCGGGTCCGGACCCGCTTCCGATGTCACGTCGGGGGAGCGCCGGTCACCCGTCGCCGTACCGCCCGTGTCCGAACCTCGGCCGCTCGGGGCCGCGCGCACCGCCTCGGCCGGTGGCCTCCGCGTCGCGCTGCCCGTCGCGCAGACCCTGTCTTACCCCTGTCCCGGCGGACTGGCAAGTGCCCGGCCCGCCGCCGACCCGTCATCAGCCCGCTCGCGATCACCGACCGAACCCCGGCGCGGCGGCGTCCTCGGCCGCTTGCAGTACCCGCAGAATGTTTCCGCAGGTCAACGCGCCCAGGTCCGCGTCGGACCAGCCGCGGTCGGCGAGCTCGGCGAGCAGCGCCGGATAGGTCGAGACATCGTCGAGTCCGACCGGCAGGCTCTCCACCCCGTCGTAGTCCCCACCGAGCCCGATGTGGGCGGCCCCGGCCACCTCCCGGGCGTGCTCCACGTGGTCGGCCACCTGAGCCAGCGTGGCCGCGGGCGCCGGATGCTCCGCCCGCCACCTCTCCAACTCGGCCACCGCCGCCGGATCCAGGTGTTCGCCGTTGTGTTCGGTGTAGACCGTCACCTTGTCCAGGCCCAGTTCGTGCCGGCGGGCGTCCTCGGCTGCGGCGTGATCGGCGCATTCCTGGGACACGAAGTACGGCACGAACGTGACCATCAGCACGCCGCCGTTGGCGGCCAGCCGGGCGAGCGCGTCGTCGGGAACGTTGCGCGGGTGGTCGGTCAGCGACCGGCAGGAGGAGTGTGAGAAGATCACCGGCGCCGACGAGATATCAAGTGCCGCATGCATCGTCGTCGGGGCGACGTGGGAGACGTCGACCAGCATGCCGATCCGGTTCATCTCCCGCACCACGTCCCGGCCGAAGTCGGTCAGCCCGCCGGTCGCGGGCACGTCGGTCGCCGAGTCCGCCCACGGCACGTTCTGGTTGTGGGTGAGCGTCATGTAGGCCACGCCGAGCCGGCGCAACATTCGCAGCGTGCCGAGCGAGCAGTCGATGCTGTGCCCGCCCTCCGCACCGAGCAAGGCGGCTATGCGCCCGGACGCCATGATCCGCCGAACCTCCGAGGCCGTCCGGGCGGCCTCGAAGACATCCGGATACCGATCGAGAATGCGTGCGACGCAGTCGATCTGCTCGAGGACTGCGGTGACCGCTGCGCCTCCGACCATGGTGCCGGGCACGTAGACCGAGAAGAACTGGGCGCCCACCCCACCTGCCCGCAGCCGGGGAATGTCGGTGTGGACCGCGGGCTGCAGCTCGGCGATGTCCCTCCGGTCGAGGTCGTAGTCGACCTGCCGGCGCAGCGCCCAAGCGATGTCGTTGTGCCCGTCGATCACCGGGCTCCTCGCCAGAAGGACGGCGATGCGGTCGGTCACCGCATACCCGCCAGCCGGTCGACCGCCTCGTCGATGACCTCGTCCCGCTTGCAGAAGGCGAACCGCACGAACGGCTTGCCGTCGGCCGGGTCGTCGTGGAACACCTCGTCGGGAATCGCGACGACACCGGCCCGCGTGGGCAGGTCCAGGCAGAACCGCATCCCGTCCGACGCGCCCAGCGGCCGGATATCCGTCATCACGAAGTAGGTCCCCTGCGGGCGGCACACGCCGAATCCGGCCGCGGCCAGCCCGGCACATAGCCGGTCCCGCTTGCGCTGCAGGCCGTCGCGCAATTTGCCCACCCATCCCATCTCGTGGCGCAGGGCGTGGGCGACCGCCGGCTGGAACGGGGCTCCACCGACGTACGTGAGGAACTGTTTGGCCGCGCGCACCGCGGCTATCAGCGGCGCCGGTCCGCAGGCCCAGCCGATCTTCCAGCCGGTCGTGCTGAACGACTTGCCGGCGCTGGAGATGGTGACGGTGCGCTCGGCCATCCCCTGGAAGGTCGCCAGCGGCAGGTGCTCGACGCCGTCGAACACCAAGTACTCGTACACCTCGTCGGTCAGCACGACCAGATCGTGCTCGACGGCCAGGCGGGCCAGGCCCGCCAGCTCATCGCGATCGAGGACGGTGCCGGTCGGGTTGTGCGGCGAGTTCACGATGAGCATTCGGGTGTCCGGGGAGATCGCCTCGGCCAGCTCGTCCAGGTGCAGGGCGAACCGGCCCGATGAGTCCGGGCGCAGCGGGACGGACCGGTGCCGACCACCGGCCATGGCGACGATCGGCGGATACGAGTCGTAGTGCGGCTCGATCAGCAGCACCTCGTCACCGGGCTCGACGAGCCCGAGCACGGCCGCGGCCAGCGCCTCCGTCGCTCCGACGGTGACCAGGACCTCGGTGTCCGCGTCGAACACTTGGCCGTGGTCGCGCTCGCGGGCGAACGCGATCGCCTGCCGCAGCTCCGGGATGCCCGCCCCGGGCGGGTACTGATTGACCCCGTCGGCGATCGCGCGCCGGGCGGCCTCCAACACCGACGGCGGTCCGTCCGTGTCCGGGAATCCCTGGCCCAGGTTGATCGACCCGGTGCGCACGGCCAGCGCGGAAATCTCGGCGAAGATCGTGGTGGTGTAGGGCCGCAGCCGATCCACCAGCGGGTTCGCCCACCGGGAGGAATCGCGTCGGGAGGAGGCCACACTCATGCCGTATTCCTACCGCCTCGCTCCGCGGTGAGCGGGCCGGCCCCCGGCGATCCGTCCGTCCGCGCCTCGCGGTGCCTCCGGTCGCCTCCGCGGTCCGTCCCGTTGCTCCGGGTGCGGGCCGTCCGGCCCCCTTGCACGGCCGCCTTGTGCGCGAACCATTTGCCACTATCCGCCCGGATTCTCGACGGGGGACGGGCGGAATGTGGCAAACGGATGGGTCGGGGTGGGTCCGGGTCGAAGAGCGCGGCAAGGTTTGACGCGACCGAAGGAACACCGAGGGAACAATGAGCGGCATGAGGCAGGCTTGCCGAGCGAATCGGCGCACCGAAGGGGGACCGTGCCCGCGGGGCGTCCCGAACGGGGCAGCGAAATGAGCACTACCGAGTCGGAGTCGGTCCGCCCGAGGCTGGGCTCCCCGCCGGCGGGACCTCCGGACGGGCCGCCGGTTGCGCCGGGCCCGCGGACGAAGGCATCCACGATGCACGCGCTCAGCCCGTCGGACCAGGTCAAGCGGCAGGCGCTGCGCCGGATGAAGGCGATTGCCACCGGGGCCCTTGTACTGATGGCGGTCGTCTTCGTGATCGCCTTCCTGCTGGAGGACAGCTACCCCTGGCTGGGCTACGTGCGGGCGATGGCCGAGGCGGGCATGGTCGGGGCCCTGGCCGACTGGTTCGCCGTCACCGCCCTGTTCCGTCGGCCGCTCGGGCTGCCCATCCCGCACACCGCGATCATCCCCACCCGCAAGGACGCGATCGGGTCGTCGCTGTCGGAGTTCGTGGCCACCAACTTCCTGTCCGAGGCCGTGGTCCGAGAAAGGCTGGCGGGAATATCGGTGGCCCGACGAGTGGGTGAGTACCTGTCCCGGCCGGACGCCGCCCGGCTGGTGACGTCCGAGTTGGCATCCGCGGTGCGCGGCATCAGCAACGTGCTCTCCGATGACCAGGTTGCCGACCTGCTCGAGTCCCTGGCCCGGCGCAAGATCGCGGAGACGAAGATCGGGCCGCCGCTGGGCCGGATCTCAGCCGATGTCTTCGCCCGCGGCGATCACCACCCGTTCGTCGACATGGTTGCCGAACGCTGTTACGAGTGGATCCGGGACAACTACACCGCCGTGTCCCGGGTCGTCTCGCAGCGGGCGCCGTCGTGGTCTCCCCGGTTCCTCGACGACATCGTGGCCGACCGCATCTACAACGAGGTCCTCGACTTCGCTCGGGCCGTCAAGGACGACCCGCGGCACCAGCTGCGGCTGTCCCTCGACACGTTCCTGGCCGAGTTCGCCCAGGACCTGCAACATGACGAGGCGACCATCGAGCGGGCCGAGACGATCAAGGACCAGGTGGTCGGCAACGCCGAGGTCCGGTCCCTTGCGGCCGGTGCCTGGCAGTCGATCAAGGAATCGCTGCTGCGGGCGGCCGAGGACCCGGATTCGCCGCTACGCCGGTCGGTCACCGACGGCCTGATCGGGTTCGGTCGCCGGCTACAGGAGGACCCCGAGCTGACCGCCAAGGTGGACGGTTGGGTCGCGGACGTCGCCGGGTACGTCGCTCGCAACCACGCCCGCAGCATCACCGGGATCATCGACGACACCATCGCCCGGTGGGACGGCGAGGCGACCAGTCGCAAGATCGAGCTGCAGGTCGGTCGGGACCTGCAATTCATCCGGATCAACGGGACCGTGGTCGGGGCCCTTGCCGGCCTGGTCATCTACACCCTGGCCCAACTGTTCCTGACCTGACCGACGGTGGTTCCCCGGGGACGCCGGCCCGGGTGTGCCAGGGTGGGTCGGGTGCGCCTGCGACCCGTGACCCCCGACCGGCTGGTCACCGAGCTCGCCGACGCGATCGTCGAGCGGCCGGAACCGCGGCCGCGGATCGGGTTCGACGGTTTCGCGGAGACGGGCACGTCCGCACTGGTCGACGGGGTGGCCGAGCGCATCCGGGCGGCCGGGCGGCCGGCCATCCGCGCCTCCACCCGCTGGTGGTGGCGTGCCGCATCGCTGCGGTTGGAGCTCGGGCGCACCGACATCGACATGCTCCTGTATGGCTGGGTCGACACCGCGGCCCTGCGGCGCGAGCTGCTCGACCCGGTCGCCGCGGGCAGCGCGGTCGGGTACCTGCCAAGACTGCGTGACCCGGAGTCCGACCGGGCCGTCCGGGACGCCCGCCGACCCATCGACCCGCGGGTCGTCGTGCTGGTCGACGGGCCGTTCCTGCTCGCGGATCCGGCCGGTCTGGACACCGCCGTGCACCTGCAGGTGTCCGCCGGGGCGCTGACGCGGGCGTTGCCCGCGGACCTGCAGTGGTGGATCGGCGCCTACCGGCGATACGTGGTGAACGAGCAACCCGCCCAGCGCGCCGAGGCGATCATCGCCTACGACCATCCGAGGGTGCCGGCGATCGGATGGCGCAGCGACTGACGGCGACGGTGGTCGACGTACGCCGAGCGGCCGGGGCGCGGGGTCGAACGGGGCCGGCCGCGCTCGGCGACGCGGTCACGGCCGACTGGCGCCCCTTCGCGTCAACTGTCTGGACCGTACCGGGATCCCACGTACCCTGGCACCGTGGACTTGATCTGGCCGGTCATACAGATTGTGACCTGGATTCTGGCCGTCGGCGGTGCAGGCATCGGTGTCTTTGCCGCGGTCGACGCCGTGAGCCGCCGGTCGGATGCGTTCGCGGCGGCCGACAAGCAGACCAAGGGAACGTGGGCCGGCATCACCGTGGCCTGCGCCGTCGCGTTGGGTCTGGGTTTCTTCGGCGGGGCCTTCGCTCCGCAGAGCCTGCTCTGGCTGGCCGGTCTCACCGGCAGCCTGGTCTACCTGCTGGATGTGCGGCCACGGCTGCGCGAGGTGCAGCGCGGCGGCCGCTGGTAACGGCCGTCCGTACCGCTGGACGAGCCGCCGGACGCCCCGTGGGCGGTCGGATGCCTACGCCTCCGAACGGTGGGTGTGGCCGTCGCCGGTGGCGATCGCGTGCTCGGCCGCCAACCGCTTCTTCTCGCGGTCGTAGGACAACCGGATCTCTTCCTCCGCCTCCTTGCGGCCGACCCAGTTCGCGCCCTCCACGCTCTTGCCCGGCTCCAGGTCCTTGTACACCTCGAAGAAGTGCTGGATCTCCAGCTTCTCGAAGATGCTCAGGTCGCCGATGTCCTGCAGGTGCGACTGCCGCGGGTCCTTCGCAGACACACACAGAACCTTGTCGTCCGGGCCCGCCTCATCGGTCATCCGGAACATGCCGATCGCCCGCGCGGTCACCAGGCAACCCGGGAAGGTGGCCTCGGACAGCAGGACCAGGGCGTCCAGCGGATCGCCGTCCTGGCCGAGCGTGTCGTCGATGAAGCCGTAGTCGGCCGGGTACTGGGTTGCGGTGAACAGAGTGCGATCCAGCCGGATGCGGCCCGAGTGATGATCGACCTCGTACTTGTTGCGGCTGCCCTTGGGAATCTCGATGGTCACGTCGAAGTCCACGGGTGTCACCTTTCGCGTTGCGCGGGACGACCGGCCACGGCCTCCGGAGGATCGGATCACGCCGGGCGTCCTATGCCGCTCGGTGCACATGGCCCGGATCAGGGCTGAACAGACTCTAGTCTGGACTGCGACAACGGTCCTGCTGTGTGTCTGCGGGCATGGCGGGCCGACTGACAACGACCCGTCCGCCCTTTCGGATGCGGTGGGCGCGAATGGGCGCGGGAGGAACAGCCAGTGGCCCCAGTGAGCAGGTCCCGGCGAAACGGGATCATCGCTGCCGCCGTGGCCGTCGCGATCGTGGCCGTCGGAGTCGTGGTCTACCTCGGCGCCCGCGGATCCGGCAGTTCGTCGGCGAACGCCGCGGCGACCAGTCAGGTGGTCGACCCGCCGGTCACCGGGCCGCCGACGCGGATCGCGCCGCTTGTCGAGTCGGACAAGATTCCCACCACCGCCGGGATCGAGGCGCAGTTGGCCGGTCAGCTGGCCGATCCCGCGTTGGCGCAGTTCAGCGGCCTGATCATCGATCCGGGCAGCGGCGCCGTGCTGTGGAACAAGGATTCCGGCGCGCCGCAACTTCCGGCGTCCACCGCCACGCTGCTCACCGGCACGGCGTTGCTGACCTCGGTGGACCCGACGAGCCGGCTCGTCACCAGGGTCGTCAAGGGTGACCAGGAGGGCGACATCGTCCTGGTCGGCGGCGGGGACGTCACCTTGTCGGCTCGCGGTGAGGGGGTCGACACGGTCTACAAGGGCGCACCGCTGATGTCCGACCTGGCGGCCCAGGTCAGGGCCAGCGGGGTCGAGGTCAAACGCATCGTGCTGGACACCGACTACTGGTCGGGCCCGGAACTGGCCGACGGCTGGCAGGCCGGCGACATCAGGGGAACGCCGACCAGTGCACAGGGGTACATCACCCGGATGTCACCTTTGATGGTCGACGGCGACCGTGAGGACCCGGCCAACGAGAACTCGATCCGCACCGGCGATCCCGCGACGAACGCGGGCAAGGCGCTGGCCCGCCTGATCGGTCAG
Source organism: uncultured Actinomycetes bacterium (assembly GCA_964476495.1). Classification (GTDB taxonomy): domain Bacteria; phylum Actinomycetota; class Actinomycetes; order Mycobacteriales; family Nakamurellaceae; genus Nakamurella. The sequence goes on along the minus strand of CAYZBB010000009.1, from coordinate 65,277 downwards.
CCGGATGTGACGATCGTGGACGGCACCGCCCCTGAGGACGCCGAGGTGATCGGTCAGGTTTCCTCCCAGCCCATGTCGGTGCTGCTCGCGCAGGCGTTGGAGAATTCGGACAACGTGCTGGCCGAGGCACTCGCCCGGCAGGTCGCCATCGCCCGTGGTGCCCCGCCAAGCTTCGCGGGCGCGTCGGCGGCAACGATCGAGGCGCTCGAGGACCTGGGCATCGACTCGATCGGCATCGAACTGTCCGACGGGTCGGGCCTGTCGACCAAGGATCGGGTGCCGCCCTCGGTGATGGGCCAGGTCGTCGCGCTCGCGGTCAAGGGTGAACCGGCCGCGTTACGCAACCTGCTGACGGGCATGCCCGTCGCCGGTGTCTCCGGCAGCCTCGCCGATCGGTTCCAGGACGACGCGTCCAGGGCCGGCGCCGGCTGGGTGCGCGCCAAGACCGGGTCGCTGGAAGTGACCTACGCGCTGGCCGGCTACGTGCCCGACGTCGACAACCGGATCCTGGTGTTCGCGTTCGTGTCCAACGGGGTGAGCTCGGGTACCCGGCCGGCTCTGGACGCGCTCGCCGCCGGTCTGCGCGGCTGTGGCTGTGTCTGACGTCCGGCCGCCGTTCGATCACCCGGCGCGCCCGGCGCCGGGTGATCCGGCCCCGATCGACTGGTCGGCGGCGGTGCGTGCCGGCTGCCGGCTTGCGCCTACCGGCCCGATGATCGAGCCGGCGGAGGCTGCGCAGGTGGTCGCCGACCTGCGCGGATTCTCCGCGCGAGCCGAGCTGATCGTCCGGGACACCACCGGGATGGGCCACGAACTGGCGGTCGACGACGCGGACGTCGTCGACCGCCCCGGGTGGGTGGCGGCGACCGCCGAGGGCATGGAACGGCTGGCCGCGCCCTTGGTGGCGAAGTTGACCGCGTCCGGCGGGCGTCGCACCGGGCAGCTGACCCGCGGCCTCGCCGGCCAGCAGGTCGGTTTCATCCTCGGCTTCCTGTCCGGAAAGGTGCTGGGACAGTACGACCCGCTCGGCGGCGACCAGGATCGTCCGGGACGGCTGTTGCTAGTCGCCCCGAACATCGTCAAGGTCGAGCGGGAGTTGCGTGCCGACCCGGTCGACTTCCGGCTGTGGGTATGCCTGCACGAGAGCACACATCGGCTGCAGTTCACCGCGGTGCCGTGGCTGCGGGACTACTTCGTGTCGCTTGTCGGGGAGTTCGCCGACAAGGCCGATACCGATCCCGGCGAGATGCTGCGGCGCGCGGTCACGGCGGTCAAGGGCGGCGACCCGGCGGCGACCCGCGGCGGGGGTCGGCCGTCATGGGTGGAGGGCATCCAGTCGCCGGAGCAGCGCGCGGTGTTCGACCGGGTCATGGCGCTGATGTCGCTGCTGGAAGGCCACGCGGATCACGTGATGGATGCGGTCGGGCCGACCGTCGTGCCCTCCGTCGGCGCCATCCGTTCCGCGTTCACCCAGCGCCGCCGCAAGGGCACGGGACCGATCGACCGGTTGATCCGGGCCCTGCTGGGCATGGACGTCAAGCTCGCGCAGTACGTCAAGGGCGCCGCCTTCGTCGCCGGTGCCGTCGAGCTGGTCGGCATGCCCGGTTTCAACACCGTATGGGATTCGCCGGACACGCTGCCGACCCGGGCGGAGATCACCGATCCGGCGGCCTGGGTCCGTCGAGTGCACGGCTGACCGGGCGGGGCCGGGTGGGGCGATCCGAGGACGGCCACCGGGTTCGGGTGGCCTGCGCATCGTGGTTGGCTTCGTACGCGCCCCACGGGCCGTTGCTGATCGCCTGCTCGGGCGGTGCCGACTCGCTGGCACTCGCCGTGGCCGCGCTGGCGGTCGCCGGCGGGCGGCCGGTCGTCGGGGCGACGGTGGATCACGGGCTCCAGTCCGGCTCCGCCGACCGGGCACGGACCTGCGCCGACATGCTGCGCCGGTTGGGATGCTCCGACGCCGCGGTGCTGACCGTGACGGTCGACCGTGCAGGTGGCCTCGAGGCGGCTGCCCGGCGGGCGCGGTACGCGGCGCTGGGCGGGCTGGCCCGATCGATCGGGGCACCGGTACTTCTCGGCCACACCGCCGACGACCAGGCCGAGACCGTGTTGCTCGGCCTGGCCCGTGGATCCGGCCCACGGTCGATCGCCGGGATGCGGCCGTGGCGGCCGCCCTGGGGTCGTCCGTTGCTCACGGTCACCAGGGCCGACACCGAGGCGCTGTGCCGGGAGGCCGGCCTCACACCGTGGCAGGACCCGCACAACTCGGATCCCTCGTTCACCCGGGTCCGATTGCGGACGCAGGTGCTGCCGCTGCTGGAGGACGTGCTGGGCGGGGGGGTGCGGGACGCCCTGGTCCGTACCGCCGACCTGATGGCCGACGACCTGACCGCGCTGGACGCGATCGCGGCGGACGTGCTGGAACGTGCCCGGTCCGGCGACACCCTGGCGGTGCCGGCCCTGACCGGGCAGCCAACGGCGGTGCGGAGGCGGGTGCTGCGCTCGTGGTTGGCGTCGGCCGGCGTCGGCGCGCTCACCCATCAGCATCTGGTCCGGCTCGACCATCAACTCACCGACCCACGCGGCCCTGCCCAGGTGCGGCTCCCCGGCGGCCTGGATGTGTGGCGGCGCGATTCCCTGCTGCTGATCACGCGGTAGTCGACGTCCGCGCTGCATGAACGTGCAGTCTGCTGCACGCTCATAGCTAGGAGCTGTACAGTTGTGCAATAATCTGCACGTGCGTCCTGCCGACCTGACCGCTGCCGCGCTGATCCGGGAGAGCGCGATGAGGCTCGCCGCCGAGCGCGGCTGGGGTGCCGTGACCATTCGCGACATCGCGGCCGGGGCCGGTGTCTCGCCGTCCCTTGTCGTTCATCACTACGGCACCAAGGGCCGGCTGCGCGACGCCGCGGACCAGCGGGTCAGCGAGGTCTTCACCGAGTTGATCGACACCTTCTTCGTTCTGGAGGATCCCGGCGAAGTGGCCGTCGTGTCCCTCGCATCCGCGTTCCATGCGCGAGTCGGCGACAGCGCCGTGCTGGGCTACGCGCGTCGCCTGTTGGTCGATGGCGGCGACGCGGCGGCCAGGCTGTTCGACGCGTTGTACTCGGCCACCCTGCGGATGCTCGACGTGCTGGAATCCCGCGGGCTGGCCCGGCCCACCGATGACCACCAGGGGCGCGCGGCCTTCCTGCTGGTCAGCGACCTGGCCGTGATGCTGATGCGGGACGAGATCACCCGCGTGCTTGGCATCGACCCGCTGAGCCGGGCGGGCCTGGAGCGTTGGGGGCGCACGGCCATGGACACCTACGGCCGGGGCATGTTCGGCGCCCCGGACGCCGCCGACGGCAGGGAGGTTCGAGATGGCGGCACCAACGATCGAAGTCAGCTCGGTGACCAAGACCTTCGGTCGGCACCGTGGGGTACGTGATGTGAGCTTCGATGTCCGGGCCGGCGAGGTGTTCGGGTTCCTCGGGCCGAACGGCGCCGGGAAGTCCACCACCATCCGACTGCTGCTCGGGCTGTACCGCCCGACCGCCGGTCGGGTGCGGGTGCTCGACCACGACCCGATGACCGATCCGGTCGCCGTCCACCGGGCCGTGGGTTACCTGCCGGGCGAGCTGGCACTGTTCCCGCGGATGACCGGTCGGGAGCACCTGGATTGGCTGGACCGGGGTCGGCGAAGCGTTGACCCGGGCCTGAGGGATGAGCTGATCGAGCGCTTCGACGCGGACCTCGATCGCCCGGTCCGCACGCTGTCCAAGGGCAACCGCCAGAAGATCGGCATCCTGCTCGCCTTCGGTCACCGGCCCGACCTGCTCGTGCTCGACGAGCCCACCTCGGGGCTGGACCCGTTGCTGCAGGACGAGTTCGAGCGCCTGTTGCGGGACACGGTCGCCGACGGGCGCACGGTCTTCCTCTCCTCCCACGAGCTGGACGAGGTCCAGCGAACCGCCGACCGGGTGGCGATCATCAAGGACGGCCGGATCGTCGTCGTGGACACCGTCGACGGTCTGCGCCGCAGCGCTCCCCGGACCGTCGAGTTCACGTTCCCGGTCGACGTCGACCCGGCACCGCTGCTCCGGCTGGCCGGGGTCGATCTGGTCGAGCGTAAGGACGACCGGATCAGGCTGTCGATCACCGGACCGATCGGCCCGGTCCTGCGGGAGGCGGCCCAACTCGATCCGGTGGACATCACCGCGCGCCCGGCGGACCTGGACGAACTGTTCCTGCGGTATTACCGCGCCCCGGCGACCGACGCTGGGCAGCAGGAGGTCGGATCATGAACCTGACGATCGCCCGCCTGGACCTGCGGCTGCGCCGCCGAGCGATGATCGGCTACGCCATCGGGCTCGCTGCGTACTCCCTCGCCATCGTGGCGTTGTACCCGTCGTTCAAGAACGACACGAGCCTCGACCAGCTGGCCCAGTCCAATTCGACGCTGATGGCCGCATTCGGCGTGAGCGGCTCGCTGACCTCGCCCGTCGGATGGCTCGACGCCAACCTGTTCAACAACTTCCTCCCGCTGATCGTGATCATCCTGACCGTCGGTTACGGTGCCTGGTGCGTCGCCGGTCAGGACGAGGACGGCACCCTGGCGCTGACCACCACGCTTCCGTTCACCAGGTGGCGGATCGTCCTGCACAAGTCGTTCGCGCTGGTGGTCCAGGCGGTGCCGGCCCTGCTGCTGACCTTCCTGTGCATGCTCGCCGGTCGCGCCTTCGAACTGCCGATCGAGCTCGGCCCGCTGACCGCCGCCACGGTGGGCACGCTGCTGCTCGCCGTCGACTTCGGCGCGCTTGCGCTGTTGCTCGGCGCGGTCACCGGCAGCCGAGGATTGGCCCTGAGCATCGCATCCGGGGTCGCCGCCGCGGCCTACCTGGTCAGTTCGTTGGCGCCGGCGATCGACTGGCTGGATCCGTTCAAGCACCTGTCGCCGTTCTACTGGGCGCTCGGTTCGGACCCGTTGGCCAACGGCCTGCCGGCAGGATCAGTGCTCGCCCTGATCGGCACCGCGGTGGTCCTGGTGGCGGCGGCGATGCTGGTGTTCGCCCGACGAGACGTGCACTGAACGCCCGGCGCCCCCGGCCACGCGATGGTGTGCCCCGGCGAGCGGGGCACGTGGGCCGGGTGGCAGGCTGGGCGGCGACCGCGCCGTCCGCGTGCGGGCCCGCTCGCCGCCCCACCTGGAGAGCCCGTGAACAGCCGAACGCACGCCTGGGAGACACTCGCACCCGGCTCGGACCTGACCGCAGTGACGACGGTGGTCAGAAACATCGACGCGGCCCCGGGCGTCCCCGGATGGGATCCGGGCGCCGAACACGGTTACCACGGTGAGCTCGCCGCGGTTCTGATCGGCGCCGAGGCGTTGCAGGCGAAGATCGGCGAGCTGGCCCGGGCGGTGGCGGCGGACCACACGTCGGACACCCCGCCCCTGCTGATCTGCGTGCTCAAGGGCGCAGTGATGTTCCTGACCGACTTCGCCAGGGCATTGCCGATCCCGTCGGAACTGGAGTTCATGGCCGTCACCTCGTACGGCTCCGCGACCTCCTCGTCCGGTGTGGTGCGGATCCTCAAGGACCTGGACCGGGACATCACGGGGCGCCGGGTGGTGATCGTCGAGGACATCATCGACTCGGGATTGACCCTGTCCTGGCTCGTCAAGAACCTCGCCACCCGTGGCCCGTCGTCCATCGACGTGGTCGCCCTGTTGCGCAAGCCGGAGGCGGTCAAGGTCGAGGTGGAGGTCCGGTACGTCGGCTTCGACATTCCGACCGAGTTCGTCGTCGGCTACGGCCTGGACTATGCCGAGCGTTACCGCGACCTTCCGTTCGTCGGGCTGCTCGGTGAGCACATGTACCGCTGACCCGCCGATGGCCCGGGTGGGGGAACCGACAGGGCACGCCGGGCGTTCAACCTGGCGGTCGGCGACGGCAGGGGCGGCCCGGACACAGCGGTAGGCTGAAACGCGCTGGTCGTGCCCTTGCGTCGCCCGGCCGTGCAGGGGCTTCGAGTCCGGCGGGGCACCCGCCACTCGTCGGCCCGCCGCACTCGAGACCGTCAGGGAGGTCGAGGCCGTCGTCGGCCCGGAGCCACATGGACAAGAAGCGTCTGTTGCGCTCACCGCTGGTGTGGATCGCCGTGGTGTTGTTGCTCTACCTGATGTACTCCTATTTCGCCGACGACACGCGCGGCTACGTGCAGCAGAACACCTCCGTGGCGTTGACCCAGCTCAAGGACGGCAACGTCACCAGCGCGACGATCGACGACAAGGAGCAGCGACTCCGGCTCACGCTGACCAACCCGGTCGACGGCGCCACCCAGATCTACACGAGCTACCCGGCGTCGGCGGGCGAGCAGATCTTCGACGACGTCCAGGACGCCAACATCTCCGGCGGCTACAACACGGTCGTCACCAGCGAGTCGACCCTCTTCTCGTTGCTCATCTACCTGATCCCGGTCGGCCTGATCATCCTGTTCCTGCTGTGGATGATGAACAACGCCCAAGGTGGCGGGAACCGGGTCCTCTCGTTCGGCAAGTCCAGGGCCAAGCTGCTGACCAAGGACATGCCGCAGACCAAGTTCAGCGATGTCGCGGGCGCCGACGAGGCCGTCCAGGAACTGGACGAGATCCGCGACTTCCTGCAGAACCCGGCCCGCTACCAGGCGCTCGGCGCCAAGATCCCCAAGGGTGTCCTGCTCTACGGCCCGCCCGGAACCGGCAAGACGCTGCTGGCCCGGGCGGTCGCCGGTGAGGCGGGCGTGCCCTTCTACTCCATCTCCGGCTCCGATTTCGTGGAGATGTTCGTCGGTGTCGGCGCCAGTCGGGTGCGTGACCTGTTCGAACAGGCCAAGGCCAATGCGCCGGCGATCATCTTCGTCGACGAGATCGACGCCGTCGGGCGCCATCGCGGTGCCGGCATGGGCGGCGGGCACGACGAGCGTGAACAGACGCTGAACCAGCTGCTGGTCGAGATGGACGGGTTCGAGGCCAAGGGCGGCATCATCCTGATCGCCGCGACCAACCGCCCGGACATCCTGGACCCGGCGCTGCTCCGGCCCGGCCGGTTCGATCGGCAGATCCCCGTGGGCCAGCCCGATCTCAAAGGGCGGCAGGCCATCCTCGCCGTGCACGCCAAGGGCAAGCCGTTCGCCCCGGACGTCGACTTCTCCGGTCTGGCCAAGCGAACCGTCGGCATGTCCGGTGCGGACCTGGCCAACGTGATCAACGAGGCGGCGCTGCTCACCGCGCGCGAACACGGCTCCGTCATCACCAATATCGCGTTGGAAGAATCCGTCGACCGGGTGATCGGTGGGCCGGCGCGGCGCGGCAAGGTGATCTCGGAGAAGGAGAAGAAGATCACCGCCTACCACGAGGGCGGGCACGCGCTCGCCGCGTGGGCGATGCCCGGCCTCGAACCGGTGTACAAGGTGACAATCCTGCCGCGCGGCCGCACCGGTGGGCACGCGTTGGTGGTTCCCGAGGACGACAAGTCACTGATGACGCGCTCGGAGATGATCGCCCGGCTGGTGATGGCCATGGGTGGCCGGGCCGCGGAGGAACTGGTGTTCGCCGAACCGACCACCGGTGCCTCATCGGACATCGCGCAGGCCACCAAGATCGCCCGGGCGATGGTGACCGAGTACGGGATGTCGGCCAAACTCGGCGCGGTCAAGTACGGCCACGGCGATGACGAGCCGTTCCTGGGCCGCACCTATGGTTCCGGGCCCGAGTACTCCATCGAGGTCGGCAGCGAGATCGACGGCGAGATCCGGGCGCTGATCGAGGCCGCACACACCGAGGCGTGGGCGGTACTGAACACCTACCGGGACGTGCTGGACAACCTGGCCGCAGCGCTGCTGGAGAAGGAGACGCTGGAGCGCAAGGATCTCGAGGTGGTCTTCGCCGAGGTCGAGAAGCGGCCGCGGATCACCGCTTTCGACGAGTTCGGCGCTCGCCTACCGTCGGACCGGCCGCCCATCAAGACGCCAGGGGAGCTCGCGATCGAGCGGGGCGAGCCGTGGCCGCCGCCGGAGCCGATCGCCGAACCCGGCCAGGAGCGGCCGGTGCCGGTGGGCGTCGCCGCCGACCACCCCGGTCAGGGCGGGTACAACACGCCCAAGCCGGAGGCGCCGCTGGGTCAGACGGCAGGCCCACCGCCCAATTGGACCGGTGGGGTGCTGCCCGGGCCGCTCGGGCCCTACGATCCCGGGCCCTACGGCCGTCCGTCCAACGGCAATGCGCCGCCGAACGGCAATGCGCCGAACGGCAATGCGCCGAACGGCAGTTCCGGCGCCGGCCCGCAGTCGGGCTGGGGTGCGCCGCCGCCACCACCGCCGGCGGGTCCGTTCGATCCGCAGGATCCCTGGGCACCGCCCCGGGATCACAGGCCGTGACGGATCGGCGGGTCATGTCGACCGGGCCGGCTCCCGCCGCCGTGGGCAACGGCGCGGCACGCCCCGTTCGCGCGTTCGACCGCGCCCGCGCCGAGGCTGCGGTTCGCGAGCTCCTCTTCGCGGTGGGGGAGGACCCTGACCGGGACGGGTTGCAGGCTACGCCGGCGAGGGTCGCCCGGGCCTTCGCCGAGCAGTTCTCCGGCCTGCACGTCGATCCGAGCACGGTGCTGCAGACCTCGTTCGACGAGAACCACAACGAGATGATCCTGATGCGGGACATCGACCTGTACTCGACGTGCGAGCACCATCTGGTGCCCTTCTTCGGCAAGGCGCACGTCGGGTACATCCCGGGTGCGGACGGCCGGGTGACCGGGCTGTCCAAGCTGGCCCGACTGGTCGACGGGTACGCCAAGCGGCCGCAGGTGCAGGAGCGGCTGACCACGCAGATCGCCGATGCGCTGGTTCGCCGGTTGCGGCCGGCCGGAGCGATCGTGGTGATCGAGGCCGAGCACCTGTGCATGGCGATGCGTGGCATCCGCAAGCCCGGAGCCGTGACCACCACGTCGGCCGTCCGGGGCATCTTCCAGTCCCAGGACCGGACCCGCGCGGAGGCGATGAGCCTGATCACGGGCCGGTGAGCGAGGCTTGCCGAGCGAATCATCTGCGGAGGAGCGAGGCTTGCCGAGCGAATCATCTGCGGACGAGCGAGGCTTGCCGAGCGAATCATCAGCACCGTCGGCGCCGGCCGGGTGGCCGACTGACCGGGCCGTGATCATGGGTGTGGTCAACGTGACCGCTGACTCGTTCTCGGACGGTGGCCGGTACCTCGACGCCGACGCCGCGATTCACCGGGGTCGTGCCCTGGTCGCCGCGGGTGCGGACATCGTCTACGTCGGCGGCGAGTCCACCCGCCCCGGCGCGTATCGGATACCGGCCGATGTGGAGGCGGCGCGGGTCGCTCCGGTGATCTCCGCGCTCGCCGTCGACGGCGTCGTCTGCAGTGTCGACACCACCCGGGCGAAGGTGGCTGCGGCCGCGCTCACCGCGGGTGCCCGGATCGTCAACGACGTCTCCGGCGGGCTCGCGGACCCGGACATGGCCGGCCTGGTCGCCGATGCCGGCGTGCCCTGGGTCCTCATGCACTGGCGTGGGCACAGCGTCGGCATGGACGCCCTGGCGGTGTACGACGATGTGGTCGCCGACGTGCGCCGCGAACTGGCAGATCGGGTCGCAGCCGCGCTGGCCGCGGGTGTGCGGGAGTCGTCGATCATCATCGACCCAGGTCTGGGCTTTGCCAAGACCGCCGAACACAACTGGGCGCTGCTGCGCGCGCTGCCGTCGATCACCGGCCTCGACGGTCCGGGATGGGGCTTTCCGGTCCTGATCGGGGCGTCCCGCAAGCGCTTCCTCGGGGCGTTGTTGGCCGACCCGACCGGGCCCCGGCCACCCGACGGTCGTGAGGCGGCCACCACGGCCATCTCCGGGTTGGCGGCCGCGGCGGGAGCGTGGGGGGTCCGGGTGCACGAGGCAGCCGATTCGTTGGACGCCGTCCGGGTGGCGGCAGCGGTGACCGGACGCGGTCCCGCGCGGGTCCTGTGTGACGATGCATCCGGCCCGGCCGCCGGCCGGCGGGGCGGTCCGCACGGACGAGCGCGGGGGAGGGACTGAACGATGGCGGACCGGATCACCCTCACCGGGCTTGAACTGTTCGGATATCACGGAGTCCACCCGCACGAGAAACGGGACGGGCAGACCTTCGTGGTGGACATCACGGTGTGGGCGGACCTGATCGAGGCGGCCGCCGTCGACGACCTGCACCGGACCGTCGACTACGGCGAGCTGGCCGGGTTGGCCGCTCGGGTGGTCACCGGACCGGCCCGGGACCTGATCGAGACGGTGGCCGGCGAGATCGCCGACGAGGTGATGCGCGGCTATCCGGTGCACGCCGTGGAGGTGACCGTCCACAAGCCGTCCGCGCCGATCCCGCTGAAGTTCGCCGACGTGAGCGTGACGATCCGACGGTCGCTGCGTCGCGAGGGCGGCGCCGTCCGGCCCGGCGAGGGTGTGGCCCGGACCGGAGGCGCCGGGTGAGCCGGGCCGTGCTGTCGCTCGGCTCCAACGTCGGCGACCGCACCGCGCACCTGCAGACCGCGGTGAACAGCCTGGGTCGGACGGTGCGGGCGGTGTCCTCGATCTACCGGACGCCGCCCTGGGGTGGAGTCGAGCAGCCCGACTTCTACAACATCGTGGTGATCGCCGAGGACGACGGCCTGGACCCGCACCGCTGGTGGGAGCGCTGCCAGGCGCTGGAGCGGGTGGCGGGCAGGGAACGCACCGTCCGGTGGGGCCCACGCACCCTGGACGCAGATGTGATCATGGTCGAGGTCCATGGTCACGCGGTGATCAGCGACGATCCCGAGCTGATCCTGCCGCATCCGAGGGCGGCCGAACGGGCGTTCGTGCTGCGGCCGTGGATGGAGGTGGATCCCACCGCGGACCTGCCGGGCGCCGGTCCGATCGCGGATCTGCTGGACGGGCTGGACACCGCCGGCATCGTCCGGGTCGGTCATGTGCGCTGAGTGGTTCCGGCGGGAACGATGACCGCCGACGGGCGGATGGGCCTGACCCGCTGGCGTGACCTGGTGGTGGTGCTGCTGGTCGCCGCCGCCGCCGGATACCTGCTGGTCCGGGTCAGCTACTCGCGGATGCCGCCGCTGCCCAGGCTGGCCGGGATGCTCGCGATGCTGGTCGGGATCGGGGAGGCGGTAGCGGGTTTCGGCCTGCGCCGGCGGATCAGGCCGCCCGAACAGACACCCGGCGCGCCGGCCCGCCGGCCCCTGGAGCCGTTGACCGCGGCGCGGGCGGTCACCGTGGCCAAGGCCACGGCCTTGGCGGGTGCCGCGCTGGCCGGCCTGTGGCTGGGGTTGCTCGGCTACGTGCTGCCGTCCTGGTCGGACTTCGCCGCCGCGCAGTCCGACTCCATCACCGGGATCATCGGCCTGATCGGCGCGGTGATCATGACCGGCGGAGCGCTGTTCCTCGAACGAAGCTGCGTGGTGCCCCGTGACCGGTGACGGTGTGCCCGTGCGGTATCAGGCGACGCGGTCGCGGTCGCTCGCCGCGCGGCCGAACAGGGCGATGCCCACGTGCCGGACCATCGCGACGAACACGATCGCCCAGGCGGTGAGAGCCAACCAGAGCCAGTGGCTCCCGACGGCCTCGACCAGCGGCAGCCGGTCGGCCCGCCCGAGGTAGATGCTGGCGACCGCGTACATGCCGAGCGGGAAAATGATGCTCCACAGGGTCGCCTCGTACCGCAGGGGTACCCGGTGCCGCACGTGCCGCCACCATCCGGCCGCGACCAGCACCGGGATCAGCCAGGTCGCGAAGCACCAGAACACGACCGACAGGCCGGCGATCAGCCCACGGGTCGCGTCGACCATCGGCGCGCTCTCCATCTCGACGATCCGGGCGCCGGCCAGCACGGTGATGGCCAGGGCACCCATGGAGACCCAGTACGGCGGGTCGAGATCCGCCGGGCGAAGCGGGTAGAGCATCAGGCGCAGGGAGACGAAGACTGCGGACGCCGCGTACAGGAACACCCCCACCGACCAGGACAGGATGGCCAGGACCGACAGCGGTTGGCGCGCACCGTCGAACACCACCTCCAGGGTCGCCGAGGCGACGGCGACGGACTGGCTGGCCACCACCCAGATGAACCAGGTGCCGTTGGCGGCGGCCACCACCGGCCGCTCCTGCCTGCCGAGCACCGCACTCCACGGCACGACGTAGCCCAACAGCAGCCACGCCGCGCCCGCCAGCACCAGCAGCCACAGGGTGACCTCGTACCACCCTTGGGCGCCGGCCCTGGCGCCGAGCACGTTGGTCCCGGCGACGAACGTGAAGAAGCCGAATGCCCTGCGGGTCGCCCGGAAATCGTCGACCATCGCCTGCCGGTAGGCGACGAACCGCCACAGGTTCAGCGTGCACAGGACGAGGTAGGCGGCGATGGCAATGCCGAACAGGGTGGTCGAGAGCACTTCGTAGCCGGTGAGGGACAGCCCAAGGGAGATGATCCCGCTGGCCATGACCAGCGCGAAGTAGCCCGGGGTCAGCGTGTGGACCATGGGTCCGATGCGGCGCATCAGCCCCCCAAACCCGGCGGCAGCGAAGCGAGCGCGTCCAGCAGCCGCCTCCGAAGCACCTGCGCCCGTTCGGTGAACCCGCGCTGGGCCGCCACGTACGTGGCCTTGCCGGCCGCCGTTTCCACCGGGATCGGCGGGTATCCCAGGTCGGTCAGATTGTAGGGGGAGGCGCGCATGTCGACCTCGCGGATCGACCGGGCGAGTTCGAAGGCGTCGACCACCAGGTCGCTGGGCACCACCGGGAGCAGCCGGTAGGCCCACTTGTAGACGTCCATGCCGGCGTGCAGGCAGCCGGGCTGCTCCAGTTCGACCCGCCGGTCCAGGGTCGGCAGGAGCTCGTTGCGCGGGCGCGCCGGCGCGGTGAAGAAACGAAATGCGTCGTAGTGGCTGCATCTGATCCGGTGGTCGCGCACCACCTGGTCGGTTCCGTCCTGACCGAGCCGCAACCGGAGCGCGGAGTGCCGCAGCGCAACGGGGTCCTGCCGGTACACCATGGCCCATTCGTGCAGGCCGAAACAGCCGAACTGGGCCGGCGCGGCCGTGGTCGCGGTCAGGAGTCGCCGGATGAACCGCAGCTGGTCGCCACGTGCGGACACGAAGCCGTGGATGTCCACCGCCACCACGGCGCGGCGGGAATCGAGCACCCGGTGGAACCTCCAGCCGGTTCGTTCAGGTGCGTCGGCCACCGCGACGGCCGCGCCCGGGTGCCATCGGCGCAGCTGACCGGGTCGAAGGGTGTAGTAGGTGAAGAGGAAGTCCTCAACCGGATGCCGCACGTGTCGGCGACCGCGTTCCAGGTGATCGCCGACCAAGCCGTCCACCCGGGCCGCGTGTGCACGCTCCAGTTCACGCCAGGTTGCCGCGGGGAGGGGAGGCCCAGGTGCAAGCGTCGGGGTCGGCAACCCACCCGGAATCGGTGCCACCGGATCATTGTGGTCTGGTCGTCACGTTCGGTGGCGGTCGGTACCGTCGCGGCGCGCCAGTAGGCTGACCCACCGTGAGTTCACCGACCCCCGCGGACGACGAGGATCTCCCCGAACAATTGCGCGTGCGCCGCGAGAAGCGGCAGCGCCTGCTGGACAGGGCCGTCGAACCGTACCCGGTGAACGTCCCACGCACGACGGGACTGGCGCAGCTGCGCCGCCGGTTTCCGGATCTGCCCCCGGACACCGACACCGGGGAAATCGTCGGCGTGGCCGGACGTGTCATCTTCCTGCGCAACTCGGGAAAGCTGTGCTTCGCGACGGTGCGCGAGGGCGGGGCCGGCGACGGCGGCGCCGAATTGCAGATCATGGTGTCCCTGGCGGGTGTGGGCGAGGAATCGCTCGCCGCATTCAAACGTGACGTCGATCTCGGTGACCATCTGTTCGCGCACGGCCGGGTCATCACCTCGCGGCGCGGCGAACTGTCCGTCCTGGCCGATTCATGGTCCATTGCGGCGAAGGCGCTCCGGCCATTGCCGGTGGCGCACAAGCCGCTGTCCGAGGAGGCTCGGGTCCGACAGCGCTATGTCGATTTGATCGTCCGTCCGCAGGCGCGCCGGACGGTGCAGATCCGGGCCGCGGTCAATCGGTCGCTACGGGCCACGCTCCACGACCGCGGTTTTCTCGAGGTCGAAACGCCGATGCTCCAGGTGCTGCACGGCGGTGCGGCCGCCCGGCCCTTCGTGACCCATATGAATGCGCTGGACATGAACCTATATCTGCGCATCGCGCCGGAGCTGTACCTCAAGCGCGCGGTGGTCGGCGGAATCGACAGGGTGTTCGAGATCAACCGCAACTTCCGCAACGAAGGTGTCGATTCCTCCCATTCGCCGGAATTTGCGATGCTCGAGGCCTACCAGACCTACACCGACTACAACGGCATGGCAGAGCTGACCAGGTCCTTGATCCAGGAGGCCGCCGTCGCTGTGCACGGGTCGACGACGGTGACCCACGCCAACGGCGAGGAATTCGATCTGGGCGGCGACTGGCGGTCGATCACGTTGTACGGAGCGCTGTCCGAGGCCGTGGGCCGGGAGATCACGGTCGATACCCAGATGCGAGAACTCGTCGGGATCGCCGACCGGGTGGGGGTCGCGGTCGCGCCACACTACGGACCGGGAAAACTCGCCGAGGAATTGTTCGACGAGCTCGTGGTCGGCTCGCTGGTCGCACCGACGTTCGTCCGAGACTTTCCGGTCGAGACGTCGCCGCTGACCCGGGACCACCGTGAGGCTCCGGGTTTGACCGAGAAATGGGACCTGTACATCCGTGGCATCGAAACCGCGACCGGATACTCCGAGCTGGTCGATCCGGTGATTCAGCGGATGCGATTCCAGGACCAGGCACGCTTCGCCGGCCTCGGCGACGACGAGGCGATGGTCCTGGACGAGGAGTTCCTGCGGGCCATGGAGTACGGAATGCCGCCCTCCGGCGGCATCGGTATGGGCATCGACCGGCTCATCATGGCGCTCACCGGCCTGGGCATCCGTGAGACGATCCTCTTCCCATTCGTTCGACCGGGTGATTGACCGGCGGTCCGGTCGACACGGTGCCGGTGCCAATCGCGAGCCCTAACCCGGTATTGTCACGTGTGCATTCCTGACCAGGTGAGGTACACCACGTCCCGGCTTCGCTCCGTGATGTGCGGCGCAATGTTGGTTTACCGGCGGACCGTCCGCGGCGGTATTCGATATGGTGGAAAAGTCACACAATCGGCACTATCCTGAACGTTCGGGGAAAACTGCAGTTCTAGGAGGCTCACGCATGGCAACCATCACCACCACCACGCTGGTGGACGACCTGGACGGCACCGAGGCCGCCGATACCGTGGCGTTCGCGCTTGACGGAGTGTCGTACGAAATCGATCTGAGCGAGGAGAACGCGGAGAAGCTCCGCGACGCGCTCGCCGGCTACGTCGCCAGCGCCCGCCGGGTCGACGGCGCCCGGCGTTCCGCCCGGGCAAAGCCGGCAAAGCCGGCCAAGTCCGTCCGGGGTCCCCGCACCGCGCCCGACCGTGAGCAGACCGCCGCGATCCGGGAGTGGGCCCGGGCGAACGGCTACGAGGTCTCCGAGCGCGGGCGGCTGTCCGCGAACGTGCTCGCGGCCTTCGAGGCCGCGCACTGATTCCCCGCACCGGCACCGGCGCAGCGCATCGACCCCCGTCCTCCGGGTTTGCGGACGGGGGTCGTCGACACTTCGGGCCGGCGCCGGGCCCCCGTTGCGATCTGCGCGGACGGTGTTCGCCCACGGCGTAGCCGCTGCCGTGGCGGAACGAGAGGCGCTGGGGCAGCGTTGGATTGCAGTGGCGGCATGGTGCGCGATGCCGCCGCCGAATTGACCGGCCCAGTCGTCCCGAATCGGCGGCCCGTGCTGTCCGACTACAGTGGGCTATCCGTCTCCGGGCCCGCGCGCCCGGGATCGGCGGGACGAGTGGCAGTGGTCGCCTGACCGCGCACGCCCGTAAGGAGTGCACATGTTCGAACGGTTTACCGACAGAGCCCGTCGTGTGGTGGTGCTGGCCCAGGAAGAGGCCCGCATGCTCAACCACAACTACATCGGCACCGAGCACATCCTGCTCGGCCTCATCCACGAGGGTGAGGGCGTGGCCGCCAAGGCGCTGGAGTCCCTCGGCATCGCACTCGAGGGCGTCCGCGCCCAGGTGGAGGAGATCATCGGGCAGGGACAGCAGTCCCCATCCGGGCACATCCCGTTCACCCCGCGAGCCAAGACGGTCCTGGAGCTCTCGCTGCGCGAGGCGCTGCAACTGCGTCACAACTACATCGGCTCCGAGGACATCCTGCTCGGCCTCATCCGCGAGGGTGAGGGCGTCGCCGCCCAGGTGCTGGTCAAGCTGGGTGCCGACCTGAATCGGGTGCGCCAGCAGGTGCTGCAGTTGCTGTCCGGCTACCAGGGCAAGGAGACCGCGGCAGCCGAGGGCGGCCGGTCCGAGGGCACCCCGTCCACGTCCCTGGTGCTCGACCAGTTCGGCCGCAACCTGACCCAGTCGGCCCGCGAGGGCAAGCTCGACCCGGTCATCGGGCGCGAGAAGGAAATCGAGCGGGTCATGCAGGTGCTGTCCCGCCGCACCAAGAACAACCCCGTGCTGATCGGCGAGCCGGGCGTCGGCAAGACCGCGGTGGTCGAGGGCCTGGCCCAGGCGATCATCCGCGGCGACGTCCCGCAGACCCTCAAGGACAAGCACCTCTACACGCTGGACCTGGGCTCCCTGGTCGCCGGATCCCGCTACCGCGGTGACTTCGAGGAACGCCTGAAGAAGGTACTCAAGGAGATCCGCACCCGCGGCGACATCATCATGTTCATCGACGAGATCCACACCCTCGTCGGCGCCGGGGCCGCCGAGGGCGCGATCGACGCGGCGTCCATCCTCAAGCCGATGCTGGCCCGTGGCGAGCTGCAGACCATCGGCGCGACCACCTTGGACGAGTACCGCAAGTACGTGGAGAAGGACGCCGCCCTGGAGCGGCGCTTCCAACCCATCCAGGTCGGCGAGCCGACGGTGGCGCACACCATCGAGATCCTCAAGGGTTTGCGCGACCGGTACGAGGCGCACCACCGGATCACCATCACCGACGACGCGCTGGTCTCCGCGGCCACCCTGGCCGACCGGTACATCAGCGACCGGTACCTGCCGGACAAGGCGATCGACCTGATCGACGAGGCCGGCGCCCGGATGCGGATCCGCCGGATGACCGCGCCGCCGGACCTGCGCGACTTCGACGAGAAGCTGGCCGCCGTCCGCCGGGACAAGGAATCGGCGATCGACGCGCAGGACTTCGAGAAGGCGGCCGCGCTGCGGGACACCGAGAAGCAGTTGCTGGCTCGCAAGTCCGAACGGGAGAAGGCCTGGAAGGACGGCGATCTCGACGTCATCAGCGAGGTCGACGACGAGCAGATCGCCGAGGTGCTGGCCAACTGGACCGGCATCCCCGTCTTCAAGCTGACCGAGGAGGAGACGACCCGGCTGCTGAAGATGGAGGACGAGCTGCACAAGCGGATCATCGGCCAGGACCAGGCGGTCAAGGCCGTCTCCCAGGCGATCCGGCGCACCCGTGCAGGTCTGAAGGACCCCAAGCGACCGTCCGGGTCGTTCATCTTCGCCGGCCCTTCCGGCGTCGGGAAGACCGAGCTGACCAAGGCCCTCGCCGAGTTCCTGTTCGGTGACGAGGACGCGTTGATCCAGGTCGACATGGGTGAGTTCCACGACCGGTACACCGCCTCCCGGCTGTTCGGCGCCCCGCCCGGATACGTCGGCTACGAGGAGGGTGGCCAGCTCACCGAGAAGGTGCGGCGCAAGCCGTTCTCGGTGGTGCTGTTCGACGAGATCGAGAAGGCGCACCAGGACATCTACAACACCCTGTTGCAGGTGCTGGAGGACGGCCGGCTCACCGACGGTCAGGGCCGCACAGTGGACTTCAAGAACACTGTCATCGTCTTCACCTCGAACCTGGGCACCCAGGACATCAGCAAGTCGGTGTCCCTGGGCTTCTCGCAGGGCAACGACGCCGAGTCCAACTACGAGCGGATGAAGCAAAAGGTCAACGACGAGCTCAAGCGGCACTTCCGGCCGGAGTTCCTCAACCGCATCGACGACGTCGTGGTCTTCCATCAGTTGACCACCGAAGAGATCAACCGGATGGTCGATCTGATGCTCAAGCGCGTCGAGGCGGCGCTGCGGAACAAGGACATGTCGCTGGAGCTGACGGACGCGGCCAAGACGCTGCTCGGCGAGCGCGGGTTCGACCCGGTGCTCGGGGCCCGGCCGCTGCGCCGGACCATCCAGCGCGAGATCGAGGACAAGTTGTCGGAGAAGATCCTCTTCGACGAGATCCGGCCTGGTCAGATCGTTCTGGTCGACGTGATCGGCGAGGGCAAGGAGCGGGAGTTCACCTTCCGGGGCGAGCCGCGGCCGTCGTCGGTTCCGGATTCCGTGCCGGCCGGCCTGGCCGTCGACGCCGGCCCGGAGGCCGCCTCCGGCTGACCCACCCGGTGCCTCGCTGATCAATTCCGCGAAGCCGGCGGCGGAGTGTCCGAATGGGCGCGGGATTGATCAGCGGACCGGTCGTACAGTGCGACCCACCGGGGTCGGACTCCGGACGCCGGGCAGCGCGTACCGGCCGGCATCAGCATGTTCGACCAGGCCGTCGGCAAGCAAGGAGTGCAGGCAACGATGCGCCTTGACGCCGTCCTCGGTCACCGCGAGCAGGTCTAGTTCGGCGACCTGGCCCGGCGAGCCTCGCAGGACGGACATCATCCGGCCGCGGACCTGCCGGTCGGTGCCGTGCCAGGATTGTGCGGGACGCCGGGGGGTACCTCGCTCCGCCCCGGATCGCCGCCAGACGCATCTGGACGACAACGGGCAGCGCCGGCAATCCGGATCGGTCGCGGTGCACACCAGCGCGCCGAGTTCCATCACGGCCACGGAGAACCGGGCGGCCGTGTGCGGATCCGTCGGCAGGTATCCGGCCATCTCCGCGCGGTCCGCCGCCGTTGCCGGCGCCCGCGGCTCGTCGACGCCGCGAGCAGCGCGGGACAGCACCCGGCGGACGTTGGTGTCGACGACCGGAACTCTTGCCTCGAACGCGAAGGCGGCCACCGCCCGTGCGGTGTAGTCGCCGATTCCGGGCAGCAGCAGCAACTCCTCGACGGCCGACGGGACCTCACCGGCGTGACGATCGCGGATCGCACACGCGGTGGCGTGCAGCCGCAACGCCCGCCGGGGATAGCCCAGCCTGCCCCAGGCGCGGATCGCCGCCGCGGCCGGTTCGGCCGCCAGGTGCCTGGGTGTGGGCCACCGCGTGAGCCATTCCCGGTAGACCGGCAGAACCCGGTTCACCGGAGTCTGCTGCAGCATGACCTCGCTGACCAGGACCGCCCAGGGTGTCGCATCCGCCGTCCGCCAGGGCAGATCGCGGGCATGCCCGTCGTAGAAATCCAGGATCAGGCGCGCGTCCAGCGGGTCAGCACTCCGGTCCGTGGCCGGTTCAGCCGGCACCGCTGTCCTGGCTCGCCGGACCGTCGTCGCCCGGAACTTCCTCGAGCAGACCGGTTTCCACGTCGAAGATGAAGCCGCGGACCTTGTCGGTGTGGTGTAGGAACGGCGAGTCCTGGACGCGCCGCATCGACTCGAGGACGGAGTCGTGCGGGTCCTTGAACGCCTGCACCGACCACGTCGGTCGGTACCCGGCGAACCGGGCCAGCTCCTCCCGGAACTCGTCCTCGTCGAGCTTGGCGAGGCCGCAATCGGTGTGGTGGACGATCATCACCTCCCTGGTGCCCAGGGCGTGCTGGGAGATGGCCAGCGACCGAATGACGTCCTCGGAGATGATCCCGCCGGCGTTGCGCAGCAGGTGGATCTCGCCGGGATTGAGTCGGAACGCCACATGCGCATCGACCCGGCAGTCCATGCACATCACCACCGCAAGCTGCTTGAGTGGCGACGGGCCGAGGCCCGAGGGGTGATACATCGCCGCGGTCTTGCTGCGCCGCAGCATCTCGTCGATCGCCGTCACAGCTGGCTCCTTCGGCGTTGCTCCCCGGGATGGTGCTGGTGCGAGACTACCGTCGCACGCGTGATGCACCCGGTCGGACCATCGAGCTCAACGACGTACTGGATCCGCCGAGTACTCGTGGTGATCCTCGCCGTCGCCGTCCTGGTCGGCGTCGTGTGGTACCTGGCCTCCCGGACCTCACGTTCATCGGCCGGATCGGAGCCGGCAGCGGCCGCCAACACCTCCGCCGCACCCACCATGACCGGCGTGTTGGCCAACTCCACCGGTCCATCCCGCTCGACCGTGCCCTCGCCCAGCCCGTCGCCGTCGGCCTCCGGCAGTGCATCGCCGTCGGCGTCGGCCAGCGCCTCGCCGTCGGCGGCGGATACCTCGCCTCCGGCCACCGACTCGGCGACGGCGGCCGCAGCGGAGCCCGGTACGACCCCGCCGGCGCCGACCGACTCGTCGGAGCCCGCGCCGTCCGAGGCCGCCCCTGCGCCACCCGTGGCGCCGCCGTCCTACGACGCCGAAGGCAAGCTGCTGTGCACCGACGCAGCCGTCGCGCTGGCCGCGCAGGCACCGGCCGAGGTGAGGTCGGGGGCCAACGTGATCGTCGGCATGACGGTGACGAACAGCGGTGCCGAGGCCTGCCGCCGCGATGTGTCCGGCACGCTGCAGGTGTTCACGGTCTTCGGGGCGGACGGCACCCGGCTGTGGTCGACCGCCGACTGCTTTCCCGGCCAGGGCACCGAGGTGCGCGACCTTTCCCCCGGCCAGCAGCTCGAGTACACGATCAAGTGGTCGGGGACCACCTCGGCGCCGGGCTGCGCCGGCGAGCGGACCCCGCTCGCACCGGGGACCTACACCCTGATCGCCCAGCTGGGCACGCTTTCCAGCCCGCCGGCGGCCTTCACCGTGATCTGAGCGCGGCGCTACAGGGCTGTGCCGTACCGGTCGACGATCGACGACTCGGCCAGCCGCGACAGGCCCTCACGCACGACTCTGGCCCTGGCCTCCCCGACGCCGTCCACCGCCTGAAGGTCGGCGGCGGTGGCCGCGAGCAGGCCTTGCAGGCTGCCGAAATGCTGAATGAGCCGGTCGAGAACGGCCGGTGGCACCCGTGGGATTCCGCCAAGCAGGCGGTATCCGCGCGGACTGACCGCGGCGTCGAGGGCATCACCCATGGTGTTGATGCCCAGCACTCGGGCGACCGCGGACAGGTCGAGCAGGGCGACCTCGTCCAGGTCGTCGAGCCGTTCGATGATCTCGTCGATGTTGTCCGGGCTCTGGTCGGCCGGCAGGTAGTCGCGAATCAGCAGCTCCTGCAGGCCCTGTGTGCCGCTGAGCATTTCGTCGAGCTGCAGGCCCAGCAGCCGCCCGTCGGTGCCGAGCTCGATCACGTTGCTGGTCAGCTCGTCCGCGATCCTGCGCACCATGAGCAGGCGTTGCAGGACGGTCATCGCGTCCCGCAACGTCGCGAAGTCCTCGATCTCCAACGCCGACAGGGCCCTTGCGACCTCGTCGAGCCGGAACTTGTACCGCTGCAGGGTCGCGAGCGCCTGGTTGGCGCGGCTGAGGATGGTGGGCGGGTCCGCGACCACGTGCCGGCGACCACCGAAGTACAGGTTGATGATCGACATCGAGTGGCTGACCGCGATCACCGGATGGCCGGTCTGTAGGGCCGTGCGTTCGGCGGTCCGGTGCCGGGTGCCGGACTCGACCGTGGGGATGGTGGCATCGGGGGTGAGGTGCACGTTCGCGCGCAGGATCCTGCCCGCCTCGTCGTTGAGCACCACCGCGCCGTCCATCTTGCACAGCTCGCGCAACCGGGTGGACGAGAACTCCACATCGAGCCTGAACCCGCCGTCGCACAGGTCGTCGACGGCCTGGTCGAAGCCGAGGACGATCAACGCGCCCGTCCGGCCCCGCAGGATCCGTTCCAGGCCGTCACGAAGCGGGGTGCCCGGCGCCACCCTGGCGAGCACGGCGCGATGCGCGGCAACGCTCGTGCGATCCTCCACCCCGGCCCTCCCCTCGGACACTCACAGGAAGTCTAGGACCGGAGGGTCACGCCAAGGTCACCCGAACGGGATAAGCAGAGCCTGGTCGGCCGAGGACCTCCGGGCACTTCAGCCAACCCGGTCTCCCCTGCGACCCGCGGCGGCAGCCGGCGACCGGTCGCCGGCTGCCCCTCTGTGCATCCAGCGAACGACCCCGTCACCGAGCGCGAGGGCGAGCGCCTCGCCCAATGTGGCGGCCTCGACCACACGCATGCCGCGCGGCCGGTCGGCGTCCGCGCCCGGTGGCACGATCGCGTACTGGAAACCGACCCTGGCCGCCGCCGCCAGGCGTTGCGGCGTCCCCTGGACCGGGTGAACGTCGCCGGCCAGGCCGAGCTCGCCGATCGCTACCAGACCCGAGGGCAGCGGAGAATCGCGGGACGAGGAACAGACGGCCAGTGCGAGCGCAAGATCGGCAGCAGGCTCGGCGATCCTCCACCCGCCCACGGTGGCGGCAAACACCTCCTTGCCGGTGAGGTTGACCCCCGACCACCTCTGCAGGATTGCCATCACCATCGCCGCGCGGGACGAGTCGACGCCGGAGACCGTCCGTCGGCCCGACTCGGCGCCCGTCGGGGTGATCAGCGTCTGCAGCTCGATCGGCAGCGCACGCCGGCCCTGCAATGCCACCGTGGTGCAGGTGCCGGGTACTGGAGCCGATCGTCGCGTCAGGAAGAGCCCCGACGGATCGGGCATTTCCGCGATGCCGTCGGGCACCATGCGAAAACACCCCACCTCGTCGGCCGGACCGTAGCGGTTCTTGACGCCGCGGACCGTGCGCAGCAGGGAGTGCCGGTCACCCTCGAAATGCAGCACCACGTCGACCAGGTGTTCCAGCACCCGCGGCCCGGCGATCGCGCCGTCCTTGGTGACATGGCCGACCAGGACGCAGGCCATGTTCCGGTCCTTGGACACCGCGGTGAGCGCCGCCGCGACGGCGCGGACCTGGCTGACCCCGCCGGCCGTGCCGTCGACCGCCGCGGAGGCGATCGTCTGCACCGAGTCGACGATGAGCAGCCGCGGCCCGATCAGCTCGATCTGGCCAAGCACCGCGTCCAGATCACCCTCGGCGGCCAAGTAGATCCCGTCGTGCAGTGCGTTCATGCGTTCGGCGCGGAGCCGAACCTGGGCAGCCGACTCCTCGCCCGTCACCACCAGCACCGGGCCCTGTCCACTGGCGGCCCAGGCGCCGGCGGCGGCAAGCAGCAGGGTCGACTTTCCGACCCCGGGCTCGCCGGCCAGGAGGATCACCGCCCCCGGCGTCAATCCGCCGCCCAGCACCCGATCGAGTTCACCCACCCCGCTCGCGGTGGGTCGGACCGCATCCCCGGGCACCTCGGCGATTCGCTGGGCCGGATGGGTCACCGTGCCCGCCGTCAACCGGCGCACTCTCGCCGGGCTCGGGCGGCTCTCGTCCAAGGACCCCCAGGCGTGACAGTCAGGGCACCGACCATGCCATTTCGCGGTCTCATGACCGCAGGCGGTGCACCGGAACACGGGACGCGGTGCTCGTGCGGACGGGCTCGATCTCATGCCCGGCACGTTAGGACAGGGGTCCGACAGTGACAGCGGTCCGACAGTGACAGCGCTCCGCCGGTGACAGCGGTCCGCCGGTGGCAGCGGTCCAACGGTGCGATGTCCGACTGCGCGGCCGCCCGCCACCGGTTGACCTGGGGTCAGTGGCCGCCCGGGCCGACGTCACCCTCGGCCAACTCGTCCTCTTCCCACAACGGTGTCGGGTGTGGCGGGAGGATGTTGACCGTCTCTCGGTTGGTCGAGCGTTCCTCCGGCAGCTGGATCGGGATGTTGAGGTCGATCGAACCGGCATTGGCGAAGGAGAACGTCATCGGTATGGAGACGCCGTACGGCTGGTCCTGGACGAAACCGGTGACGACCACCCGGGTCCCGCTGCCGCTGGCGAAGTCGGTCAGCTTCTGCGGTGGGAGCGTCGGGTCACCGGTGATCTCGACGGACTCCGCCGCGCTGGTGGTCACGCTCTCCAGCGTGTCCGCGGTCAGGCCGTCGTTGGAGATCAACAGGAGCAGTCGGGCGTCGGATCCCTCCGGATAGTCCTCACGCGGAGTCGGCGCGAGTCGGGCGTTGAGGACGGCGATGTCGCCGACCGTGCCGTTGGCGCCGTCGATCGCGGCGACCTGGTCGGCCGTCTGCGAGTACTGGCCGGCGGCGCAACCGCTGACGGCCAGTGTCATGGCTGCGAACAACGCCAGACCGGCGGGGGCAAGCACTCGGCGCGGCAACCGGGCGGTGCGGGACACGGCGGTTCCCCTCTTCTGGTCGACCGCCCCGACGAGCGGCGCGGCGTTGTCCCGGGCAGTTCCTGGCGGCTGGCCCCGGAGAACTGTGTTGGCAAGCAGGTTAGTCGCCGTGATGTCGGCTCTGCTCGGTGGGAGCCCTGTCGCGGACCGTGTCGCCCATGACCATCGGACTCCGAGACCGGGGTGGCGTCGGGACTCCGGGGGTTCGACCGGTCCCTTGGATGGACCCGCAGAGCGGCCCAGCATGGCTCCGCGCGATTTGTCAAGTGCCGGGATAGGCCCTGACCTGCGACAACGGGTGAGGGCCCGAGTCAACCCGTGATAGGATGCACGTAGCGAAAGGGGTCTTGAACGCTCATGGTTTTCAACGTTGGCGAAACCGTTGTCTACCCGCATCACGGTGCGGCCCTCATTCAGGCCACCGAGACCAGGACCGTGAAGGGTGTCGAGAAGCTCTATTTGGTTCTCAAGGTCGCGCAGGGCGACTTGACCGTGAAGGTACCGGCCGACAACGCAGAGATCGTCGGTGTTCGTGACGTGGTCGACCGGACAGGTCTCGATCACGTTTTCGAGGTGCTGCGGGCGCCGCACACCGAGGAGCCGACCAACTGGTCCCGGCGATACAAGGCCAATCTGGAGAAGCTCGCCTCCGGTGATGTGAACAAGGTCGCCGAGGTCGTCCGTGATCTGTGGCGCCGCGACCGCGAGCGCGGGTTGTCGGCCGGCGAGAAGCGGATGCTGGCCAAGGCGCGGCAGATCCTGGTGTCCGAGCTGGCTCTCGCCGAGGGGACCAACGAGGTCAAGGCCGAGGGCATCCTCGACGAGGTTCTGGCTTCCTGATCACCGCGGTGACGACGGGTCATCCGGTTTCCTCGGATGACCCGTGGATGACATGACCATCGCCGCGATCGTGCCGGCCGCGGGTTCGGGTGAACGCCTACGGTCCGGAATCCCCAAGGCATTCGTGCGGGTGGCCGGACGCGAGTTGGTGGCACACGCGGTTGATCGGCTCCGGGCGGCCGGGGTGACCACCGTCGTGGTCGCGGTGTCCGCGGACCGGGTCGACCAGGCCCGCGACTTGCTGGGGGACCACGGCGAGGTCGTCATCGGGGGGGTGGACCGATCCGCGTCGGTGGCGGCCGGCCTCGACGCGCTGCCCGACTCCGCGGACGTGGTACTCGTGCACGACGCTGCGCGAGCGTTCGCTCCCGTCCGGCTCATCGAGCGGGTCGTCGCCGGCGTGCGCGACGGGGCGGATGCGGTCGTGCCTGTACTGGCCGTCGTCGACACCATCCGCCGGATCGACAGGCAGGGCGGTCTGGCCGGCATCGTGGATCGTGCGGTCCTGCGAGTCGTGCAGACCCCGCAGGGCTTTCGGCCCGACGTCCTGCGCGCAGCGCATGCGGCCGCCGCCGCGGGTCATCCGGTCACCGACGATGCGGCGCTCGCCGAGGCGATCGGTGTGCGGGTGGCCGCCGTGGACGGTGACCACGCGGCGTTCAAGATCACCACCCCGGACGATCTGAAGGCGGCAGAGCGGATGATGACGGACACCGACTCGGGACCGGCCGGGATGCGGGTCGGCACCGGCATCGACGTGCACCCGGTCGAGTCCGGCCGGGAGTGCAGGGTGGCTGGAGTCCTGTTCGACGGGGTGGACGGCTGCGCGGGCCATT
This sequence comes from uncultured Actinomycetes bacterium, assembly GCA_964476495.1. GTDB lineage: Bacteria > Actinomycetota > Actinomycetes > Mycobacteriales > Nakamurellaceae > Nakamurella. The sequence goes on along the minus strand of CAYZBB010000009.1, from coordinate 39,228 downwards.
CGGACGGAGACGTCGCCGCGCACGCGTTGTGCGACGCCATGCTGTCCGCGGCCGGGCTGGGCGACCTCGGGTCGGTCTTCGGCACCTCGGATCCGCGATGGGCGGGTGCGTCCGGGGTCACGCTGCTTGCGGAGGTCGCCTCGCTCATCGGCGCGGCCGGATACCGGGTGGTGAACGCGTCGGTCCAGGTGATTGCCAACACCCCGAGACTGGCCCCGCGACGAGCCGAGGCGCAGCGGGTGCTCTCGGCGGCGATCGGGGCGCCGGTGTCGGTGGCCGGCACCACCACGGACGGTTTGGGCCTGACCGGTCGAGGCGAGGGCAGGGCCGCGATCGCGTCCGCGCTGCTGGGCCCGGCCTGACCCGGCGCACCGCGTCACCGGTCTCAGAGCCGGGGAGCCGGCAGCTCGTCTTCCACGTGCCGGGGTCGGACGGCAAAGAGACCGGCCGTCATCTGGATCAGCACCACCGCGCTCACGGCGAGCAGCGGCACGTCCCAGGTGCCGCTCAGGTCGAACAGCAGGCCGAAGCCGAGCGGGCCCACCGAGGCGATCAGGTAGCCGACGCACTGGGTGAAGGCAGACAACGAGGTGGTGGCCAGCCCGGTCCGGGCCCGCAACGCGATCAGGGTCAGCGCCAACGGGAAGGCGCCGGTGCCCACCCCGATCAGGACCGACCACAGCACGACGGGGCTCGTCGGCGAGACGATCAGCCCGGCGAAGGCGAGCAGATAGCAGGCCGCGAGCGTGATCACCAGGATGGCCGGTCGGCGGGATCGGCCGAGCAACGGCGGCACCAGCGCCGCCAGCGGGATGCCCACGGTGATCGCGATCGACACCTGCGCGGCGGCGGCGGTGTCGGTCATCCCGTCGTCCACCAGGATCTCCGCGAGCCAGCCGAAGACGACGTACGCGATCATCGACTGGCAGGCGAAGTAGAGCGCCAACGCCCAGGCGACCCGGGTCCGGGCCAATACACGCAGCGGGAGCCGGGTGCCCACCCGGCCGGTCGATCCGCCGTCGTCATGGACCAGCAGCAGCCAAGGGATCAGCGCGATCGCCGCGGTTGCCGCCCACAGCCCGATGCCCAGCCGCCAGTCGCCGCCCAGCGATCGTTGGACCGGCAAAGTCAGCCCGGCCGCAGCGGCGCCGCCGATGGTGAGCAGGGTGGTATATGCCGCGGTGACCATCGGGATGCGATCCGGGAAGTGCAACCGGACCAGGCCGGGCATCAGCACGTTCGCCACCGCGATGCCGGCCAGCGCGAGCAGGGAACCGGCGAACAGGGCGGGCAGGCCGGGCACGGCCGCGCGGATCAGCTGGCCGATCAGTAACGCGGTCAACGCGACCACGACCGTCCGATGCGCACCGATCCGCCCGGCAAGGGCCGGTGCGGCCAGGCCCGTCACCGCGAAGGCGATCGTGGGCAGCGACAGCAGCAGGCCCGTGATGCCGGCCGGAAGCCCGGTGGCGTCACGCAGTTCGGGCACGACCGCGCCCAGCGCGTTCACGACCGGCCGCAGGTTGATCGCGAGCAGCATTACGGCCACGGTCAGCAGGGCCCGGCCGCGTTGCCTCACCCGGGGCACGGTAGTCAGGTCCGCGTCGCGGTGGCGCGCAGGGATGATTCCGTCGCGGGAGCGGCGGTTGCGGTCATCGATGCGTCATCGGTACGCGGCGATGCCGGTGATGGCCTGGCCGATGATCAGCGTGTGCACTTCGTCGGTGCCCTCGTAGGTCCGCACGCTCTCCAGATTGTTGGCGTGTCGCAGCGGGGAGTAGTCGAGGGTGATGCCGTTGCCGCCGAGCATCGCCCGTGCCTCGCGACAGATCGCGATGGCCTCCCGGACGTTGTTCAGCTTGCCGAACGAGATCTGCTGCGGTAGCAGCATTCCGGCGTCCTTGAGGCGGCCGGTTTGCAGCGCGACCAGGATGCCCTTCTGGATTTCCAGCACCATGTCCGTCAGCTTGCGCTGGGTCAGTTGGAAGCTCGCCAGGGGAACGTCGAATTGCGTGCGGTCCAGCGTGTAGCGCAGAGCGCACTCGAATGAGTCGCGAGCGGCGCCCAACGCGCCCCAGATGATGCCGTAGCGGGCCTCGTTCAGGCAGGTGAACGGCCCCTTGAGGCCAACGACGTTCGGTAGCACGGCGTCGGCGGGCAGCCGCAGGTCCTGCAGGACGACGTCGCACTGGATCGAGGCGCGCATTGACAGCTTCGGCTCGATCGGGGTGGCGGTGAAGCCGGGGGTGTTCGTAGGCACCACGAAACCGCGGACCCCTTCATCGGTCCTGGCCCAGATGATCGCGACCTGGGCGATCGAGGCGAGTCCGATCCAGAGATTGACGCAGTTGATGATACAATCGCTGCCATCACGCACTGCGACCGTCTTCATCGCCGCCGGGTCGCTGCCGGCGGTCGGTTCGGTGAGACCGAAGCAGCCGATGACCTCGCCCCTGGCCATTCCCGGCAGCCACTGCTGCTTCTGCTCCTCGGTGCCGTGCTTGTGGATCGCGCTCATGGCCAGCGAACCCTGCACCGAGACGAAGGTACGCAGGCCGGAGTCGCCGGCTTCCAGTTCCAACGCGGTCAGGCCGTACTCGACGGCGCTGCGGCCGGCGCATCCATGACCCTTCAGGTGCATTCCGAGCACGCCGAGAGAGCCCAGCTCGGGGGCGATCTCGCTGGGGAAGTGCGCGCTCTCATACCACTGTTCGATGTTCGGCCGGATCCGTTCGTCGACGAACGCACGGACCTTGTCCCGCTGGGCGAGCTCGTCGGCGGTGAACAGTGAGTCCAGGTTCAGGTAGTCGCGGGCACGGTCGGTGATCGGTCCCGGCGGCGCCGTGACGGCGCCCGCGTAGATCCCGGGCGCCGCGTCGACGGTGACGGCGTCGACGGTGACGGCGTCGGAGGTGACCATTCGATTCTCCCAAGGTGCGTCAGTTCAGGCGGACTCGAGCAGCATGGCAGCCTCTGGCCGTGCCGGTTCACCGCCGACGAAGGGGCGGCGATTCGTCGAGCGGCATCCGTCCTCCCCAATTGATCATGCAGAAGGTGTTGTCAAAGGGCGCGCTCAGAACAACACGTTCTGCATGATCAACTGCGGGTGGGGCGCGGGGTCACGCGATCGGGTGGCGCGCGGTCGCCGCGAGGTGAGTCTTCGTCCCGGACCTCACCCCGCGTTACGACAAAGTGTCATATCCCACTTCCACAGCCGCTCATCAGCTGATTAGATGAGGCTTGGCTAAGTTCAGCGCGGCGCAGCTCGGCCCGTACCCGCAGTACCGGTACTTCACCTTCCGTATTCCGAAAGGGAGCACATGTCAGTGAGTTTCGCGCGCCTTCGAGGCGCTCCCAAAGAGCCCCGGTCGGGCAGGCGATGGGTCGCCGGTCTCGGCGCTGTCGCACTGGCCGTCGGCATCACGGTGGTCGGCGCCCCGGCCGCGTCGGCCGCGTCGGCCTCGGTGACCGACGCGACCTTCACCTGGGGCCTGAGCAACGAACAGGGTGGTGGCGCCTTCTTCGGCGGCTGCAACTTCCTGTCGGCCGGCACCGCCGGCAACTCCGGCAGCAGCCGGCTGTGGACCGCGGCCGACACCGATCTGTTCAAGGTCGCCGACGGCAACACCTCGATCCGCAAGCTGGCGCCGACCAACGACGGTAGCTACGAGGCGATCACCTTCTCCAACAAGTGCATCGGCCCGAACGGCGCCGCGGTCAGTTCCTCATCGACCGCGTCGACCACCGGCGTGCAGGCGGTGATCACCGGTGGAACCGGCACCGTCGACCCGGACGCGGGGACCGCGAGCATCACCTGGACGGGTTCGTTCACCTCGGTGTTCTACGGCGGCCTGACCTATTGGAGCGCCAGCAACCCTGTTCTGACCGTCAACAGTGATGGCACCGGCACGGTGACCGCCACCGCCTCGGGGTACGGCGCAAGCATGGACGACCCCGGCCTGTGGGTGGCCCTGTCGTCGCGGACGATCACGCTGGCCAACCTGACAGGCGTGCAGGTCACCGCCACCGGGTTCAGCCTGACCCCGGACTACCTGGGCGTGTCGGTCAACGTTCCGGCCGGTGCGACCGCGCAGCCTGCGCAGACGCCGGGTAACTCCGCCTACTGGGGCTCGTTCCCGCAGTCGTTCGTCGACTTCCAGCAAGAGACCGGCCAGTCCTCTTACTGGTACACCTCCGGTGGTTCCCGTGATCCGGCGAAGCCGGCCACGGCGTTGAGCATCGCGTACACGGCCGGGGGAAGCAGCGAGGCCGCGCCGGTGGTGACCACCCATCCGGCGAGCACCTCAGTCCAGGTCGGCGGAGTGGCCATCTTCACCGCGGCGGCAAGCGGCACTCCGGCGCCCACCGTGCAGTGGGAGATGAATACCGGTTCCGGCTGGGTCAACGTGCTGGGTGCAAGCACCTCGACAACGCTGCAGGTGACGGCGCAGTCGTTGGCCTACAACGGGAGTCAGGTGCGAGCGGTGTTCACCAACTCGGTTGGCACCGCGACCTCCGACCCGGCCACGCTCACGGTCACCGGCGAGCCCGACCCCGGTCCGGGCGACAACCAGCAGACGATCATCGCGACGATCCCGGAACCGGGTCCTGGCGGTGAGTTCTCCTGGACCATCGACGCCACCGATCGCACCGTGACCCTGTCCGAGGCGCAGAACCAGGGGTCCTACCTGCAGTCCACCGGTGACCTGAAGCCGGTCAAGGTGACCGATACCCGCACCGGCGGGCCGGCCTGGTCGGTCTCCGGCCAGCTCAGCGACTTCTCCGGCGGTCTGTCCGGCAAGTACCTGGGCTGGACCCCGACGGTCGTCGCCGAGGGTGCTGGAGCCACGGCCGGTGCGGCCGTCGCGTCCGGGATCGACAGCGGCAACGGGCTCACCGACTCGTCGGTGCTCGGCTCGGCCGTCGCCGGGCACGCGGGCGGCACCGGAACCCTCGGCGCCGCGCTTGATCTGCGGGTTCCGGTCGATACCCCGGCCGGCACCTACACCGCGACGCTGACCCTGACGGCGCTCAGCTGACCCGTGGAGTGAAGAACGGGGGAGGGTGCGTGCGACATCGTCGGTCGCACGCACCCTCTCGCGTTCGCTGCCGCTTCCCGAACTGTAGAAGGCATGTGAGATGAGGGCTGTCCGTCATCAAACCATCCGTGCTCTGATCGGCGTCGTTGTCGTCGGCGCCCTGGCGCTGCTCGGCGCGGGCTTCGGGCAGGCGTCGCCGCCGGCGATCCGCGTCGCCGCGATGGGTGCGCCCGGTGACGAGGCCAGCTGGGGCGTGCGACCCAGCACCAATGAGAATGGCGTGGTACGTGCGTACTTCGACCATGTTGCGTCGACCGGTCAGCGGATCGACGACGCGATGGACGTCGTCAACCACGGGGCGCAGCCGCTGACGCTGCGGGTGTACGCGAGTGACGCCTTCACCACCGCCGGTGGCGGGATCGATCTGCTCCCGGCCGTCGAGTCGCCCGTCGACCTCGGGGCCTGGATCACGGTCGGCACCGATTCGGTGACGATCGCGCCCGGCGAGACGGTGACGGTGCCGTTCACGATCACCGTGCCTCAGGACGCGACTCCTGGCGATCACACCGCAGGCATCGTCACTTCGCTGACCACGGCGCAGTCCGGCAGCACGGTCGCCGTCGATCGACGGCTCGGGTCCCGGGTCTACCTGCGGGTGGCGGGCAATCTCGAACCCTCCCTGCGGATCACCGATGTCAGCACGGTGCAGCAGGGCAGCCTGAACCCGTTCGGTGGCGGCTCGGTCGAGCTGACCTACACCGTCGGCAACACCGGCAACGTGCGCCTGTCGGCGAACGAGATCGCTTCGGTGTCCGGCATCTTCGGTCTGATCACGGCCGATTCTCCGACCGGCGAGGTGCCGGTACTGCTACCCGGTAATTCACTGACCCGCACCGTGACCGTCGACGGCGTTCCGCCGTTGACCGTCATGTCCGCGCAGATCGATCTGGAGCCCCAGGACCCCAGCGGAGCAGTCGATTTCCAGATGGCCCTGGCCAGTGGTTCGACCGCGGTGTGGATCTGGCCGTGGCCCCAGATCATCCTGCTGTTGCTGATCGGGGGTGCCGTCGGGCTGTGGCTGTTGAACCGGAAACGCCGCAGCCGCAACGTGCAGTCGAGCATCGACCGGGCGGTGGCCGAGGCTCTGAGCGGGCAGCGCGCGGATTCCTCCGGGACGGTCACCGGCCCGGCGGACCGCTGAGCAGTCGAACCCGAGCAAGGGCCGTTTGCCTGGGTGTTTACGTGGATACGGCGCCGGCTCAGTCGATCGACGTCTCCGGTTGCGGTTCCCGGGCGGCGGCGCCCACGGCCCGCAGGACGAGTTCCTGGGCCGCCTCCAGGGTCCGCCTGTGTTGCTCCGGCGAGGCATCGTCGAGCCGGACCCCCTGTAGTCCGGTGGTGATGATGGTGACGGACGTATCCAGATCCTGGTCCGGGAAGTCGCCCCGCCTGATGCCCTCGGCGAGGATGTCGCGGAGCAGGGTCTCCACCGCCGCCAACTGCTCGTCGATCTTGTCCAGCACCGCCCTGGACAGGATCGAGCGCAGGTCGGAGACCGGAACCATGCGGAAGACGCCGGTCAGCACCAGCTGCTGCCGGACGTAGGTGCGAAGGGCCAGCACCGGCTCGTCGATGTCGGCCAGCGCCTTGCGCATCTCGGTCAGGTAGGACTCGGTTTCGTGGGTCACCACGTCCACCAGCAGGGTCTGCTTGTCCTGGAAGTGGTTGTAGAAGGTCGTTCGGCCGACGCCGGCCGCCGCGGCGATGTCCGCGAGCGAGATCGCGTCATAGCCGCGCTCCGCGACCAGATCGGTCATCGCCTGAAAGATCCTGCTGCGCATGATCTGCCGATGCTCGGCCATCGAGCCGACGATCTTGGGCATGGGTCAGCGGGCCGATCGCGGACGCGCGAGCGGCGCAGGAACATCCCAAGGTGCGGCGGGCACGCGGCCATTCTTTCACGCCGGGCGACCAAGGGACGCTGTCGGCGGGCCGCACGCGGCATCGAGGGACGCCGAACGGGGTTGGCACCTTCATGGGCGCGTCCGGCCGATCCGCCACCCCAGCGTGTGGGCGACCAGGACTCCGGCCAGGAGGATGGCCGCACCACCCGTTGCCCACCAGAGGGCGTCACCGGACCCGTCGAGCGGGACCGTCGTCGGGCTGTCGAACGAGCGGGCGAACACGGTGTGGCTCAACGGTGAGACGGAGGCCGCGAAGCCCATCGCCGGATCGGTCGGACCCACGGCCGAATCGGTCGCGGCGATGCCGCTGAGCGGGGGCAGGGCCGCATCGGGTGCCGCCGCACCTCCGTTCGAGGTGGTCGGGGCGGCGGTGGCCGCTGACGACGGGACCGCCGTCGGCACGGGGGGTGGCAGATTGATGGCGTTGCTCGGAGGTGTTCCCGGGCCGCCCTGTTGCCCGCCATTCGACTGTGCGTCCTCGGGCTGGGGGGTCTCCGGATCGGCCGCGGAGTAGCTCACCGTCAACGGCAGCGCGGCCTTGAAAGCGTCGGTGGCGCCGCCGGTGGAGTACCAGTACCCCGAGAGACCTGTCTCCTGCTGGAAATCGGCGAACGACTGCGGGAAGGACCCGAAGTACGGTGTGTCCCTGCGTTGTTCGGCCCCTGCTGCGCCGGCAGGCTTGACATACTCCACCCCGAGGTACTCCGGGGTCCGGGTGAGGCCCTTGGCGCCGGAGAGGTCGACTCCCTTCAGGTCGGCAAGAACCACGCGGCGATCGGCGAGCTCCACCCACTTGGTGGCGTCGAACATGTCCGCGCCGTAACCTCCGGCGGTCGCCGTGAGCTGCCCGGTGCCGTCGGCGGCCACCGTCAGCTCGGGATCGGAGACGTAGAAGAAGGCAAGGCCCGAATAGAAGACAACGGTGTAGCTGCCCGTCCAGGAGATGTGAGCGGTGTTCGCGGTCGGATCGACCTCGCCGCGGCCGCCGGAGATGACGATCTGCGTGCTGGCGAAGGTGCCGGCATTGGGTGGTCCGAGCTCGGAACCGTCCGGCGCCGTGTGCAGGGTGGCCCATTCGGCCTGCTGATAGCCGCCGTCCGGCTGACGCTTCTGCACGGACACGGCGCCGTCGGTCGCCCTCCACCGGTCCGCGCCGACCGACTGGCCCGGCCCGGTGTCGGCGATCCTTCCGGCCGAGAAGAAGTTGTAGGTGCCGGGTGCGAAGGCCCTGTTGTTTGCCTCGTTGCTCATCCCCCACCGCAGAACCGCGTCGTCGAGGGTGAAGGGCTCCCGCACCGTGGGCCCGGCCGCGGGCGACTGCGTCGTGGGCGATTCCGTTGTGGCGGGGGTCGTCGTGGCGGGGGTCGTCGCGGTGGTGGTGGCGGATGGCTCCGTCGTGGTGGCTGGGGTTGTCGCGGTGGTGGTGTCCGTCGGGGTCGGTGCCGGATCCGTCTGGGCGCCGTTGGTCGAGGACGTGGTGGTCGTGGACGTGGTGGTCGTGGACGTGGCGGTCGATGGTGTGGTGGTCGAGGAGGTGGTGTTCGACGGCGTGGTGGTCGATGACGTGGCCGGTGTCGTCGACGCCGGTAGATCGACGCGCAACGGGGTGGCGGGTTTGGCCGGATCCCGCTGACCCCCGGAGGCGTACCAGTACGAGCCCTGACCGGTCTCCTGCTGGAAGTCGACGAACGACTGCGGAAACGAGCCCCAGTGGGCGCTGTTCCCCGCATCGCGCGTGATCTGAGGGGTTGCGGTCGCCGGGGTGGCGACGGTGACGCCGAGATAGTCCGGCGTCACCGTGAAGCCCGCGTCGGTGAGCCTCACCCCGGTCAGCGTGGCGAGCGTGATCATGCGAGGGGCGAGGGTGACCCACCGACCGGGGTCGTCCATGCTGGCGCCGTAGCCCGAGGCGGTCGCCGTCAGGGTGCCGGCGCCGCCCGCGCTCACCGTCAGCACCGGATCGGCGGCGCTCCAGTAGGTCAGACCGCCGTAGTAGACGGTGGTGAACGAACCCGTCCAGCCGATCCTCGCGGTGCCGGCCTGCGCATCGACCGTCCCGATGCCGCCGGCGAAGACCACCCGATTGCCTGACGTTGAGGTGGTCGACGCGGCCGACACCTGCTGTCCGGCCGCGTCCTGGCACTTCGTCGCCCAGGTCGCGGGCGAAACGCCGTCCTGCGCAGCGGGTTTGACGATCGAGACGGCGCCGTCCACGGCGCGGTAGAAGCCGTCGGACTCCTTCCACAGCCGGGACGACCCGGCATCGCCGGCGGTGCCCGCCGACAGGAAGTTGCATCCGCCGAAGAACGCCCCACCACCCGATTCCGCGTTCAGCCCCCAGGTCAGGGTGACGCCGCGGACGTTGGTCGCCGCCTCGGCCCGCGGGCCGACTCCGAGTGTGAGCGCGGCGACGGCCACCACGACGGCCAAGCCGGCGAGGATCCGTCTGGGCAGGCCCGGGACGGCCGAGACCAGACGCGCGGCACCGGTCATCGCCCGCCCCCCCGGGTTCCAACGGAGCGATGCGGCGCCAAATGATTCGCTCGGTAAGCCTTGCTCATCGCCCGCCCCCCCGGGTTCCAACGGAGCGATGCGGCGCCAAATGATTCGCTCGCAGGGTCGCTCATCGGGCCACGCCTGTTCCGCTCGGCCACGACGACGGCATCACCTCGGGCGCCGCCGCCAGGGGATCCGATGACCCGCCGCGAGGCGCCACGGGATGGTCCGTCGGGAACTGCGGCTGGTCGTCGGCCGGGAACTGCGGCCGATCGTCGAGATCCGCCGGTTCGTCGGTCGGGTCGCCGGCGGCCCGGCGGGCGGCCCGCCGCCGATACCGTTGCACGGTGGCGAAGAGGATGGCCATCAGGAGCAGCGTGCCCGCGACGCCCAGGAAGACCAGTACCGCCGGCGACGGGCCGGTGGCCGGCTGGGCCTCGGCGGCCTCCGCGGCCGCGCGCTCGGCGGCGGCGATGGCCTTCGGGTCCGATCGAACCGGGAAGGCGACTTCGGTCACCCCGGAGGACGACCCCATGATCCGAAGGATGTGGGTGCCGGCGCCCACCGCTTCCGGCAGTTCGAGCACCCCGGCGAGCGTCCCGTTCGCCGTCGCAGTCAGCGGACCCACCGCGGCCAGACCGTCGTCCAGAGACGCCACGACCTGCTCGCCGGCCCCGAACCCGCCGGCGGAGAAGGACAGAACCCGGCCGACCATCGCCGACGCGGTGTCGACGGTGACCGTCGGGCCGTCGCCGGTCGCGGCCGGTGCCGCCGGGACGTCCTGGGTGCCCGCCGGATTCGGTTCTCCCGCCGGCGGCTGGGTGCCCCCGGCTTCGTTCGCGGCGGTGGCCGGTGCGCTGGGTGCGGCCGCCGTGGCCGGTGCCGATGCCTGGTCCTGGGTGGGTGCGTTCCCGCCGGCGTAGATGTCGGCGAAGGTGACCGGCGTGAAGGACTCGTTCTGGGCGTTGACCACGCCGTGCGCGCCGATGGTGATGACGCCGCAGGTGCTGACCCGGCAGTCCACCGTGGTCGGCCGGTTGTCCCGGTCGTACGCCTGGAACGTGGGTCCGGGAATCACCATCGTCAGCGACCAGGATCCGTCCGCGGCGATCAACCCGCCGTTCGCGGCGTACTCGGTGTCGCTGCCGGGGAAGGCGACGAATCGCTGAAAACCCTGGTTGTCCCTGGCCTCCGAGTCCGGTACGTACCGGTAGTCCACGCCGGTCGTGCCGCCGTTGCTGGGACGCCAGCCGCCGCCGGGATCGTCTACCCAGCCGAAAAGTACATAGATGCCACCGAAGCCGCCCTGGATGGATTGGAACCCGCTGCCGCGCACGGTGATCGTCGTCGAATAGGTCAGGTCGGCCTGGGCCGAGCCGAACTCGTTGGTCACCGTGACCGACGCCGCGGCGTGCGCCGCCGGCGCGGCGTGGACCGCCGTGCCCACCGCCAGCAGCACGACCCCGATCGCCGTCGTCAGGACCCGACCCAGGAGGCCGGGCCGAGATCGAGATGCCAGGCCTTGTGGGGCTGCCCGGGGCGTCATCGAATCGTGCCGGCGCGGTCGTCGACCGGTCCGGCCGCAAGGCCGGCGAGCTCGGTCCCGCGGGTGACCGGATCGGCACCCTCGCTCGCGATATGCCGGCGAGCGAGTCTCCTCGCGGTCACGATCAATTCCCCCGTCTCGGGATGGGTCAGCACGTGCACTGCGTGCCGGTACACCTCGCTCAGCACGTCCGCACGCAGCACATCGGTCGGCGGCCCCACGGCCCGGATCCGGCCTTGGTCGACGATCGCGATCCGGTCGGCATAGGCGCCGGCCAGCGTTAGGTCGTGGAGCACCACGACTACCGCGGCGCCCCGACCGGCCAGTTCGACCAGATGCCCCAACACCTGTTCCTGGTGGTGGATATCAAGGGCGGCGGTCGGCTCGTCGAGAAACAGCAGCCTGGTGTCCTGGGCCAGCGTCCGCGCGAACGACACCCGGGCCCGCTCCCCGCCGGACAGGGTGGGGAAGCGCCTGGCGGCCTTGTCCAGCACGTCCGCGCACCGCATCGCGTCCACGACGGCGTCGTCGTCCCGGTCGTCGAAGTCGCTGCCGCGCCAAGGTGCCCTGCCCATCCGGACCACGTCGACCACAGTGAAGGGGAACGACAGCTGGATCTGCTGGGTCATCACCGCCCGCCGACGGGCCAGCGCGCGCACGGGCCAGTCGGCCAACGGCCGACCGTCCAGCGTCACCGTGCCGACCGCCGCCCGCACGTCCCCGGCCAGCGCGGACAGCAGTGTCGTCTTGCCGGCGCCGTTCGGACCGACCAGGGCGAGCACCTCGTTCCTGTGCACCCGCAGGTCCACCGAGTGCAGGATCGCGGCACCGCCGAGCGTCACGCGCAGCCCCTTGGCCTCGACGACAACGTCGGCTGCGTCGTCGGTGGTGTCGGGTAGGGCCGACATCGGCCGGGCGGCCGCAACCCTGGTCATGCCGCACACCTCGCGTTCATGCCCAACCACCGGAGGTCCGCCGCGTCCGGCGCAGCAGCCAGAAGAAGAACGGGCCGCCCACCAGGGCGGTGAGCATCCCTATCGGCAGGTCCGCGTAGTCGATGGCGGTGCGGGCGAACAGGTCGGCGGCCAGCAGCAGCAGTGCCCCCGCGAGGGCGCTGGCCGGGATGAGGACGCGGTGCCCTGGCCCGGTGATCATCCGGATCAGGTGTGGAACGACCAGGCCGAGGAACGCGATGATCCCGCAGAAGGCCACAGCCGCACCCGTGAGCAGCGCGACCAGGATGACCGTCACCAACCGGAGCCGCTCGACGTTCACCCCCAGATGACGGGCGGCGCGATCGCCGAGCGAGAGGAGGTCCAGTTGCCGGGACATCGTGGTCGCGGCCACAACTCCCACCGCGACCAGCGGCACCACCACCCCGACGTAGGGCCAGCGCGTGCCGTTGAGGCTGCCGAGTTGCCAGAACACGATCTGCTCTCGGGCCTGCGTGTCGCCGAGGAAGGTGAGAAAGGCCAGGCCGGCGCCGCAGACGGCGTTCACCGCCACCCCGGTCAGCACCAGGGTCACCACCTCGGTGCGTCCGGCGGACCGGGAAAGCGCATATACCAGCAGCGTGGTCAGCAGACCGCCGACGAAGGCGAAGCCGGCCGCCGTCCAGGGCCCGAGGAAGTCCAACCCGAAGACGATCACCGTGCTCGCGGCCAGAGCGGCCCCGGCCGAGACACCGACGATCCCGGGCTCGGCCAACGGATTTCCGAACACCCCCTGCATGACGGCCCCCGCTGTGCCGAGCGCGGCGCCGACCGCCAGTGCCATCACCACCCGGGGAAAGCGGATGACCCACAACGTGTTCTCGCCCTGCGGGTGCGCCGGCAGTGGTCCGATGTCCAGCCCGATCCGGTGCAGCACGGATCCCACGACCTCGGCCGGTGCGACCTCGAGTTGGCCGACACCGGCCGAAATCACCGCGGTCGCCACCAGAGCCACGCCCAGGCCCGACAGCAGCAGGACCGCTCGGCGGGTGCGCGGCGCCGGCAGGGGCGGATCGGTCGCGGGCCCGGACGGCGAACCAGCAGCAGGGTCCGGCGACCGGGCTGCGGGCGGCCGGGCGGTTGACGTCACCGGTCGGACCCCGGCGCGTAGATCGCCCGGGCGAGTGCGTCCAGCACCTCCGGGGTCCGTGGGCCGAAGCTGAGGATCTCGGTGTCGGACATGTCCACGACGCGGCGGTTCTGCCCTGCCGGCGTCTGGGCCACCGCGGGCAGCCGCTCGATCAGCCCGTCCACGCCTCCGACCGATTCAAGTCCCTTGGTCATCATCAGGATCAGGTCCGGCTGGGCCTTCACCAGGCCCTCGTCGTTGATCGGACGCATGCCCTGCCAACCGATCTCGCCGGCCACGTCGTAGCCGCCCAGCGCAGTGATCAAGGCGTCCGCGCCGGAACCCTCGCCGAACATGTAGTAGATGCCGGCCTGCCCGCGGACGTACAGGAACACCATGCGCGGCTTGTCCTGCACGGTCTGCGGGGCGATCGCCGCGATCTCGGCGACCTTGTCCCGAGTCTCCTGCTCCACCCGGTCCCCGAGTTGCCTGCCCAATTCCGGGACCCCCAGCGCGGCCGCCACCTCCTGGGTCAGCGAGGAGATGTTGTCCATGCCGCGGTGGGAATCCACCACCACGACCGGCACCCCTGCATCCCGCATCTGCAGAACGACGTTCCATGGGCCGAGGGAGGTGTCCGTGAGGACCAGCGTCGGGGCCAGCGCCAGGATGGACTCGGCGTTGAGCTCGTGACCGTTCTGTGTGACCAGCGGACGATCCGCGATCTCCGGGTAGGCCGACGAGGTGTCCCGGCCGACAAGCCGGTCACCGAAGCCCAGCTCGAACACGATGCGGGACAGTGAACCGTAAAGGTCCAGCGCCAGTACCCGGCTGGTGTCGGTGACCGTGACGGTCGACCCCTGCATGTCCGTGACGGTGGCCGGCAGGGTGGCCGCCGGGTTGTCGGCGATCGGGCGGATGGTGCTGCCCGTCAGGTGGGCGGTGCTGCCGCCGATATGGCTCCGGGGATCGGCCAGCAGATCCGCCTGCGCCAGCGGCACGGTGCCGGATCCGTTCGCCGTCGGATCGGGTCCCGGCTGCGCCGAGCCGCAGCCGGCCATCAGCGCGAACGTCAGCAGCAAGGCGAGGACGAGGGGCACCCGGCGGGTGCGGACTGCACGCTGACGGTCCTCCATGACGGAATCTGTTCCTCCAGTACAACCAGAACCGAGGTTAGGCTAACCTAATAACAGTGTCAATCTCGTCGACCAATCTCGTCGGCCAATCTCGCTGGCGGATCTCGTGGCCGCCCGAGGGGTACCGGCGCCGGCGCAGCGCCACCGTCAAGCTTAGCTGACACTTCGTCAGATAAACGACGAGCCTGCCGGATGTCCGGCGAGCGGGTTTCGTCGGCGAGTCCGGGCGCGTTGCCGAGTCCGGCGACCGGTCGAGACGCGACTACGCGGGATGGGCCGCGCCGAGATCGGCGAACAGCGCGACATTGAGTTCGAACGCGACGACGGCCTCGGCGGCGACCTCCCGCTTCTCCGAATCGGTCAACGGTGCCGCGTCCAGTCCGATGCGATACCGGTCCCGGAACGGCTTGATCTTCTTGATCCCGGTGAATCGGTAGAAGCTCAGCGCCGCGTCGTCGAGACCGTAGTGCTCGCGCAGACTCCGGTGCACGATCTGGCCGCCGGAGAGGTCGCCGAGGTACCTGGTGTAGGCGTGCGCGAGATAGCCACCGGGCCGGTTGCAGGCGGCGGACAGTCGTCGGACATAGCGGGTGGTCGACGGGTACAGCCTCACCTCACGCTGCCAATGCGGTCCGACCAGTTCCCGCAGGTCCGCCTCGAGCGACTGGGCCCGTGCCAGTTCGGCGAACACCAACGGTCCGGCGATCGGATCGTCATGCAGTCGACGGCCGGCTGCCTCCAGGGCGGTGTAGATCGAGTGATGCTGCGTGGCCAGGTCGATGTACGCCGCGACCGACAAGCGGCCGGACATCAGCGCTCTGACGAATCCGCTGCCCTCGGCCGCCTCGTGGGGCGCCCGGGTGGCGGTGCGCAGCAGACCGGACAGCGAGGTGGTGTCGGACCGCGTGGTGTTGGGCACAACGTCCTCCAGGATGAGGGCTGTCGCCGGAGACGACGCGATGTCAGAAAGTGTAGACGGCCGGCAGCGTTCCGCCGGAATGGGCACGGTGGTTGGGCTTTCACCCCGTGAAGTGCAGCAGCGTGATGCCGGGACGACCTGCACGGACGAACGCCGACCCGGTCAACTGCGGTGCCCACCGCCAGAGCCCGCGGCCCGCGGGCAGCGGAACGTCCTGCGCGGAGTCGATTTCGGTGACCAGGGACGGCAGCCGCGACGCCTCGCCGACGCTGAGATGGAACGGCATCGGAGGGGCGACGTACCCGTTCGCCAGGGTCATGCCCTTGACCGTCCGAGCGCTGAACCACCTGGGGATGCTGTCGAACACCATCCGACCGCCGGGAAATCGCCGGGCGCAGTCGACGATCAGCGCCCGAGCGTCCCCGGGATCGAAGTACATGAGCAGTCCTTCGGCCGACACGATCGTCGGACTGCCGGCCGGGACCGCGTCCATCCATGATCTGTCCAGGGCCGAAGCCGGCACGTGCCGTACACGAGGCTCCTTGGGCAGCAATCGTTCCCGTAGGTCGATCACCTCGGGAAGGTCGATCGACAGCCAGTTGACCTCGGGCCGGCCGAGTCGCCAGTAGGTGGTCTGCAGACCCTCGCCGAGGGCTACCACCGTGGCGTCGTCGTGGGTGTTTAGGAACTCGGCGATCACCCGGTCGAAGGCGAGCGCCCGGAGCGGATGGCTCTGGCTCGGTTTTCCGAAGTTGTCGTACGGTGCCAGGACCGTCCGGTGGAGTTCGACCGCGAGCGGGTCGTCGAGGATGGGATTCGGGCCGCTTGACCAGACGGCGCGGTTGCGCAGCGTCCAGAGCATGGTGGCCGGGACGCCGCCGATGCCGCTGCCGTCGACCTGCGCGTCGGATGAATCCATCGAATCACCTCCGATTGTTAGGTTACCCTAACCCGGCGCACTGAACCGGTGCTCCGGCCGGCCCGTCGACCCGTAGCGCAGCTGCATGACGATCCGCCCCGATTCGGCGAGCAGCGACAGGTAGCGTTGCGCGGTCGCCCGGGAGATCCCGACGGTCTCCGCCACCGTCGCCGCGGAAACCGGCTCGTCCGCCTCGAGAACCACGGTGGCCACGGCGTTCTCGGTGAACGCCGAATGACCCTTCGGCCGGGAGGCGGACGGCGCGTGCAGCACCCGCAGGGCGAGGTCGATCTCGGCCTGGCCGAGCACGTCCAACCGGTCCAGCACGGCGCGGTACCGCGAATAGGCGACCAGCCGTTCCACGAGTACGTCGTCGGTGAACGGCTTCACCAGGTACGACAAGGCCCCGCGGGACAGCGCGGTGGTCACCGCGGCCTTCTCGGCGGCGGCCGAGACCACGAAGACGTCGCCTTCCAGGCGGCGCATCAGGTCCAGTCCGGGCGTGTCCGGCAGATACAGGTCAAGCAGGGTCAGGTCGATCGACGAGCCGATCGCCGACGTGTGCCGCAGCGCCTCGGCCGCCGTCGAGCAGACGTGGGAGACCCGGAAACCGGTCACCCGGCCGACGATGTCGGCGTGCAGCCGAGCGACGCGGAAGTCGTCGTCGACGACCAGGACGGACAGTGTCACGGAGTCCGCCCGTTCGCTCCCGCGGGCGCGGCCGCGGCCGGTGATGAGACCAGTGCGCGGGGGAGCCGGGCCACGAACACCGCGCCGGCGGCCGGCCCGCCCGGATCGGCCAGCCAGACGTCGCCGTCGACCACCCTGGCCACCTGCCGGACCAGCGCCAGCCCCAGCCCCCGGCCGTGCTCCGGGCTTTCGGCCACCTTGCCGGACACGTTCTGCTCGAACAACCGTTCCCGCAGCTCGACCGGGACGCCGTCGCCGCTGTCGGCCACCGACAGGTACAGCTCGCCGCCGTCGCCGAGCAACTCGACCTCGACCCAGGCCTGCGGCTGCCGCCGGCCGGCCGCCGCCGCGTCGATCGCGTTGTCGAGCAGGTTGCCGACCACCGTCGTCACCGCCACCGGATCGATAATCGTGTCGTCGAGCCAGGTCTCGGGACCCAGGCGAAGTAGGACCGACCGCTCCCTTGCGTGCGCGGCCTTCGCGGACAGGAACGCCTGCAGGGTGGGGTCCCGGACCGTCTCCA
The DNA here is from genome assembly GCA_964476495.1 of uncultured Actinomycetes bacterium. GTDB lineage: Bacteria > Actinomycetota > Actinomycetes > Mycobacteriales > Nakamurellaceae > Nakamurella. The sequence continues at coordinate 21,935 of CAYZBB010000009.1, read as the reverse complement.
GACCGTCGAGCAGCGTGCCCAGCGGTCCGCTGCCGAGCACGGACCGCACGTACTCGGTCGCCTCACCCACGTGCCCGTTGGCGAGAAGACCGTGCACGACGTGCAGGCGGTTGGCGAACTCGTGCCGCTGTGCACGCAATGCGACGCCCATCGTCTGCACCGCGTCGAGCTGACGGGTCAGCGACTCGACATCGGTGCGGTCGCGAGCGGACACCACCACGCCCAGGTCCCGTCCGTCGCGCGACACCCGGGCGACCGTGCACACCAGCACGCGGTCGCCGGCCAGCACCAGCTCCGGCCCGATGGGTGCCGCGTCGACCGGCGCGGACTGCTGGGTCCGGATCATCGAGACCAGCCGCTCGGGCAGGCCGGCCCCGGGCAGGCCGACAGCCGGCCGTACCGCCGGTCCGAGCAGTCGCCGTGCCTCGTCGTTCGCCACCGACACGCGCCCGGTCCGGTCGACCGCGACGACCCCCGCCCCGATGCCACCGAGCACTGCCTGATGCTCGGAGACCATCCCGGCCAGCTCCTCGGGTTCGACGCCGAGAGTCAGCCGTCGCAGCCGCCGCGACAGCAGCAGCGACGCGAGGACCCCGAGGCCGAGTGCGGCGGCGGCATAGAGCGCGGCGACCCGCAGGTCCGACCACAGCGCGGCGGAGATCTCGTCGGTGTCGATGCCAACGCTGACCGCCCCGACCACGGCGCCGCCGCCGGGTGCCAGTACCGGGACCTTGGCCCGCGCCGACTCGCCGAGAGTGCCGATCTGCTCGACGATCTCCTCACCACCGGCCAGCGCGACCGACGGATCGGTGGACACCGGCAGCCCGAGCTGGTCGGCATCCGGATGGGCCAGCCGGATCCCGCGGTCGTCCGTGACCACCACGAACAACGCTCCGGTGGACGTCCGCACCGCCTCGGCGGCCCGTTGTACGGGCCCGGCGGCCAGCATGCCGGCCGCGTCCTGACCGGCGGAGTGGTCCAAGGAGTATCCGGCGACCGCCGCCCGCAGGTCGTCCCGGGCGGCCACCGAACGGGCGACGGCCAGCGCCCGGTCGCCGTACTGGACACCCAGCCCGCGCTCCAGCATCGCCACGAACAGTCCGAACCCGACCAGGACCACGGCTGCCACCACCGCGAGCTGCAGCAGCAACAGCTCGCGGGTGAACGGCAGGCGTCGCCGCCGGGGTTGGTGCCCCATGCGCCGACCCTATGGTCCACCGGCGGCCCGTGGCGCCCTCGCCACCGTGAGCAGAACGCGCAAAAGCCGCGCAAGCCGGAGAAGGCGTGGCAACGGAGCGAAACCGGCGGCGATCGGTGACCATTGCTACCGTCCGCCCCGAGCTGATTTGCCCCACCACGTCCGGCCGCCGCATGGACGGTCGCGATCCGCCCGAAGGAGTGCGATGACGATCCTGGCTGCGTTCCAACAGACACCCGAGGGCCAGGCCGCGGTGGCGACCGCGGTCGCCGAGGCCAAGCTGCGCAATACCGACCTCGTCCTGCTGGTCGCACCCGCACCGGACGGCGGCGAGGCGATGCGTTCGCTGCACGACGTCGACCCCGACCTGGATCCGGGCGACGTCACGGTGCACGTGCGTTCTGCCGTCCGGCCCGACGACGTGGCCGGCGAGGTGGTCGACCTGGCCACCGAGCTCGGCGCCTCCATGATCGTCATCGGGCTGCGCCGGCGCTCCCCGGTCGGAAAGATCTTCTTCGGCTCGACGGCACAGAACGTGCTGCTCAACGCGACCGTGCCGGTGCTGGCCGTGCGGGCCCAGCAGTCATGACCGCGCCCACCGCACCACCGCCGACCAGCGCGGCGCCGACCAACCCCAAGCCCAAGCGGTGGAAGCCCTGGGCCATCGTCACCTGGACCGTGGTGGTGGCGCTGATCGTCGGAACGGGTGTGTACGCCGCCGCCCACACCGGGACGGGCGACTCGGCGCGGTCGCGGCTGGGCATCGTCGCACCGGCCGCTCCCGGCGGCGGGTGGGACCTGGTCGCCCGGGAGTCGCAGCAGGCGTTGAAGTCCGAGGGCATCGTCAACAACGTCCAGGTGGTCAACATCCCCGGCGCGGCCGGCACCATCGGACTGGGCCAGCTGGCCGACATGCAGGGTCAGGCAGCCACTCTCATGGTCACCGGCACAGTCATGGTCGGCGGCGTCATCGCCAACGACAGCCAGACCACGCTCGCCGACGTCACCCCGATCGCCAGGCTCGCCGAGGACTTCGAGGTCATCGTGGTGCCCGGCGACTCGCCGTACCAGACTCTCGGTGAGTTCATCGAGGCGTGGCGGGCCGATCCCGGCGGAACGGTCATCGGCGGCGGATCCAAGGGCGGCACCGACCATCTGCTGGCCGGTCTGGTCGCCTCGTCCGCCGGCATCGATCCGCAACAGATCAACTACCTGGCGTTCTCGGGTGGCGGTGAGGCGCTCAACGCGTTGCTGGCGAACACCGTCGCGGCCAGCATCTCCGGCTACAACGAGTTCGCGGACCAGATCGAGGCGGGCAACGTGCGTGCCCTTGCCATCGGCACCCGGGAACCCGTCGACGGCATCGACGTACCCAGCCTCGGCGACCAGGGCATCGACGTCGAGCTCACCAACTGGCGGGGGCTGGTCGCGCCGCCCGGCATCACCCCCGAGCAGCAGCAGATCCTCATCGACATCGTCGCCCAGATGGTCGAGAGCCCGTCCTGGCAGAGCACCCTGCAGCGCAACCGCTGGCAGAACACCTTCATCTCCGGCGCCGAGTTCGAGGCATTCCTCGACGCCGAAACCCAACGCATCCAGCAGATCGCCGACCAGCTGGGGATCGGAGCCTGATGTCGACCGCCGAACCACAGACCCCGCCGGCCGCTGCCGACCGGACCGAGCCGACCGGCGAGCACGGGCTCTCCGCGCTCGTCGTCCCCGCCATCCTGGTGGCCCTGGCCGTCTTCCTGATCATCGGCACGGCGAACATGAGCCTGCCGCCGTCGGTGCAGAAGCCGGGGCCCACCTTCTTCCCGATCATCGTCATCGCAATCCTGCTGCTGATGGCGGTGTTGTCCACCGTGCAGATCCTGCGCAGCCGGGCGCACCACGAGAAGCTTGCCCAGGAGCTGCACCTGGACCGGGGCGGCCTGGACGACGTCGACGCATCCGGGGAGGGCCTGGTCGCCGGGCCCGCGGTAGACCTGGACGGCGAAGAGATCACCGAGATCCCACCGGACGTCCCGCCCGGTCGAGAACCGTGGCCCGCCAAGTGGTTCAGCGACTGGCGCGCCCTGCTCACCGTTCTGGGCTCGTTGGTGGCGTTCATCGTGCTGCTCCGTCCCGCCGGCTGGATCCTCGCGGCCGCGGTGCTGTTCTACGGGGTCGCGTACGCCCTCGGCTCCCGGCGGCCGGTGTTCGACCTGTCCATCGCGCTGGTGATGTCCTCGATCATCCAGCTGATCTTCGGCACGCTGCTCGGGCTGAACCTGCCCGCCGGCTTTCTGGAGGGGGTGATCTGACGTGGACCAGCTCAGCAACCTGATGGCGGGGTTCGCCAGCGCGATCACCCCGATCAACCTGCTGTGGGTCTTCGTCGGCTGCCTACTGGGCACCGCGGTCGGCGTGCTGCCCGGCCTCGGGTCGGCGATGGCGGTGGCCCTGCTGCTACCGGTCACGTTCAGTCTCGACCCGGTCGGCGCGTTCATCATGTTCGCCGGCATCTATTACGGCGGCCTGTTCGGCGACTCGACCACCGCCATCCTGATGAACACGCCGGGCAACTCGACGGCCATCGCCTCCACGTTCGAGGGGCATCGCATGGCCAAACGCGGCCGGGCTCCCCAGGCCCTGGCCACCGCGGCGATCGGCGCCTTCACCGGCGGCATCCTGGCGACCGTCCTGGTCGTGTTCTTCGCGCCGGTGCTGGCCGACCTGGCCACAGTGTTCGGCCCGGCCGAGTACTTCGCGCTTGCCGTCGTCGCATTCGTCGCCACCGCGGCGGTGGTCGCCGACTCGGCGATCAAGGGCATCGCCGCGTTGTCCATCGGACTGGCCATCGCCCTCGTCGGCGTCGACGGGATCAGCGGCGCCTCCCGGTACACGTTCGGCGTGGCGGCCCTGTTCGACGGCATCGACATCGTCGTGATCACCGTCGGCCTGCTCGCGCTGGGCGAGGTGCTGCACGTGGCGTCCCGCATCCACAAGGACTCGGCGGCGACGTCGATGAAGCTGTCCGGCCGGCCGTTCCTGAGCGGTCGGGAATTCCGGGAGGCACTGCCTGCATGGCTGCGCGGGTCGGCGTTCGGGGTGCCGTTCGGCGCGATCCCGGCCGGCGGCGCGGAGATCCCGACCTTCCTGGCGTTCGGCCTGGAACGCAAGCTGGATCGGCGGCGCAAGGATCCGCAGTTCGGCAAGGGCGCCATCCGCGGCCTGGCCGCGCCCGAATCCGCGGCCAACGCCACCGCCGGTTCGGCGATGGGGTCGCTGCTGGCCCTCGGCCTGCCGACGTCGGCGACGGCGGCGATCATGCTGGCCGCCTTCCAGCAGTACGGCATGCAGCCCGGCCCGCTCCTGTTCACCCGCAATTCCGACCTGGTGTGGGCGTTGCTGGCCAGCCTGTTCATCGGCATGATCGTGCTGCTGATCATCAACCTGCCGTTCGCGCCGATCTGGGCGAAGCTGCTGCTGATCCCCAAGCCCTACCTTTACGCGGGGATCACGGTGTTCGCGGTGCTCGGCGTGTACGCCGCGAGCTCATCGATCGTCGACCTGGTGCTGCTGGTGCTGATCGGCCTGCTCGGGTTCGTGCTGCGCCGGTACGAGTTGCCGCTGGCGCCGGTGCTGATCGCCGTCATCCTGGGCCCGCTCGCCGAAACCAGCCTGCGCCGGGCGCTGGCGGTCAGCGAGGGCGATGCCACCGCCCTGGTCGATTCGCCCCTGGCCATCTCGCTGTACGCGTTGCTGGTGCTCGGGTTGATCTGGGTGGCGGCGCAGAAGGTCCGGAGCCGGTCCAAGGTCGACATCTGACCCGAGGACGTCGACCGCCGGCGCGGTGGGTCGGCCGTGCGCGGGCCAGTGATCATGCGTGGCCGGGCCGATCGGGGCAGACTCGGCCTGTCCCGAACCGTCGGCGTCAGGGAGTGTCATGGCCACAACCCGCACGGTCGGGCGCGCGCATGCCCGGAGGGGCCGGACTCGGATGGGTGTGGTGCTGGTCGCCGCCGTACTCGCGGCCTGCACATCCGATCCAACAGGCTCGACCCCGACGAGTCCGGCGACCTCGGCGACCGCATCGTCCGTGCCGGCCGAGTTGCCGGCCGAGATCGCGGCGGTGATGGACAAACCGCTGTACTCGTCGGCCACCTGGAGCCTGCTGGTGACCGACGTCGACAGCGGCGAGTCGTTCTACGAGCTCAATCCCGACGTCATGTCGTTCACGGGATCCACCCGCAAGCTTTTCTCGGTCGGCGCGGCATTGGACGAGCTCGGGGCCGACGCGAGGCAGCGCACTCCGGTCTACCGGGTCGGGACGGTCGACAACGGGGTCCTGACCGGCCATCTCGTCCTGGTCGGCGGCGGCGATCTGGCCTTCGGCGGCCGGCGGATCGATGCGGACACGGTGCAGTACACCGACTTCGACCACAACGACGCCAACGGTCTTGGCACCGCGATCCTCACCCCGCAGGATCCGTTGTACGCGGTGGACGATCTCGCCCGGCAGGTGCGGGCGGCCGGAATCACGCAGGTGGACGGGGAGGTCGTCGTCGACGACCGGCTGTTCGAGCCGTACCGGGTGCCGAACGGTGAACTGCTGATCACGCCGGTCATGCTGAACGAGAACATGGTCGACGTCACGGTCACCCCGGGCGAACCGGGCGCGCCCGCCACGGTCGCCTACCGGCCGCAGACAGCGGCGCTGACGGTCGACGGTGCGGTCACCACGGGACCGGCGGGATCCCCGGCCACCGTGAAGCTCTCGGACGGCAACCGGCCGGCGTGCATCGGCACGCCCGGCTGCACCGCAACGGTGACCGGCGCGATCCCGGCCGGTTACTCCGCTCCGTTGTCCGGCCAGCCTTCGTTCGTCGCGACCTTCCGGGTCGAGGACCCGAACCCGTATCTGCGCACGGCGTTCATCCAGGCGCTGGGCCGGGCCGGGGTGAACGTGTCCGCGCCGCCCGTCGCGGCCAACCCGACCTCTCGGCTGTCGTCGGCCGTGCTGCCGGGCGGCTATCCGGTGGACACCCAGGTGGCGGTACACGAGTCGGCACCGTTTGCGCAGACCGCGCAACTGGTGCTGAAGGTGAGCCTGAACCTGGGCGCCAACCTCAGCGTGAGCCTGCTCGGCCTGACCCAGGGCCAGCGCACGATCCAGGGCGCCCTTGACGTCGAACGCCACACCCTGACCGACACGTTCGGGGTGGACGGCGCCCAGTTCGACTTCCCGACCAACGGCAGCGGCACCCCCGACAGCCGCGCCACCCCACGCGCCCTCGTGCAGATGCTCGCGTCGATGAGCCGGACCGAGGTGGCCGAGCAGTACCGGCAGGCGCTGCCCGTGCTCGGGGTCGACGGCTCGCTGGCCACGGTCGGGCAGGACCTGCCGGCCAAGGGCCACGTGTTCGCCAAGCCCGGGACGACCATCCTGTCCGACGGGGACGCGATCAACCTCAAGGCGCAGAATCTCGCCGGGTACATCCAGACCGCCGGGGGGCGGACCGTGGCGTACGCGCTGATGGTCAACGACGTCGGAACGATCCCGGCGGTGTCGGCGGTCAGCCAGGTGTTCGCCGACGAGGCCGCCATCTCCGACATCATCTACCGGACGCTGTGAATCTCGTCCGTCTGTTCCGATGACTCGCCGGCCGGCCGGGCCCTTGCCCGTTCGTCCTGCCAGGCCTGCCACAGCTCGGTGTACCGCCCGCCCCGCTCGACAAGCTCGGCGTGCGGCCCGGTCTCGACCACCCGACCGTGCTCCATGACGACCACCAGGTCGGCCCGGGTCGCCTGTTCGAGGCGGTGCGCGACGACCAGCGTGGTCCGTCCGGCTCGCATCCGGTCGACCGCCCGGTCCAGGTCGCGGGTACCGGAACTGCCGGCCTCCGCCGTCGCCTCGTCCAGCACGAGCACCCGGGCATCGGTCAGGTGAGACCGGGCCAGGGCCAGGCGTTGCGCCTCGAACGGGGTCAGCGACAGGCCGCCCGACCCCACAACGGTGTCCAGACCCTCCGGAAGCGACCGTGCCCAGCCGCCGGCCCCGACGGTGTCGAGTGCCTCGAACAGCGCCTCGTCGGTGGCGCCGGGACGGCCGAGCAGCAGGTCGTCGCGCAGTGTCCCGCTGAACACGTGCGCCTCCTGGGTCACCAGCGCCACTCCGCGCGGCCCCGGACCGTCGGCCGCGTCCGCGCCGTCCGGATCTCGGCCGACTGCCGGGCCGTCCGACTGGTGGGCGGCCCGGCCGACGGTGCGCCCGTCGAAGGCGATCCGTCCGGTGTGCCCGTCCAGGATCCCGGCGACCAGGGCGGCCATGGTGCTCTTGCCGGCCCCGCTGCGCCCGACGATCGCGACGGTGTCGCCGGCCTCGATCGCCAGATCCACGTCCCGCAGGGCCGCCTGGGATTGAGATCCGTAGTGGAACCCGATTCCCCTGAGCCGGACGGCGGCGGGCCGGCCCGTGGCGCGCGGGCCGGCCGACCCGGCGGGCACCTGCAGCACGCCGACGAGCCGGGCGAGTCCCGCGGCGGCGCGCTGCAGCTCGTCGAAGCCGCCGAGCACCGTGCCGATCGGGCCGAACAGCTGGTGGAAGTACAGCGCCGCGGCCGTCGCTTGACCGACGGTCACTGCACCGTTCGCGACCAGCGCGAACCCGGCTGCCAGCACCGCGCCGAGGCCGACGAACTCGGCGAAGTTGAGCCGGTTCCAGAAGCGCACCTCGAGCCCGACCCCCCGCAGCTCCAGATCCACTGCGCGCCGGCCGGCGTCGTCGACCGCGTCACCGATCCGCGCGCCCCAGCCCATGGCCCGGATGGTGTCGGCGGCGTCGACGGCCTCCAGGGTGCCCTGCGCGCGCTCCCCGACCGCCGCGCGCGCCTGCCCGTACACCGGACTGGACCGGCGTAGGTGGGTGCGCAAGGCGTACAGCTGGATCGGCACTGCCAACGCGGCCGCCGCCAGCAGCCGCCAGTCGATCACCGCGAGGCCGGCGCCGGTCATCATGATCGCGAAAACGGCGCCGACGCCGGTGGGAATCAGCTCGGACACCGCGTCGCCGACCACCCTGGCGTCACCGGTCACCCGGGCGACCAAGTCACCACGACCGGCCCCCTCCACGCTGGACATGGGCAGGGCGAGCGAACGGTCGACCACCCGTCCGCGGATGTCGGCCAGGATCCGCTCGCCGATCCGGGCGACGCCGACCGCCGCCGCTCCGCTCAGCGCCGCCTGGACCACGGCGGCAAGCGCGACCAGCAGTGCCAACCGGGCAACGGTGTCGCCCGCCGCGCCGCTCGCGGCGGTCCCGGCATCGACGATCGCGTCGACGATCGCCCCGAGCAGGGCGGGAATCGCCAACGCCGCCGCTGACGAGCCGAGCAACACCAGCACGGTGACCGCCAGCGACAGGGGACGTCTGCGCAGCCCGCGGCCCAGCTCGGCGAGCGTGGCCCGGGCATCCGCCACCGGCAGGCCACCGGTCCGATCGCCGGCCGGCGCGGCGGTTTCCGGAGGCGCGGTCACCCGGCGATCCGTTCGCGATAACGGTCGCTGCGGGCGATCAGCTCGACGTGCCTGCCGGAGTCCGCCACCCGCCCGCCACGCAAGAGGACGACCCGGTCGGCCACCGCGAGCAGCGTGGGGCTGGCGGTGACCAGCAACGTCACCCCCCGGGCGCGGACCGTGCGCAGGCCGGTGGCGATCCCGAGCTCGGTGACGGAGTCGACGGCGCTGGTCGGCTCGTGCAGCACCAGCACCGGGGCGTCGGCGGCCAGGGCGCGGGCGAGGGTGAGCCGCTGCCGCTGACCCCCGGACAGGTTCAGGCCGCGCTCACCCACCCTGGCCGACCAGCCGCCGTCGGCCTCGGCCAGCACGTCCTCGAAAGCGGCCGCGACGGCGGCGTTCGACAGCCGCGGGTCACCCTCCGGAGTATCGGGCAGGACGTTGGCGGCGATCGTGCCGGCGAGTACCGCTGCGTCGTGCGGCGGGGCCAGCACCACTGGCGGGCCGATGCCGGGACCGGAGAGCTCGTCCTCGCCCACCACGATCGCTCCTTCGACGGCGGGCGTTCGCCGGCCGAGCACGTCGACGAATTCGCGGGCGACCTCGGGCTCGTCGATCAGCACCGCGACCACCTCTCCCGGCGCGACGTTCAGGTCGATCGGCCCGAAGGTTGCGCCGCGCAGCGCGCGGAGGGCAAGTGGACCGTCGCCACCGGGCGGGACCGCCTCCGCCGGCCGCGCCCAGACCGGTTCGGCCAGCAGCACCCGGCCCACCCGTCGGGCCGACGCGCGGGCGGTGGCCAGTTCGGCACCGATGAAGGCAAGCCCGGACATGGGCCACTGCAGGAACTGGGCAAGGCCGAGGACGGCGACCAGTTCGCCGACCGAGATGTGCCCGGCCACCGCCTGGATGCCGGCGAACCACGCCAGGGCGGCCAGGAATACCCCGGACAGCGCGGCGCTGACCCCCACGTACGCGCCGACCAGGTCGGCGGCGCGCCGGGCGTGCCGCCACGACTGCTGGTTGGCCCGGGCGAACCGGTCCGCGGCGGCCCGTTCGGCGCCGAGCCCCTTGAGCGTGCGCAGCCCGGTCAGCAGGTCACCGGCGATCGCGCCCGCGTGCGCAATCGCCTCCTGCTCGGCGTCGCTGCGCCGTTCAAGCGGTCCGGCGACCAGGTGCATGCCGAGCAGCAGGACCGGCGTCGCCACCAGCACGGCGATGCCGAGCGGCACCGAGATCAGCAGCAGCGACACCGCGACGGTGATCACCGCCGCGGCGCGGGCGACCGCGCCGCCGATCACCCAGACGACCCCGACCGTCCGGTCCACGTCGCCGCCGGCGATCGCGACGAGTTCGCCCGGTCGGCGGCCCTTCCGCAGCCCGCGGGGGTCCAGGACCCGGCGGACCAGGTCGTGCCGCAGTTCGAAACCGGCGCGTTCGGCGGCCCGGGCGCCGGCCACCCGGCCGAAACGCCAGCACACCGCGAGACCGGCGAACAAGGCGGCCAGCACGATCAACCAGGTGACCAGCGCGCCGGTGTCGACGGGGGTGATCGCCCGATCGATCACAACGCCGATCACCACCGGCACGAGTGCCTCCGCGACCTGATGCAGCACCAGACCGGCGCAGGTACACAGGAACAGCAGCCTGCGGCGGCGCAGCGGGGCCCAGGCGGGTCGGGCGAACCGGGGAGGGGAGTCACTGGACGGCACGGCGTCCGAGTTTAGGATTGCCTCACCAATAGCAGGAATCGACAATCGGACGGGTGATGTCGTCAACCGGACAGGCCGAACCGGGCATCTACAGCGACGAGTGGTCCACGGTCGAGGCGCAGGAGTGGACCGATCACGATCACGACTGGCACGAGCTGCTGTGGGGCACGCGGGGCACGCTGACCGCGCAGACCGATGACGGCTTCTTCGCGGTCGCCGCCCGCCAGGGACTGTGGATCCCGGCACGGGTCGTGCACCGGGTGACCGCCGCATCCGGCACCACGTTCTTCTGCAGCTACCTGCGACCGGACCTGGGGGCCGACCTGGGCCGGACGACGATCATGGACGTGCCGCCGCTGCTGTCCGAACTGCTCCTCCAGCTGCACCGGGCGGTGCTCGATCCGGTTGCCCGCGACCATGCCGAACGGCTGGTCCCTTCGCTGTTCGCGCCCGTGCTGCACCCGAGCCTTGACGTGCCGCTACCCCGGGACGATCGGGCTCGTCGGGTCGCCCAGGCGCTGCTGACCGATCCCGCGGACGATCGCAGCCTGGCCGAGTGGGGCCGGTTCGCCGGGTCGAGCGAGCGGCATCTGACCCGCATCTTCAGGGCGGAGACCGGGCGATCGTTCGCCGCCTGGCGGACCGATGCCCGGATGCGCACCGCAGTGGAGATGCTGGTCGCGGGCCTGCCGGTGGGAACGGTCGGCCGCCGGGTCGGCTACAGCAACCCAAGCGCGTTCGTGCACGCCTTCCACCTGCGGTTCGGGCGGACCCCGGGTGCGTTCTGTGCAGTGGCGGAGGGTGACCGGGCCACCGTTCCCGGGTGACGTCCGGCCGAGCGGGCCCTGGCCCGGCCATGTTTCGTCCGGTCTGCGACATGAACTGGCGTGTTCACGACACCGGACCATCCCATACTGATCGGGAAATTAGCCAAGGCTTCGCTAATTTGCGTCAGGTTCCTGGCCCGACAGTGAGGAAATCGTATGCGTCCCAGTCGACCGATCAGGCTCGCCATCGGACTCGCCGCGGCGCTGGCCCTGGCCGGCTGTGCGAACAGCAGCGCGGGCTCGGCGCCGTCGAGCAGCTCCGAACAGGCCCGTTCGACGGTGGTCACCACCATCGACACCACGTTCGGCACCGTGGCCGTGCCCACCGAACCGGCCGCCGCGCTCGGCTTCTACACCACCGACCTGGACATCCTGATCACCCTGGGCTACGAGCTGGCCCCCGAGCAACCGATCCGGGACGACTACACGGAGTTCCCGACGTTCTTCCCGAAGGAAGCGCTGACCGGAATCACCGGATTCCACAACTATCCGGAGTTCAACTTCGAGAAGGTGCTGGCCGTCGGTCCCGACTTCATCCTCAACGGGCTCGGCTACGAGGACGGCCTGCACCAGCGGCTGTCCGACATCGCCCCGACCTACACGTACAACGCGTTCGAGGAGAACGCCGACTGGCGCGACAGTTTCAAGCAGCTGTCCGGCGACCTGGGCCGGACCGAGCAGTACCAGGCGTGGGTCGACAAGTACCAGGCGCGGATCGACGAGGTGCGCGGCAAGTTGGACGCGGCCGGCATCCACCCGGTGGTGGCGGACGTGTCGTACTGGGACGGCCAGGTCAACATCGGCTGCTACGGCGTGCCCTGCCTGGTGTTCAGGGACCTCGGCCTGGAGATCACCCCGCTGGCCGACGGCGACGGCGACGGCAAGGGCGACCAGACGGGCACAAAGCTGACCCTGGAGCAGCTCGGCCAGCTGTCCGGGGTGCAGGTGATGTTCAGCCAGGGGTCGCCGGCGGCCGACGGTTCGATCACCGGCACCGTCGTCGACGAGCCGGCGCTGACCGCGAACAGCATCTGGCAGGGCCTGCCCGCCGTGCAGGCGGCTGCGATCAACCCCTACGACTACGAGATGATCTACGGCTCGCCGAGCGGGCAGATGGCCTTCCTGGACGTCGTCGAACAGGCGCTGCTCGGATGATCAACCGCATCCACCGCCTGCAGGTCGACCGCGTCCGTCGGCTGACCCCCGGCATGGTCCGCATCGAGTTCACCGGTGAACTGGACGATTTCGAGTCCACCGCGGTCGGCGACGAGTACGTCCGGCTGTTCCTGCCCGATGCGGGTCAGCCGGAGCCGACCATGCCCATCGCCACCGAGGACGGCTACTGGACCTTTCCCGAAGGCACCGAGCCGTCACCGGTGCGCTGCTACACCGTCCGCGACTGGGATCCCGTCCGGGCCGTGCTCACCGTCGACTTCGTCGTGCACGACGGGGGAGTCGCCGCTGCCTGGGCGCTGCGGGCCACTCCCGGTGACGTGGTGGCGATCAACACCCCCCGCGGGATGTACCAGCCGGCCGACGGCATCGGCTGGCGGCTGCTGGTGGCCGACGCCACCGCGTTGCCGGCGGCGGCCCGCCTGATCGAGCAGGCGCCCGCCGGTGTCCGTACCCGTGCGGTGATCGAGGTCGCCGGGCCGCAGGACCGGCAGCCGATCGACACGCCCGCGCAGAGCGAAATCCGGTGGGTGTACGGCGGCAACGGCCACAGCCCGAGCCGGCTCGAACAGATCGTGCGCAGCGCCGACCTGCCCGAAGGACCCGGCTACGTGTGGGTGGCCGGCGAGGCCCGCAGCACCCGTGCGGTCCGCCGCTACCTGCGGCACGAGCTGCGGCTGCCGGCCAGCGCCTACAAGGTGGTCGGCTACTGGACCGAGGACTCGGAGACCTGGCAGCGCAAGTACGAGGAGCTGCCGGAGGAGACCCGGTCGGCGCTGGCCGCCATGTGGGAGGACGCGACCCGCGACGAGGAGGAGATCGAGGACGAATACACGGCCGCCCTCGAACGCCTGGGCCTGTGAGCAGGCCTGCGTGAGCGGGTCGGCGGGCGGTCCACCGACGGGTCTGCGGGCGCCGGACACCTCGCCGGCGCCGGTCCCGTCGGTGCGTCCACTGCGGGCGCGCCGGGCCGTCGCGGTGCTGCTCGCCGTCGCCGCGCTGCTGCTGATCGTGGCGCTGAGCCTGCTGATCGGGTCCAAGGGGATCTCGTTCGGCGAGATGGTCGACGGGCTGGCCGGGCGCGGCGGCGAGGCCGAGTCGATCATGCGCGAGCAGCGGGTGCCGCGCACCGTCGCCGGCCTCGTCGTGGGCGCGGCACTGGCCGTCGCCGGCGCGCTGATCCAGGCGTTCACCCGAAACCCGCTCGCCGACCCGGGCATCCTCGGCGTCAACGCCGGGGCAGCGTTCGCGATCGTGATCGGTGTCGCGTTCTTCGGCCAGACCAGCGCGTCCGGCTACATCTGGTTCGCCTTCGCCGGCGCCATCGCGGCCACCGTGCTGGTGGTGATGATCGGCGCAACAGGTCGACGCGGGCCGGACCCGCTGCGGCTGACCCTCGCGGGAGTCGCGATCGGTGCCGTGCTGTCCGGGTTCACCTCGGCGATCAGCCTGCTGCTGCCCAGCGTGTTCAACCGGTTCCGCTACTGGGGGGCGGGCACGCTGGCCGGGCGGGACCTGGACCTGACCACCTTCGTGCTGCCGTTCGTGGCCGTCGGCCTGGTGGTGGCGGTGCTTGTCGCTCGCCCGCTCAACGCCGTCGCCCTCGGCGACGAGGTCGCCGCCGCGCTCGGCGCCCGCACCCGGTTGGCACGGATCGGGTCGATCGTCGCGGTCACCCTGCTGTGTGGGGCGGCGACCGCACTTGCCGGTCCGATCGCGTTCGTCGGGCTGATGGTGCCGCATGCCGTGCGCTGGTTCGTCGGCCCCGATCAACGGTGGATCGTCGCGGTGTCCATGCTGGTAGGCCCGGTGCTGCTGCTGGCCGCGGACGTGCTCGGTCGGGTCCTGCTGCCCAGCGGCGAACTGCCGGCCGGCGTGGTCACCGCGTTCCTCGGCGCGCCCGTGCTCATCGCCCTGGTGCGTCGCCGGAAGGTGAGCGGGTTGTGAGCCTCACGCAGCACGAACGAGCCGCTCCCATCGACCCCGGCTACCGGGTGGTGCCGGTCCGCCTGGCCGGCGGTCGGGTGTCGCACCGGTTGGGCCTGCGGGCGTCGCTGGTCACCGCAACCCTGGTGCTGGTCGCACTCGGGATCGGCGTGGTCAGCCTTGCCACCGGCGACTTCGTGGTGCCCATCCCCGACGTGCTGCGGGCGATCTTCGGCGAAGCCGGACCCAGGTTCGAGCTGGTCGTCATGGACTGGCGGATGCCGCGGGTGCTGCTCGCCCTGATGCTCGGCGCGGCCCTCGGCGTCGCCGGCGCGATCTTCCAGTCGCTGACCCGCAACCCGCTGGGCAGCCCGGACATTCTCGGCCTGGACTTCGGCGCCTACACCGGTGCGCTGCTGGTGATCATCGGGGGCTCGACGGGCGCCGGGCCGGTCGCGGCCGGCGCGCTGGCCGGCGGCCTCGCCACGGCGGCGCTGGTGTACCTGCTCGCCCACAAACGAGGATTCCAGGGCTTCCGGCTGATCATCGTCGGAATCGCGGTGTCCGCGATGCTCGCCTCGCTCGACACCTGGCTGATCCTGCGGGCCGACCTGTACGTCGCGATCTCCGCGGCGGCCTGGGGTGCCGGTTCCCTGAACAACGTGGGCTGGGGTCAGGTACTGGCGTCCTCCTGTGTCATGGCCGCGCTGTGGATCGTGTTGGTTCCACTGTCCCGGCCCCTGCATGCCGCCGGTCTCGGCGACGACACCGCCCGCGCCCTCGGCGTCCGCCTTGAGGGGTCCCGGCTGGCGCTCGTGCTGGTCGGGGTCGGTCTGACCGCCACCGTCACCGCGGTCGCCGGGCCCATCTCGTTCATCGCGCTGGCCGCGCCCCAACTGGCGCGCCGGCTCACCGGATCCGCCGGGGTGACCCTGACCGGGTCAGCGGCCATGGGCGCCAGCCTTCTCGCGGCAAGTGATTTCGTCGCACAGCATGCCTTCGCCCCCACCCAACTGCCGGTAGGCATCGTCACGGTCTGCATCGGAGGGATGTATCTGGTATGGCTGCTCATCCGTCAGGCACGCCGGTGACCTCGGACCCCGTCACGTCCGAGGTCGTCACCCCGAAGGTCGTCACGTCGGAGCAGGTACCGGTGCCCGATCCATCGGTCGCGTCGCCGGTCGGCCCGCTGCCGGATGCGCTCACCGCGGAAGGGCTCACTCTGGCCTACGAACGACGGGTGGTCGCGGAGGGGCTCGACCTGCAGATCCTGTCCCACTCGTTCACCGTGATCGTCGGACCGAACGCCTGCGGCAAGTCGACGGTGCTGCGCGCGCTTGCGCGGCTGCTGGCCCCGACCTCGGGTGCGGTGCTGCTGGACGGCGCCGACATCGCGACTTACCGGTCCAAGGAGGTGGCCAGGCGGTTGGGTCTGCTGCCGCAGTCGTCGACGGCGCCGGACGGGATCACGGTCGCCGACCTGGTCGCCCGCGGGCGGTATCCGCACCAGGGGCTGTTCCGTCAGTGGACCCGCGACGACGAGTCCGCGGTGCGGCAGGCGCTGGAGGCCACCAACACCATCGACCTGTCCGATCGGCTCGTCGACGAGCTGTCCGGCGGGCAGCGGCAACGGGTCTGGGTGGCGATGGTCCTGGCCCAGCAGACGCCGACGCTGCTGCTGGACGAACCCACCACCTTCCTGGACATCGCGCACCAGTACGAGCTGCTGGAGATGCTCGACCGGCTGCACCGGTCCGGACGCACCCTGGTGGCCGTGCTGCACGACCTCAACCAGGCCTGTCGGTACGCGTCCCGGCTGATTGTCATGCGGGACGGCCAGATCGTCGCGGCCGGACCGCCCGCCGAGATCGTGGACGCCGAGCTGATCGAGCAGGTCTTCGGCATCGGCTGCGTGGTCATCCCCGATCCGGTGACCGGCTCTCCGCTCGTGGTTCCGCAGCCCTGAGAACTGGTGTCGATGTGCGTCAGCCGCCCAGCCGGCGGTATGCGCGTACGGCGAGGGGGGCGAAGACCCCGGCGATCAGCACGGGCCAGGCCACGGCGAGTATCAGCGCGTGGTCGTTGACCCAGGACGCCGTTGCCCAGGTCGGGTTGCCGAAGAGCTCGCGGGTCGCGGTGGCGGTGGCCGAAAGGGGGTTCCAGGAGGCGAGGGCACCGAGAGCGCCGGGCATGGTGGCCGGGTCGACGAAGATGTTGGACAGCATGCTGATCGGCCAGACCAGGATCTGCACCGCGACCAGGTTCTCCGGCCCCGTGCTGCGCAGGCCGATCAGGATGCCGACCCAGAGCAGCGCGAACCTCAGCAGCAGTAGCAGCGCGAGAGCGACTGCCGCTGAGGCGATCCCGTTCGTCCACCGCCAGCCGAGGAGCAGGCCGGTGGCGACCAGCACGGCCAGACCGAGCCCCGTGTAGATCATGTCGGCGATGCACCGGCCGAGCACGACCGCGCCGGGATGGATGGGCAGCGACCGGAACCGGTCGGTGACGCCGCGCCCGGCGTCCGTGTGCACCGCCGTCATCGTCGTCTCCAGACCGAAGAGCATGGCCATGACGAAGATCCCGGGCATCAGGAACGAGTAGTAGTCCCCGCCGGGACCGGCGATCGCGCCGCCGAACAGGGCACCGAACATGACGGCGACCAGCACGGGAAACAGCAGGCCGACCGCGAATCCGCCGCGCTGCGCCCGCCAGTGCCAGAATTGCCGTCGGGTGATCGTCCATGCGTCGCCGATCATCGTTTCGGCGGTCCGCGGAGCCGCGATCCCGGGCGTCATCGGGTCGTCCCGGTGGACGCAGAGCCGGTCAGCTGCAGGAATGCCTCGTCGAGGGTGGGTCGCCGGGCCGTCAGATCCAGGGGATCGATGCCGGCCTCGGACAGCGCAGCGGAGATCGCGATCAGCGCCCTGGTCCGGTCCGTCACCGGCACTCGCACCACCCCGTCGTCCGTGATCGGGGGTCCTGCGCCGAACGGGCGACACAGCTGTTCCATCCGGGCGAGGTCGCGCGGATCCGCCGGGGTGAGCTCCAACCAGTCGCCGCCGACGCTGTCCTTCAGCTCGTCGGGCGTGCCGTCGGCGACGACCCGCCCACCGGCCAGCAGGGTGATCCGGCGCGCGAGGGCGTCGGCCTCCTCGAGGTACTGGGTGGTCAGCAGGACGGTGGTGCCGCCGGCCGCGAGTCGATCGATCGATGTCCACACGTCTCGCCTGGCCTTCGGGTCCAGGCCGGTGGTCGGCTCGTCGACGAACAGCACTTCCGGATCGACCAGGAGCGCGGCGGCCAGGTCGAGCCGTCGCCGCATGCCGCCCGAGTAACCGGACACCTTTCGGTCCGCTGCCTCGGCGAGCCCGAACCGGTCGAGGAGCTCGTCGGCCCGCTGCGCCGGGTGGGGCAGGTGGTTGAGCCGGCCCAGCATCAGCAGGTTCTGCCGTCCGGTCAGGATCTCGTCCACCGCCGCCGTCTGGCCGACCAGCCCGATGTGCCGGCGGACGTCCCGGCCCCGGGTGCGCACGTCGAACCCGGCGACCCTGGCGGTCCCGGAGTCCGCCCGCAGCAGGGTGGTCAGGATCCGGATCACGGTCGTCTTGCCGGCTCCGTTGGGCCCGAGCAGCGCGTGGACATCACCCCGCTCGACCCGCAGGTCGACCCCGTTGAGACCGACCCCCTCGGGCGTCCGCCGGTAGTGCTTGCGCAGGTCCTGTACCTCGATCGCGGGGATGGTCGCGGTCATGTCGCCTCCAGGTCGAACAGTGTTACGTACAACGTACCGTACAGAGTACGACGTTTACCTGCGTGGTTCGGAGTTCCGCCCGAGTGGCCGTTGGGGTGCGGAGACCTCGCCAGGGGTGAGGCCTGGGGATCCTCCGCGGGCACCCTCGCCCGGTGTGTGCCGACGGAAGAAGGGAAGCGGAAGGACAATGACCCGATGCCCGAGAAGAAGCCCACGGCCCTCGACCCGGTGAGGACGCTCGCCCTGCTCTGGGGCCCCCAGGACCGGCCGGGCCGTTCGGGGCTGACTGTGCGGGCGATCGTGCAGGCCGCGGTTGCACTGGCCGACTCCGGTGGCATCGACGCCGTCTCCATGCGCGCGGTCGCCGACAGCCTCGGCGCCGGCACCATGTCCATCTACACGCACGTCCCGGGCAAGCCCGCGCTGGTCGACCTGATGATCGACACCGTCACCGGCGAGCTGTACGCCGACCTCGACGAGCCCGCGAGGCAGGGCGACTGGCGCGCCGGACTGCGGTTCGTCGCCCGTCGGAACTGGGAGCTCTACGTGCGGCACCCGTGGCTGTTGCAGGTCCCGCAGGGTCGGCCGGCGCTCGGACCGAACATCAACCGCAAGTACGAGGCGGAGCTGCGACCACTGGACGGAATAGGTCTGTCCGATCTGGAGATGGACGGCGTGCTCACCATGGTCGTGGTGCACGTGCAGGGCCTGGCCCGCTGGCATGCGGCGTTGACCGCCGACCGGGACGGCAGCGGCGCGGACGACGAACAGTGGTGGTCCGCGATCGAACCCGCACTGGCCGCCGTCATGGACCCGTCCGGGTTCCCGGTCGCTGGACGGGTCGGCCGCGCGGTGGGGGAGCAGCTGGGCAGCGCCGGCGACCCGGCAGGAGCGCTGGATTTCGGCATCGACCGGATCCTGGACGGGGCCGAACAACTGCTTGACGGCTGAGTGATGGCAGTGACCGGGTCTCTGGCACCCTGTTCGCCATGACGACGATCGCGATCCTCGGCGCGGGCAAGATCGGTGAAGCCATGCTGGCCGGCCTCATCGCGGCGGGCCGGACACCGGACACGCTGATGTTCACCGAACGCTACCCGGATCGGGTCGCCGAGCTGACCCAGCGCTACGGGGTGCGGGGAGTGGAGACGGAGGAGGCCGCGAAGCTCGCCGACGTCCTGATCGTCGCGGTGAAGCCGCAGGACATCGACCCGTTGCTGCAGTCGCTGGCCGCCACGATCACTCCCGGAACGCTGGTGGTGTCGCTGTGCGCGGGGCTGCCGACGTCCCTCTATGAGCGACACCTACCGGCCGGTACGCCGGTGGTCCGGGTCATGCCCAACACGCCGATGCTGGTCGGGGAGGCGATGAGCGCCGTCTCTGCCGGGTCGCACGCCGAACCGGAACACCTTCAGCTGGTTGAGGACCTACTGTCCACAGTCGGCAAGGTGGTTCGGGTGCCGGAGTCCCAGCAGGACGCCGTCACCGCGCTGTCCGGCTCCGGGCCGGCCTACTTCTTCTTCCTGGTCGAGGCGATGATCGACGCCGGCATCCTGCTGGGCCTTCCGCGCGCCGTGTCCACCCAGCTGATCATCCAGTCCGCGGTCGGTGCGGCCACCATGCTGCGGGATTCGGGTGAGCATCCGGTCACCCTGCGTGAGGCGGTTACGTCTCCTGGGGGGACCACCATCGCGGCCATCCGGGAACTGGAGAACCATCGGGTGCGCGCGGCCCTGCTCACCGCGATCGAGGCGGCGGCCCTGCGGTCGGCCGAGTTGGGCAAGGCCCACGAGCCGGGCTGATCCGGCGATACACACCGGCGTTCAGAATCCCGAATTCTACGAGAAACCGCCGTGACCTGCTGATTTTACCGACCTCACAACTGCCATTCTTCGGTGTGAGAGAAATCCGCTTCCCGTGCGCGGTCGCGGCCTTCGCCGACCGCGAGTAGCTTCCCGTTCGAAAGGACTTTCGGCCCTGTCGCGCTTTGTCGCGTAGATGGTGAGGTCCGGTAGTCCCTTTGCCGTTTTTCGGGGTCCGCCGCCACCGAGGAGCCGATCATGTCATGCTGTCGCAAACGTTCCCGCCCGAACGGGCGCGGCCGGTCGTGAGCATCGTGCGACCGACCGGACCGTCCACCGCAGCGCCACCCCAGATGACCGGCCAGGGGATGAACCTCGGCCTGGCCACCTGGACATTCGCGATCAACTTCTGGGCCTGGAACCTGATCGCCCCGCTGTCCACGCCTTACGCGACGGCGATGGACCTGTCCAGCTCGCAGACCGCGTTGCTGGTCGCCACACCCATTCTTGTCGGCTCTGTCGGCCGAATTCCGGTGGGCGCGCTCACCGACCGGTACGGTGGCCGAGCGATGTTCATGGTCGTGTCTGTGGTCTCGATCGTCCCGGTGTTGTTGGTGGCATTTGCCGGCAGCATCGACTCCTATATCTTGCTGCTGGTCTTCGGATTTTTCCTCGGTATTGCCGGTACCGCCTTCGCGGTCGGCATCCCGTTCGTCAACGCCTGGTACCCGCCGGCTCGACGCGGATTCGCCACCGGCGTTTTCGGAGCCGGCATGGGTGGCACCGCGCTGTCCGCGTTCTTCACGCCGCGGTTCGTGACCTGGTTCGGCTATGTGGCGACCCACGTGATCATCGCGGCCGCGCTCGCCGGCACAGCAGTGCTGGTGATGGTGGCGATGAAGGACTCGCCGAGCTGGAAACCCAATACGGCACCGGTCGTTCCGAAACTCAAGGCGGCCGGAAGGCTTGCCATCACCTGGCAGATGTCGTTCCTCTACGCCGTTTGCTTCGGCGGCTTCGTCGCGTTCAGCACATACCTGCCCACCTACCTCAAGACCATCTACGACTTCTCGGCCACCGACGCAGGTACCCGCACGGCTGGATTCGCGCTGGCCGCGGTGGTCGCGCGGCCGATCGGCGGCATCCTTTCGGACAAGGTCGGCCCGAAGGTCATCGTGCTGATCTCGCTGATCGGCTCCGGCGCGCTGGCCGCCGTCGAGATCCTCCAGCCGGCGCCGGAACTGGCGGCCGGGGCATCGTTCGTCGCGCTGGCATTCTTCCTCGGTATCGGTACCGGTGGGGTATTCGCCTGGGTGGCCAGGTCGGCACCACCGGAGAAGGTCGGTACCGTGACCGGGATCGTAGGAGCTGCAGGCGGTCTCGGCGGTTACTTCCCGCCGCTGGTGATGGGTGCGACCTACGACTCGACCGACAACGACTACACGGTCGGTCTGTTGCTGCTGGTCGCCACGTGCGCCATGGCGGCGATCTTCACGGCTTGGCGGCTGCACGTCCGGTCCGCCACCGACCCGGGCGCCGGAGGTACCCGATGAGCGAGCTTGCGAGCGAATCATGGGCGCCGCGTCGCTCCGTTGAAACCCGGGAGTGGGTGCGATGAGCGAGCTTGCGAGCGAATCATGGGCGCCGCGTCGCTCCGTTGAAACTCGGGAGGGAGTGCGATGAGCACCGGGATAGACGGCCCCGTCGCCGATCTGCTGCTTCGCAGCGGTCGATTCTTCAGCCGCGGGGAGGTCTCGACCGACCTGCGCACGATCAGCAAGACCGGCGGTCGCGACGGCGACATCTTCTACCGTGACCGGTGGAGCCACGACAAGGTGGTGCGCTCCACGCACGGGGTGAACTGCACCGGCTCCTGTTCCTGGAAGGTGTACGTCAAGGACGGCATCATCACGTGGGAAACTCAGGAGACCGATTATCCCAGCGTCGGCCCGGACCGTCCGGAGTACGAGCCGCGCGGCTGCCCGCGCGGCGCCGCCTTCTCCTGGTACACCTACTCCCCCACTCGGGTGCGCTACCCCTACGGCCGGG